>JAJZEV010000061.1 GCA_021805665.1 Pseudomonadota bacterium
CAGTAACGCCGGCTGACAGGAACTCAGACACAGGAAACTCAGTACAATAACGCGACGTCCAACATGGTGAACGTACTGCCGCAGCGCCCGCGGATCGTCCGAACTTCCCGTCATCGCCCCGGCTTCGCCCCCGTTCGGTGGTACAGGGTGAACGTCGGGCACGCAGCACGGATTGCCATGCGCGAAACCGTGATGGCCGATGCGAATCGCCCCTTCGCCGGCACCCCGCGATACACCGCCGCGGCCGCGGCGGGCAGGGCACCCACGGGGGAAGTCAATCCAACGAAATCGGCGGGCTAGCCCCCGGCTACATCCTTCGTCAGCAGGGCCGGATAGTTCACATCGTATCGTCCGGCCAGGATTTTCTCCTGATCGTCGAGATGTTCGTTATCCTGGCCGTGCGGAAGAACCGTTGGCGTTGGTGCGGGGGCAACTGGCGTGTCGTGATCGGGCATCGTTGTCTCCTGTTTCGTTTAACGCGAGGCCAGGAAGGCAATCCAAATGCGCATTGCCGAAGCAAATGCCAAGTTTCAACGGAAGTTAATCTCGCTTTGCCGCATCGCACAACAAAAATCTGGCCCTTTATCGCAATCCGGCGCGATTGCGGGCAACGCTTTTGGTCGTTGGGTGATCCGGCCCCAGCGTCTTCATGTAGATCGACAGCGACCAGTCCAGCGCCTCCCGGGCAGAGAACCCGTCGCCGAGGTCTTTCAGAACGCCGGCCAGGTTGTTGGCATCCCGCGCGACATTGATGTGTTCGTGCCCCAGTGCCGCTTCGTCGATCGCCAACGCCCGTTCAAACGCATCGTGCGCGCCTTCCAGGTCGCCGATGTCGTGCAGGATCAGGCCCAAATGGTTGATGTCGGTCGCCGCCTCCGGATGATTCGCGCCAAAACTCTCCGTATGCAGCGCCAGCGCCCGGCTGAGCTGCGCCTGCGCGTCCATCATATCGCCAAGCTCGTGCGACAGCCGGCCGAGGTCGCGCAGATCGTCCGCCAGACTGGGGTGGTCGGCACCGACCTCCCGCTGGCGGACCTCGATCAGGTTTTCCAGGTTGGCGCGCTGGGCGCGCAGGTCGTTCATGCTGGCCATGGGGCGTCCTTGCAGGCGTGTGTCAGCCGGTTATGTGGCCGACACACGCCGTTTACTCAAGGGCGCCGATCAGTCGTCGTATTCGGCGGAGATATCCTGGCCGGTGTAATCCGGCATCATCGCCGCGGAGATCAGGCTGACGATCGCGCACCCGGCGATGTAGATCGCGACCGCATAGCCGGTGTGGTAAGCGGCAAACAGTGCCGTCGCGATCAGCGGGGCCGGGCCGCCTGCGATGATCGAAGCCAACTGATAGCCAAGCGAGGCACCGCTGTAGCGCAGCCTGGGCGTGAAGGCCTCGGCGATCAACGCGGCCTGCGGACCGTACATCATGTCGTGCGGAATCAGCGACAGCACGATGGCGATCACCACCAGCGTCGGCGAGCCGCTGCCCAGCAGCGCGAAGTAGATAAAGCCGAATACCCCGGTAACGGCGGCGCCGATCAGATACATCTTCCGGCGGCCGATCTTGTCCGACAGATGACCTGACAGCGGGATGCTGACGAACGACAGCAGCGAGGCCGCCAGTACCGACGACAGCACCAGTTCGCGCGACATATGCAGGGTGCCGGTGCCGTAGGCGAAGATGAAGGCAGTGAAAATGTAGAACGGCGCCTGTTCGGCCATGCGGATCAGCGCGGACAGGATGATTTGCCTCGGCTGCTTCTTCACCACCTCCAGGATCGGGGCTTTCTCGATCTTGTTGTCCTGGACCAGTTGCTTGAAGACCGGTGTTTCAAGGATCCCGATGCGGATCCACAGGCCGATGCCGACCAGCGCGATGCTGAGGATGAACGGCACCCGCCAGCCCCACGCGATAAAGTCCGCCCCCGACCATGCGCTGAATGCCAGCATCGCGGCGTTCGACAGGAATATGCCGCACGGCACGCCGAATTGCGGCCATGAGGCGACAAGGCCGCGGTTGCCGTGGCCCTTGGACCATTCCATCGCGATCAGAACCGATCCGCCCCACTCTCCGCCGACGCCGATACCTTGCAGCGTGCGCAGAACCGTCAGGATGACGGCGCCCCAGATACCGATCGAGTCGTAGCCGGGGACCAGCGCCACCAGGAACGTCGCGATACCCATCAGCAGCAGGGTGGTGATCAATGTCGCCTTGCGGCCGATACGGTCGCCGTAATGGCCGAAAATGGCCGCGCCGATCGGGCGGCCGACGAAACCGATGAAGTAGGTGCTGAACGCCGCCAGGGTTCCAACCAACGGGTCGGAGTTGGGGAAGAACAGCTTCGGAAACACCAGCCCGGCGGCGGTGCCGTAAATGAAGAAATCGTACCACTCGATGGTGGTGCCGACAGTCGCGGCGATGACGGCCTTGCGTAACTGTTTGCTGTGTTGTGCGTCGGTCAGACCGCTGGATACGGTTGTCGCTGACATGGATATGTTCTCCCCAAGCCAAGCCTGCTTTGGCGGCAGGTCATTGCGGTTTCAGCGTCGGCCGATTTGGGGGCGAAGGCAACCGAATTTATAGACAATCGTCATAAGTCCGGCGCACGCGATGCCGTGGCCGGGCGCACCCGAACCACGGCACGATCGCGGCGGTTAAAGCTGGGCTTCGGCGTATTCGTAGTTCGCCAGGTTATCCAGCCAGTTTTGCAGGTAGTTCGGACGCACATTGCGGAAGTCCAGGTAGTAGGCGTGCTCCCACACGTCGCAGCCCAGCAGCACCTTGCCCTCGCCGGTCGCGAGCGGGTTGGACCCGTTGGCGGTCTTGGTCACCTTCAGCTTGCCGTCGGTGCCCAGAACCAGCCACGCCCAGCCGGAGCCGAACTGGCTGACGCCGGCCGCCTTGAAGGCGTCCTTGAAGGCGGCGACGCTGCCGAGGTCGGCGTTGATCTTGGCTTCCAGCTTGGACGGAATCCTGCCGCCGCTCGGGCTCATGCAGTCCCAGAACACGATGTGGTTCCAATGCTGGCCGGCATTGTTGAACACCGGCCCGCCGGCGGCGGCGGTGGACTTCACGATCTCGTCCAGGGACTTGCCCTGCAACGCGGGGTCTTTCTCCACGAAACCGTTCAGCGCGGTGACATAGGCCTGATGGTGCTTGCCGTGATGCAGGTCGAGGGTTTCCTCGCACATGCCTTTGGCGCCGAGGGCGGACTTGGAATAGGGCAGGGTCGGCAGTTCGAAAGCCATCGTATGTCTCCCAGTTGCAGCAAGGTGGTTCGGCGCGGATGCGGCCGGAAACGCCGTGTTAGCTATGGCCAGCCCGGTTGGGCGTCAACCCTGGGTGCGGGTCCACGCGGCATGCGGGTCTTGCATCCGGCCGGCAACCGCGTCACCACCGCGCCATGAACGATGCGATCGCCGATCTGGTTCGCCGTCACGATCCGGACCGGTTCCTGACGGCCCTGTTTGCCCCGCCCGCCCGGCGCGATGCGCTGCTGGTGCTGTATGCGTTCAACCACGAACTGGCCCGGGCCCGGGAAGTGGCCAGCGAGGCGCCGCTGGCGCTGATCCGGCTGCAATGGTGGCGCGAGGTGGTCGAAGGCGAGGACAAGCGGCACGAGGTCGCCACCCCGCTGACCGCGTGCCTCGCCGCCGGCAGCCTGAACCCGGCGCACCTGCTGCCGCTGATCGAGGCGCGCGAGACCGAGGTTTATGGAGATTTCGAGACACTGGCCGATTGGCGCGCGTGGCTGCTGGCCGGGGCCGGCGGGCTGGCCGTTGCCGCAGCGTCCGCATTAGGTGCGCCCGACCCCGGTGCTGCCCGTCCGTTCGGCGCGGCCTATGGGGCGGCCGGCGTGCTGCGGGCAACCGGTGTGCTGGCCGGGCAGGGGGCCTGCCTGCTGCCGCGCGACGCCCTGCTAAGGCACGGTTTGTCGCCCGAGGCCTTTATCGACGATCCGGGGTCGTCCGCCGCCCGGGCTGTCCTGGCCGACATGGTAAGCGAGGCAAAGCGACTGCTGGGCGAAGGGCAGCGGGCGCCAATCCCCCACCCCGCGGTGGCATCCATCCTGCCGGCCGTGCTCGCCCGGCGTGATCTGGACCGTTGGCCCGCGGTCGCGATGCCGCGCCGGCTGGGCGACCGGTTGGCGGTGGTGTTCGCCGGGATCACCGGGCGGGTTTGATGCCCCCTGCGGAAGCCGCTGCCCCCGCACCGTCATGACGGGCGCATGCCCATTGGGCGTTAAAATGGGCCGGCCACGCCCATCCGACGCTACGCCCATCCGACGCTACGCCCATCCGACGCTACGCCCATCCGACGCCATGCCCATTCGTCTTGGCCGGGCCTGATCCGGCCATCCTCGCACGGACAGCAGAAGCGCGGCTAAGCAGCGATTCGTGGCCTGGCCAACGGAAGGGCCATGCGCTCGGTGTTCAGTGCGCCGACGGCTTGGTGGTTCGCCTGGTCGGGCTCGTCAGTATCGACGAACGTCTGGTGCGCAAGGCCGCCTCGCTGTTCA
>JAJZEV010000084.1 GCA_021805665.1 Pseudomonadota bacterium
TGCCGCCCCAATAGCCCGCGGGCGATCACTTGCGCCTGTATTTCCGCGGCGCCCTCGAAGATCGACAGAATACGTGCGTCGCACAGCACCCGGCTGATCGGGTACTCCACCGCGTAACCATTGCCGCCATGCACCTGGAGTGCGGAGTCGGCATTCGACCACGCGACCCGCGCGGCCAGCAGCTTCGCCATGCCCGCCTCGATATCGCAGCGCTGACCGCTGTCCTTTTGCCGAGCAGCGAAATAGGTCAACTGCCGAGCCAACATCGTTTCGGTCACCATCCAGGCGATCTTGTTGGCGACACGCGGAAACCCGATAATAGCCTTCCCGAACTGATTTCGGTCCCGCGCATAAGCCGTTCCCAGTTCCAGCGCGTTCTGCGCCACACCCAGTGCCCGCGCACCCGTCTGAATACGCGCGCTCTCGAACGTTTCCATCAACTGCTTGAAGCCCTGGCCCTCAACCCCGCCTAGCAGGTTCGCCACTGGAACCTTGAAGTCCTCGAAGCCGATCTCGTATTCCTTCATGCCGCGATAGCCCAGCACGTCGATCGCGCTGCCGCTCATGCCCTCGGCGGGGAACGGGTCCGCGTCGGTACCGCGCGGCTTTTCCGCCAACAGCATCGACAGCCCGCGATAGCCGGCTTCATTCGGGTCAGTACGGACAAGCAGCGTCATCAGGTCGGAGCGCGATCCGTGGGTGATCCAAGTCTTCGCACCCGTCACCCGGTAGAAGTCGCCATCCCGTACCGCCCGCGTCCGCAGACTGCCCAGATCGGAACCGGTGTTCGGTTCGGTAAACACCGCCGTCGGGAGAATAGCCCCCGAGGCGATCGCCGGCAGCCAGCGCGCCTTCTGCTCCGCCGTACCGGCGATGCCGATCAGTTCCGCGGCGATTTCGGCGCGCGTCCCTAGCGATCCGACGCCGATATAGCCGCCGCTGAGTGCCTCGGAGACGACGCACATCGCGATCTTGCCCAGCCCGCTGCCGCCGTCCTCCTCGCGAACCGTCAGGCCGAACACGCCCATTTCGGCCAGTTGCTGTACCACCGGCATCGGAATCAGTTCGTCGCGCTGGTGCCAGCCCTGGGCGTGCGGCGCGATCTCGGTGGCCGCATAGCGCAGGAACTGATCGCGGATCGCCGAAATTGTATCGTCCTCGATCCCCGGGTCGCCGAACCGCCCCTCGATCGCCGCGGCAGCCAGGGTTTGCCGGCTGGCATTCAGCATGGCGGGCTCCGAAAGCCGCGCCAGCACCGGACTGGTCAGCAGTCCGATCGTCAGTTCAGGCGGCAAGCCGATATCGGACGGGCGCACCATCTCCGTCTGGCTAATCGGAATACCGCCCGCCAGTTGCGCCACATACTCCGCGAAACCCAGCCGCAGAATCGCCGCTTCCACGTCGGTAAACGTCCCGGCCGCCTCCAGCGCCCGAGCCCAGTGCAGGGCCTGACGCAGCGCCTCGACATAGGTCGCCTGCCAGGCGAAACCGTGCGCCGCGAGTTGGTGAAGATCCACCAACGCCGCGTCTGGCTTGCCGTTGCGCGACACCAGTTGCGCCACCGCCCTGCGCGATGCTTCCATCGCTTGTTCCGCCAGCGTCATCGCGGCGGCGCACAGATCCAGCAGTTCGCCGGTCGTGGTCATCGTAGCAGTCTCCTATCGCTCGGTCGGCCCGGCGACGATGCCGGAATCATGCAGTTTGCCATATTGGGCGGAGGACAGACCCAGCACGCCGGTCAATACGGCCTCGGTGTGTTCGCCCAGGCGCGGGGCGCGGGCGGCGGGCGGGCGGATGTCGGCGCCGAACCCCAGCGGCGAGGCATTGGTCATGATCCGGCCCACGCCCGGCTGATCGACCTCGCCGAACAATGGATTCGCCAGGGAACAGCGCGGATCCTCATGCACCAACTGGCCGAAATCCTGGTACGGCCCCCACAGGACGCCACTGCCGTCGAACGCGGCGCGAACCTCGTCCAGCGTGCGGCGGGCGAACCACGGCTCCAGCACGGCGGCGATCGCGTGTCTGGTTTCGAAACGGCCGCCCTCGGTATCCAGGTCCAGGTCCATCATCGGGCCGATCATCGCCAGCTTGTCCGTCAGGCCGGTGGCTTTGCCGATCGCCCGCCACTGACGGTTGGAGATCGCGGCCAGCATGATCCGCCGCCCGCCGGCCACGGCGAAATCGCGGCCGAACGCGCCGTAAAGATCGTTGCCCATCGCGGGGCGAACCGCATTGTTCACCTGCACGTCGGCGATGTAGCCAAGGTTGGCGACCGAGGCCAGCATCACGTCCGCCAGCGACAGCGTCACCTCCTGCCCGTGGCCGGTGCGATGGCGCGCGCGCTCCGCGGCCAGCAGCCCGGTCGAGAGATACAGGCCGGCGGCGATATCCCAGGCGGGCAGGACGTGGTTCACCGGCCCGACGCCCGCCGGGCCGGTCGCCAGCGGGAAACCGCCAGCGCAGTTGACGGTATAGTCGATGGCGGCACTGCCGTCGGGGTTGCCGGTCAGGCGCAGCACGATCAAGTCCTCTCGCCCCTGCCGCAGCACGTCGTAGCCCATCCATTTGCCGGCGGGCAGGTTCGTCAGCAGGGTGCCGGCACCACGGATTAGCGACTGCGCGATCTCCTGGCCTTCCGGCGTGTTGAGCGCGAGGCAGACAGACCGCTTCGCCTTGTTCAGGCTGGCCCAGTACAAGCTGGCGCCCCCGGGGGCGAGCGGCCAGCGCGCCGCATCGATGTTGCCGCCGATTGGGTCGATGCGAATGACGTCCGCGCCGAGCTGCGCCAAGGTCATTCCACCGAGCGGCGCGGCGATAAACGCGGACACCTCCACGATGCGAAGGTCGGTCAGGATACCGGGCATTGGGTTCGTTTCCCGTGTTTTCGGGTGGGAGGAAATAGGTCGGTGGGCCCGAGCCGCTACCGTCACGGCCGGGCGCATCCCGATACGCATCAGGATAAACGGCCGCCGGAGAAAAGCATACGCCCCGGAAGAAGGAAGCCCGCGGCTAGCCCTGCTCGGACGGTCGCTCGGACTGGTCATTCCCCCCAACCCGGTACAGACTGCCTGCGGGAGGATAAAATGACCGAACGAACGCTACGCGGGAAAACCGTCATCGCCGGGATTGGCGAGACCGAGTACTATAAGCACGGCCAATCGCCGGACAGCGAATTCAAACTCGCCCTGAAGGCCATCCTTGCCGCGGCAAAGGACGCCGGCATCAACCCCAAGGACATCGACGGCTTCGCCTCATACTCGAACGACCGCAACGATCCATCACGCCTTGCCGCGGCACTCGGCACCAAGCAACTGCGATTCTCCAATATGCAATGGGGCGGCGGCGGCGGCGGGGTGGCGGCGGCGATCGGTAACGCGGCTGCGGCCGTTCATTCCGGAATGGCTAACTGCGTCGTCGCCTTTCGTGCCCTCGCGCAGGGCCAGTTCGCACGGTTTGGGCTCGGTACCGGTGCGCCGCTGGCATCCGGCGACGACGCTTTCACCATCCCTTACGGCATCATGTCCCCGGCGCAGAAATTCGTCATGAAGGTGGTGCGTTTCATGCACGACCACGGCGTGACACAAGACGCGCTGCGGGCAATCTCCATGGCATCCTACCACCACGCCCAGAACAACCCGCGCGCCGTCATGTATGGCCGGCCGCTGGATGAGGCGAAATACGACGCCTCCCGCTGGATCGTCGAACCGTTCCATTTGTTCGACTGCTGCCTGGAGAACGACGGCGCCGCCGCCGTGATCATCATGCCGGCGGATCGGGCAAAAGACCTGCCACACAAGGCCAGCTACCTGATGGGCGTGGCCGGCGGATCCGACCACCGCTGCGCCGCCCCGGTCCACAACGCGCCGAACTATGCCAGTTCCCACTTCGCCACCGTCGCGCCCAATCTTTACGAAATGGCAAAGATGGGGCCGAAGGACATCGGCGTGGTGCAGTGCTACGAAAACTTCACCGGCGGTGTGCTCATGAGCTTGGTGGAACACGGCTTCTGCAAGCCAGAGGAGGCCAACGACCTGCTGCGCCTGGAAAACCTGCTGGCCCCGACAGGCAAGATGCCGCTGAACACCAGCGGCGGGAACCTCGCCGAATGCTACATGCACGGGCTGGAACTGGTGAACGAGGCGGTTCGCCAAATCCGCGGCGTGTCGGTCAATCAGGCACCGCGCAACGACACCGTTATCGTCATCGGGGGTCCGATGGTGACACCCGTCAGCTCCTTGATCCTGGGTTCGGAGGCCGCTCTGTAATGTTGTATCTACCCGAAGGCCTGCCCGCGCCGACCGCCGGCGCCGATGGACTGTCCACCCCCTATTGGGAAGGAACACGCAACGAGAAACTGGTCATCCAGTTCTGCAAGGGCTGCAATCACTGGCAGTGGGGCCCGGAATGGATCTGCCACCGCTGCAACAGCTTCGATCTGGACTGGCGCGAGGTCGAAGGCCGCGGCGTCATCTACAGCTACCAGCGCGTTTGGCACCCGGT
>JAJZEV010000134.1 GCA_021805665.1 Pseudomonadota bacterium
GCCGAGGAAAAGCACATCGAGTTTGTCCTTGAGGCGGACCTGGTCGAACCGATATATGGTGACCGCGACCTCATGATCGAAGCGGTTGCAAATCTGTTGGACAATGCAATCAAATTCGTGCCGTCCGGCGGTATGGTCCGGTTGTCGATCTCGGCGACGGAGAACGGTCCAGTGATCCGGGTAGCCGATAATGGTCCGGGAATTCCGGAAGCCGAACGCGATGCGGTCTTGACGCGATTTTACCGGGTTGACAAAAGCCGCCATATCAATGGTCACGGTCTTGGTCTGAGTATTGTTCTGGCGATCGTCAAGTTGCATGAATTCGAACTTACGGTCGGCGATGCGTCTCCTGGTTGTGTTTTTGAACTTCGCTGCCATGCCTTGGATCGTTCGTTAAACAGCCCGACGGGAAACCGAGCAGAGAAGCCATCCTGGCTTCGCGGCTGGCAGGTTCCGGGTGGGGAACCTCGTGTTGCAGGGCGGCTGTCTGCGTTCCAAACCGCGGGCCAATCATTAGTCGGCCGTTTGGGCTGAAAGGAATACTCCGATGCTTGCGATTATCCGGTTAGCCCTTACCCGGCCGCTTACCTTTGTCGTTATGGCGATCTTGATCGCCTTGTTTGGCATTCTCGCGGCCTTTAGGACGCCGACCGACATTTTCCCGGCGATCGGGATTCCGGTCGTCAGCGTTGTGTGGACCTATACCGGCCTGCCGCCCGACGACATGTCCGGGCGGGTTGTTTACTATTACGAGCGCACGCTGACGACGCAGGTCAGCGATATTCAGCACATCGAGTCCCAGTCGCTACCGGGCTATGGCGTGGTCAAAATCTTTTTCCAACCGACCGTGAATATCAGTGCCGCGATGGCGCAGGTGACGGCGGCGTCGCAAACGGTTCTGAAGCTGCTGCCGCCGGGCATTACCCCGCCGTATGTGCTTAGTTACAACGCCTCCAGCGTTCCAATTCTTCAGCTTGCTTTGTCGAGCAAGACAGAATCGGAAACCGCGCTCTTCGACTTGGCGCAAAACTTCATTCGTCCCCAGTTGGCGACCGTGGCGGGCGCGGCGATCCCGTCGCCGTATGGCGGCAAGGTGCGTCAGGTTCAGGTGGACCTGGATATGATCAAGCTGCAGGCCAACAAACTGTCGCCGCAGGACGTGGTGGACGCCTTGGCCGCTCAGAATCTCGTGATTCCGGCGGGGACGGAAAAGATCGGTAAATTCGAATATACGGTCGAACTGAACTCCAGCCCGCTGACGATCGCCGAATTGAACGATCTGCCGGTCAAACGGGCTGGGGGAACCATCGTTTACGTGCGCGATGTGGCCAATGTTCACGATGGGGCTCCGCCGCAAACGAACATCGTGCGCATGGATGGCGATCGCGCCGTCATGATGACCATTCAGAAAGCCGGTTCGGCTTCGACCCTGGATATTGTGGCCGGTGTCAAAGCGATTTTACCTCGGATCGAGTCGACGCTGCCGCCGGGCGTGCATGTCATCCTGCTGGGCGATCAGTCGATATTCGTGAAGGCGGCGGTGTCGAACGTCATCCGCGAAGGCGCGATCGCGGCTGCATTGACCGGCATGATGATCCTGTTGTTCCTGGGCAGCTGGCGTTCAACCCTGATCATCACCATTTCCATTCCGCTGGCGGTGCTGACCTCGGTGATGATGTTGTCGGTGGTCGGTGAAACCATCAACGTCATGACATTGAGCGGGTTGGCCCTCGCGGTTGGCATCCTGGTCGATGACGCGACGGTGACCATCGAAAACATCAACCGGCATATGGAGATGGGAAAGGATATCGCGACCGCGATCATGGACGGTGCCCGCCAGATCGTGATCCCGGCGCTGGTGTCGCTGTCGTCCATTTGTATCGTCTTCGTGCCGATGTTCCTGCTGAGCGGCGTCGCGCGCTACCTGTTCCTGCCGCTGGCGGAGGCGGTGATCTTCGCG
This sequence comes from Pseudomonadota bacterium, assembly GCA_021805665.1. GTDB lineage: Bacteria > Pseudomonadota > Alphaproteobacteria > Acetobacterales > Acetobacteraceae > Rhodopila. The sequence continues at coordinate 1,961 of JAJZEV010000134.1, forward strand.
CTGGCCGCGTCGTTCCTGCTGGGCACCACGCTGGTGCCGACGATGGCGAAGTTCCTGCTGAAGCACCAGCATCATACAACGGGGGATACCAAGCGCTCGCGCAACCCGCTGGTGCGCTTCCAGCAAGGGTTCGAAGATGTGTTCGCGGCGATCCGTCAACGCTATTACAATATCCTGCGCTTTGCCGTCGGGCATCCGGTGCCGTTCATCGTCGGGTTCATGGCGGTAATCGTGGCGTCGTTGAGTTTGGCACCCTTCCTTGGCCAGAACTTCTTCCCCCTGGTCGATGCCGGGCAGATCAAGCTGCACTTTCGCGCGCAAACCGGAACCCGCATCGAAGAAGCCGCCAGATTGTGCGACCTGGTGGAGGGGAAAATCCGCCAGGTTATTCCGCCGGCCGATCTAAGCGGTATCGTCGATAACATCGGCCTGCCGATCAGCGGCATCAACCTGGCTTACGGCAACTCCGGCACCATCGGAACGGAGGATGCCGATATCTATATCGCGCTGAATCCCGAACACCGGCCGACCCAGCACTATATCGACATGCTTCGCAAGGAACTGCCTGAGCAGTTCCCCGGCACGACCTTCGCGTTTCTGCCGGCGGACATTATCACCCAGATCCTCAACTTCGGGTTGCCGGCACCCATCGATGTGCAGGTGATTGGTCCGAACCAGGACCAGAACCGTGTCTATGCCGATATGCTGCTGTCACGGATGCGCGGCGTGACGGGCGTAACCGACCTGCGGATGCAGCAGGCATTCAATGAGCCGACATTGTACGTGGACGTGAACCGGTCGTTCGCCGATATGGTGGGACTGACGCAGCGCGACGTTGCAGACAGCGTGCTGACGACATTGGCGGGCAGCAGCCAGGTCGCGCCGGCCTTCTGGCTGAATCCGCAGAACGGTGTGTCGTATCCGATCGTGGTTCAGACGCCGCAGTATCGTGTCGATACATGGTCCGACCTTGCTAATATGCCTATTACCAACGGCAAGGCGAGCCAGTTGCTGGGCGCGATGGCAACCATCCGGCGCGGCCCGAGCGACGCCGTGGTTTCGCATTACAACGTGCAGCCGGTGATCGACCTGTTCGCCGGCACCCAAGGACGAGACCTTGGCGCGGTCGCGACCGATATCCGTAAGATTCTGGCAGAGACAAAGGATGAGGTTCCCAAAGGCGCCTTTGTGGTCCTGCGCGGTCAGGTCGAAACCATGCAGACCGCCTATTTCGAACTGTTCGCCGGCTTGTTCGGGTCGATCATCCTGATTTATCTGCTGGTCGTGGTGAACTTCCAGTCCTGGCTCGATCCGTTCGTGATTATCACGGGTCTGCCCTCTGCGCTTGCCGGGATCGTATGGATGCTGTTCCTGACCCACACCACGCTGTCGGTTCCGGCGCTGACGGGTGCGATCATGTGTATGGGCGTCGCGACCGCCAACAGCATCCTGGTTATCAGCTTCGCGCGGGAGCGGCTGTCGCTGGGCGACGGTCCGGTCAGGGCCGCGCTGGAAGCGGGATCGATTCGGTTCCGCCCCGTCATCATGACAGCCTTGGCGATGATTATCGGTATGTTGCCCACGGCGTTGGGTCTTGGCGAGGGCGGCGAACAAAATGCCCCGCTTGGCCGGGCGGTGATTGGCGGTCTGCTGGTGGCTACGTGCGCGACCTTATTGTTCGTGCCGACCGTGTTCAGTTTGGTCCATACGATACAGCAGCGCCGTCAGGCCGCCGCCGCCGGTCTTAAACTCTCCCATTCAAACGCCTGATCCGCTGGAGACACCCAATGCAAGATACATTCGCGGAAACTTTACCGCCCTCGGGGCTGGAGTTACATCACCCTGCATCGGCTGATTCCGCCGAGTCCGGCCATGGTCACGACCGCAGCGGGCCGGAGGTCATCGCCGGCGAGGACGGCCCGCCAAAGGTAAAGCGCGGCAAGCTGTTGCTTTACGGTCTGGGCGGGCTCACCGTCGCGCTGCTGCTGGGTGGGTACGGTATTCTCGAGCGTGGCAAAAGCGAAGAACAACTCGCGCAATTGACTGCCGAGGAAGCGATTCCGACTGTCGATCTGATCAAGCCGCTGGTTGGTGTCACGGGCCAGGAAGTCGTGCTTCCGGGCACGATCGATGCCTACTTCCAGGCGCCGATCTATGCTCGGGTCAGCGGTTACCTTAAAATGTGGTACACCGATTTCGGCGCGAAGGTGAAAACCGGCGAACTTCTCGCGTTGATCGATACGCCTGATTTGGATCAGGAACTGCTGCATGCCAAGGCGGACCTCGGGGTTGCTGTCGCAAACTATAAACTGGCCGAACTTACCGCGACGCGCTGGCAGAAGCTGCTGAAGTCCGATGCGGTCGCGGTGCAGGATGTCGACGTAAAGACCGGCGATTCGGCCGCGCGCCAAGCCGCTGTAACCGCGGCACAGGCCAATGTGGACCGTCTGGAGGCGCTGGAGGCGTTCAAGCGGATCGTGGCTCCGTTCGATGGCGTGATAACCGCCCGCAAGACCGACGTGGGCGCGCTGATCA
>JAJZEV010000062.1 GCA_021805665.1 Pseudomonadota bacterium
AATCGCGGCGGCCGGCGTGAAAATCGATGTCGTCGATGTCGGCGGCGGATTTCCGGTCGCGTACCCGGATCAGGAGCCGCCTCCGCTGGGCGCGTTCTTTGCGGAGATCGAGGCGGGATTCGAACGTCTCGGCCTGGACGGTGCCCGTCTGTGGGCAGAGCCCGGTCGGGCGCTGGTCGCTGCCGGAACGTCGGTGGTGGTTCAGGTGCAGGCCCGTCGCGGCGACGCGCTGTATGTGAACGATGGCGTGTATGGCAGCCTGTCGGATGCCGGTGCGCTGGGATTTCGCTACCCGGTGCGTTTGATCCGCCCGGAAGCCGGTGCGTGCGAGGAAACCATCGGGTTTTCCCTGTTCGGACCGACCTGCGACAGCGCCGACGCGATGGTCGGGCCGTTCCACCTGCCCGCCGACGTGGCGGAAGGCGATTGGATCGAGATCGGGCAGCTTGGGGCATACGGCGCCTGCCTTCGCACCGCGTTCAACGGGTTCGACCGAGCGCGGATTATCGAGGTGGCGGATGACGTGCTGCCGGCGGAACCGGTTCGTATCGCCGCCTGATCGTTCTGTCTGAAAGGAACTCGACCGATGAAACACGTCGCATTTCGCGGCCGTCTGGTCATGCTTGGTTTCGGCAGCATTGGCCAAGGCGTCCTGCCCTTGATTCTGCGCCATATCGATCTGCCGGCCGATCGCATCTCGATCGTTTCGGGCGATGGGCGCGGGCGGGATATCGCCGATTCATACGGTATCGGCTTCACCGTGCTGCCGCTGACCCGCGAGAATTTGCGCGACGTGCTGACTCCGCTGGTCCAGGCAGGCGATTTCCTGCTGAATCTGAGCGTGGATGTGTCGTCCGTGGCGCTGATCGCGTTCTGCCAGCAGCGCGGCGCCCTGTATCTGGATACCTGCATCGAGCCTTGGGCCGGCGGGTACACAGACCTGTCGCTTTCGCCGTCGCAGCGATCCAACTATGCGTTGCGGGAAAGCGCCTTGGCGCTGGCCGGCGGTCAGGGGCCGACGGCGGTGCTGACTCATGGCGCCAACCCGGGGCTGGTGTCGCATTTCGTTAAGCAGGCGCTGTTGAATCTGGCGGACGACGCCCACGTCCCGACGAATCGCGCTGGTTGGGCGGCTCTGGCCCAACGATTGGGTGTGAAGGTCATCCATATCGCCGAACGCGATACTCAGACTGCTTCGTACGCCAAACAACCCGGCGAGTTCGTGAACACATGGTCGATCGACGGCTTCGTGGGGGAGGGCTGCCAGCCGGCCGAACTCGGCTGGGGCACGCACGAAAAGACGCTGCCGGCGGATGGATTCCGGCACGAATTCGGCGGCGGAGCGGCGATTTACCTGATGCGGCCGGGGGCTTCCACCCGGGTGCGGACCTGGACGCCGATGGCCGGGCCGCTGCATGGGTTCCTGATTACGCACAACGAATCGATTTCCATCGCGGATTATTACACCGTCGCGGAAGCCGGATCGGTCACGTACCGGCCGACGGTCCATTATGCCTATCACCCCTGCGACGACGCGGTGCTGTCCGTCCATGAACTCGCCGGGCGGAACTGGAACCAGCAGCCAAAGCAGCGGCTGATGATGGATGAAATCCGTTCCGGGACCGATGAACTGGGCGTGCTGCTGATGGGTCATGCGAAGGGCGCCTATTGGTATGGGTCGCGCCTGTCGATCGAGCAGGCGCGCGCGCTCGCCCCGCACAACAACGCCACCAGCCTGCAAGTCACGGCGGCGGTTCTCGGCGGTATGGTCTGGGCGATGGAAAATCCCCGGGCCGGTGTAGTAGAGGCCGACCATCTGGACCACGCCCGGGTGCTTGAAGTCGCGGGGCCGTATCTTGGCGATACGGTCGGCGCCTATAGCGACTGGACGCCGCTGCTGGATCGCGGCCGGCTGTTCCCCGAAGCGGTGGATGAAAGCTGCCCATGGCAGTTCGGGAACTTCCGGGTGTAGCCTTCGCCGCAAGAGCGGAGGGAACCATGCTAACCAAGGCCCAGATCGAGGAATACAACGAATTCGGCGCCATCGTCGTCCCGGACGTGCTGACCCCGGACGAGGTGCGGACGCTAAGCGCCGTCACCGACGGGTTCGTGGAACGTGCGCGCGGACTGACCGGCCACACCGATATCTACGACCTGGAGGACAGCCACAGCGCGGACAATCCCCGGGTGCGCCGGATCAAGGCGGCGCATCTGCACGATCCGGCCTATGCCGCATTGACCCGGCATCCGAAGATCGTCGCCGTGCTGCAAGCCCTGTGGGGACCGGATATCCGGTTCGATACCGCCAAGCTGAACATGAAGTGTGCCGGATTCGGCGCCCCCGTGGAGTGGCACCAGGACTGGGCATTCTATCCGCACACCAATGACGACATGGCGGCGGTCGGCGTCATGTTCGACGACATGGCGTTGGAAAACGGGCCGCTGATGGTGATTCCCGGTAGCCACAAGGGGCCGACCTTCGATCATCATGCCGGCGGCGTGTTCTGCGGCGCGATGGACCCGAACAACCGCGATGTCGATTATTCCCGGGCGGTGCCGCTGACCGGCAAGGCCGGTTCGATCACCGTGCATCATGTGCGGGCGGTACATGGGTCCGCGCCCAATGTCTCCGACCGCGACCGGCGTCTGTTGCTGTTCCAGTTCCGATCGGCGGACGCCTGGCCGATCCTGGGCTTCCCCGGCGGTATCGAAGCGTTCAACGACCTGATGGTCGCCGGCCAGCCGCGCGAACCGCGCCTCTCCCCCGCGCCAATCCGCCTGCCGCTCCCGCCCGCTCGGTTGCAAGGGTCGCTGTACGAGAACCAGAAAGGCATGAAAAGCCGCTTCTTCGATCGGGTGGCCGCACAATGACCCAGCCGGCCTGGATGGAAACGATCTTCGATCGCACCCCGCATCTCGATGCGCTCGGTGCCGTCGATCCGGTGGTCTATGACGCCTCGATCCCGGCGCTGCGCCAGCGGACGGTGAATTTCGCCGCCAAGCGGTATGCCGACATGATGTTCGTCAGCGGCTTGGACCGCGCCACGGCGGATCGGCATTTCCGCCCGCGGGTGGCGCAACCGCCGTCGGGCCTGGGCGCCCACCGGCCCGCCCGCGTGGACATGGCGCCGCTTGCCGTCGAAGTGGACGCCGCCGATCGCCGGGTAACCGTGCGTTCCGGCGATTGCGTGGGACAGGCGATTGCCCGCGCGGGTTACGGGACGATTCTGCTGGGACCATCCAATGCGCCGGCGTTCGATCCGCGCCCGGTCGCGCGGGCATCCCGAGATGCCAACCGCCCCTGGCCGTATGGCGATGCGGTGGAGGCGGAGCCGACTCAGGCGGCGCTAACGGCGGCGTTGGATGGTTTCTTTGCAGCGTCGCCCGGCGTGTATGGCGTGGTGATCGCCCGGCCGGATCGGGTGCTGACGGAGCGATACAGCGCGTTCGGCGCGCCGGATCGGGCGACCCCGAGCTGGTCGATGACCAAGGCGATCACCGCGACGGTGGTGGGACGGATGGTGCGGGAAGGGTGGCTGACGTCGATGCACGACCCGGCCCCGGCCCCGCTTTGGCACGATCCGCGCGGCATCCATCGGCTGATTACGCTAGACCACTTGGTGCGGATGCGTTCGGGGTTGGGTTTTCCAGCGCGCCAGGACGACGGCAGCACGACGATCGGGTTCGAGAACAGCGCGGTGTATCAGGATGCGGGCGATGCTTTTCAGGCCGCCCAGCGGTCTATTGTCGCCACCGTGCCGGGTTCGGTGTTCCGCTACGTGAACAGTGGAATGAACGTACTGGGTGCCATCGTGCGCGACCAGATCGGGCGGCGTGGATTGCCGTATTACGAAACCGCATACGGGATGCTGGTCGATCGGCTGGGGATGGGCAGCTACCAGCATTCGGCGGATAGCGCCGGCAACCTCATCGCGTCCGGCGCCGGATACGCGACGCTGCGGGATTATGCCAAGTTCGGCGTCCTGTATCTGAACGACGGCATATGGAATGGGGAGCGGCGGCTGCCCGAAGGCTGGGTGGATTACGCGCTGACCCCGACCCATACCGGCACGAACTACGCCGCTTGCTTCCGTAGCAATGTCGAAGGCGCATTCCCGGACCTGCCGCGCGATGCGGCCTGGGCATCGGGCGCGTCCGATCAGAAGATCTTCATTCTGCGGCGCCAGCGGCTGACGGTCGCGGTGTCGAATGAGACGGACCATGCTATGGACATGGCCGCGTTGAACCGACTGATCGCGACCGCGATCGAGTGTTTTGCGTAGTTAAGCGGCCAATTCGCGGGCGAAGCGGCGCTGACGCCACTGCATCAGGTGCCACGCCACTTTCGTCGCACCGATCGACAGCCGGCCGCGCGGCGGCAGGCCGACCGCTTTCAGGATCATCCCCGTGCCGCGCTCTATATGGCGATAGCGGTAGAAACCCATCGCGCCGGCCATGTACGCGGCGGTGCAGCTTCCGTGCTGGAAGGCC
>JAJZEV010000015.1:0-34135 GCA_021805665.1 Pseudomonadota bacterium
CGCAGATGACGATCAAGGAAGCGGTGGCGATGTTCGAGAATGCCGAGAGCGATGCGCTGATCGTGGTGGATAATGCCGACGACCGGCATGTGATCGGGCTGCTGACGGAACAGTACGCGCTGCGCCGCTACAGCGATGAACTCGACCGGCGGCGGCGGGAGTTGTCGGGGGAATAACGGCGGGCGATTTCGCATCGGCCGCCCCGCGTACCGCGAAAACCATTGCCGCCGGCTGTACAGCGTGTCACGCTCTTTGTCATACGGGACGGATGACGCTGGTCGCCGATCTTCGTGCTGGGGGAAATCCTGAGAGCAGGCCTGTTGCTGAACTGGCCGCACCGGGTGTCCAGCGCCCTGCCGCGGCCCCTTTCGACGGGGAACAACGCAGATGCTCGACAAGCCGAACGTCAATACATTCACGCACGTCAAGCCCGGCGATACACCTTGGGTGTCCGACGGGCTGCGGTCGTTTTTCGAATACCGGGACCTTGGCGTCGCCGGCGCCACCGGCGGGCGGGTGATCGCCCAGTTGGCCCGCGCCAGGGAGGCGCCGGAGAAAGGCACGGGATGGCACCGGCACACCGCCGACTTTCATATAGTGGTCATGCTGAAGGGCTGGGCGAAGTTCATGTATGAGGACAAGGAGCATCTGGTCGAAGCCGGCGACTGCGTGCATCAGCGGCCGGGGATCATGCACTTCCTGTTCGATTACTCGCCGGACATGGAATATCTGGAGGTCGTGGGGCCGGCGGATTTCGGCACCGTGGATATGACAAGCGACATCCCGGTGCCTGAGCCGCATACGTGGTGAATGCGCCGATCCTTCCCCGGTTTCGCGCCGGGGAAGGCGGCGGCGTCAGAATTCGATATCCAGTTCGTCGATTTGCTCGGGCTCTTTTTGCGCGGCGGCGAACCATTCTTTCATGTCGGGCCACGCCATGATCTGCTTGCAGTAGCGCTCGCACGCGCCTTCCATTTCTACGTCGTAGCTGCGGAACCGTGTCACCACGGGGGCGTAGAACGCGTCGGCGATCGTGGGCTTCGCGCCGAACAGCCAGGGGCCTTTCCAAGTCGTCAGGCATTCGCGCCAAATCTCGGTAATGCGGTCGATATCGGCCTGCACCGCCGACCAGACCGCGAAGCCCGGCCGGTAGAGCCGCAGGTTCATCGGCAGGGCCTCGCGCAGTGCCACGAATCCGGAATGCATTTCCCCAACGATTGAGCGGCAGCGGGCGCGGGCGATCCGGTCCGCTGGCAGCATGTCGGCCCGCGGGAACATTTCATTGAGATATTCGGCGATCGCAATCGTATCCCAAATCACCACATCGTCGTGCATGAGTGCGGGAACGCGAATCGAAGACGACTGGCCCAAAAGCTCCCTGCGGTTGGCCGGGTCGTCCGGATCGACGATTTTCTCCTCGAACGCCAGCCCCGCGAGGCGCGCGAGCAGGTATCCCCGTAACGACCAGGAGGAATAATTCTTGCTGCTTATGAGAAGCGTGGCCCCTGCCATGGTGACAACCCCCGATCGTGCTGGCATGCTGCGCCGCAATATAGCAACATGTGCGATGACATGGCGAGCGTTTGTGTTAACGTGATAACAATTCAGTGACAGGGCCTTCGTGACACAGCAGGCGATGATCTACAAAATCTACCAGGCGCAGGCCGACCTGCTGTTCCCCGCACGACAACTCGCCCGTTTCGGCGCCGGTTTTGCTCGGGCGATGGATCTGGGCGACTTCACCCCGCAGCCGCTTCGGCAGTTCGGGGCGGCATGCAATCTGCTGGCGGACAGCGCGTTATCGCACTACCGGCCGGATTACGGTTTCCGTTCCGCAAGGATCGGCAACGATGTCGTCGGCGTGACGGAGGAGGTGCGGTTCGAAACCCCGTTCGGCGCGCTGCTGCGGTTCCGCAAGGACACCGATATCCAGCAGCCCAGGGTGCTGGTCGTGGCGCCGATGTCGGGGCATTTCGCGACCCTGCTGCGCGGCACGGTGGCGGTGCTGCTGCCCGATCACGATGTCTATATCACCGATTGGAAAAATGCCCGGGATGTCCCGCTGTCCGATGGCACGTTCGGGTTCGACGAATATGTCGATCACCTGATCCGGTTCATGGAGGTCCTGGGCGAAGGCAGTCACATGATCGCCGTCTGCCAGCCGGCCGTCGCCGCGCTGGCCGCGACGGCGGTGATGGCCGAACATGGCAACAGGGCCCAGCCGCGCAGCCTGACCCTGATGGCAGGCCCGATCGACACAAGGCAAAATCCCACAAAAGTCAACGAACTGGCGAAATCCCGCACCATCGAATGGTTCGAGAAAAATCTGATCGCCAAGGTGCCATGGCGCTACAAAGGGGCTTTCCGCCAGGTTTACCCGGGCTTCCTGCAGTTGACGGCGTTCATGACGATGAATCTCGACCGCCATATGAACGCGCATATCGGCCAGTTCCGGGCGCTGGCTTGCGGCGATGTCGTCGCCTCCGACGCCCATACAAAGTTCTATAACGAATATAATGCGGTCATGGACCTGCCGGCCGAGTTCTACCTGGAAACCGTCAAGCGGGTGTTCCAGGATCACGATCTGCCGCTCGGCAAGCTGACCTGGCATGGCGAAAAGGTGAAGCCGGAAGCGATCCGCCGCACCGCGCTGCTGACCGTGGAGGGTGAGCGCGACGATATCTGCGCCATTGGCCAGACCATGGCCGCGCTGGACCTGTGCAGCGGTATCCGGGTCAGCCAGAAGCGGCACCATCTACAGACCGGTGTTGGACACTACGGCGTATTCAGCGGCTCCCGCTGGGCGCGGGAGGTTTATCCCAAGGTGCGCGCGATGATCGAGGTGACGAACCAGTAAGCGCCTGCCGCGCGGCGTTGGCGGTGTTGAAACGCCCATGGGCCTGCGCCAGCCAGGACGATGCAGGGCCGGCGGATGGCGTCGAGTGGTTGGCCTATCGCAGCGTCCTCTAAATGAATACCCCCGCCATACCGCCCGCGGGATACCGTGTGCCGGCCGTCGCCCCGGCCGGGATCGCCGCGGAAATCAACGCCACGTCGGCAGCCGACAGTTCCACGTTCAGGGCGCCGATATTCTCATCAAGGCGTGGTGCATAGCGGGTGCCGGGGATGGCGACGACGTCCGGCCCCTGCGCCAGCAGCCAGGCCAGCGTCACCTGCGCCGGGGTGCAGGCCTTTGCCGCGGCGATATCCTCGATCTTCGCGACCAGCGCCCGGTTCCGGTCGAAATTCGCCTCCTGGAATCGCGGATGTGCCGCCCGGCGGCCATCGACATCGGCGAAGGTCTTGATCGCCCCGGTCAGAAACCCCCGCCCCAGCGGCGAATAGGCCACGAAGCCAATGCCCAGTTCGGCGGTGGTCTTGCGGGTAGCCTCCGCTTCCTCGCGATACAGCAGCGAGTATTCGGTCTGCACGGCGGCGATCGGATGCACCGCGTGCGCGCGGCGGATCCGGTCCGGAGCCGCTTCGGACATGCCCAGGAACCGCACCTTGCCTTGCTGAACCAGCTTCGCCATCGCGCCGACGGTATCCTCGACCGGGACGGCCGGATCGACGCGGTGCTGGTAATACAGGTCGATAACCTCCACCCCCAGCCGCTTCAGGCTGGCCTCGCAGGCTTCGATCACATATTCGGGGCGGCCGTTAACGCCGTTCGACTGGCCGGGCCGCTGGGTCTGGCCGAACTTGGTGGCCAGCACGACTCTGTCGCGCCGGCCCTTCAATGCCCGGCCCACCACCAGTTCGTTATGGCCCCAGCCGTACATGTCGGAGGAGTCGAAGTGATCCACGCCCATGTCAATCGCATGGCGGATCAGGTCCTCGGACACCGCGTCCTCCGCCGAACCGTAAATGCCGGACAGCGACATGCACCCCAGGCCGATCGCGGAGACGGACAGGCCGCCGCGCCCGAGCGGACGGTGCGCCAGGATGGGTTGTGTTGCCATGGGGTTTTGTCTCCGTTTGCCAGTTGCCGGTATTATGGCGGGGCGGGCGGTTCTGCGCCAGGGCACGGACGGGCAGATTTTCCGCGTGCGCCAGCGGTTACAGCAACGACGGTGTGTTCATCGCCGGGTCCGAACTGGCCTGCAGATGCCGGTCGATAAACCCGATGAGCGTGGCCATCGTCGGCGGGCTGTCGAACACCGGGTCGCCGAATCCCGGATGAATTGCGTCCAGTTGTTCGGTCAGCGACCCATAAAGTTCCTCGGATGGCAGGCGGTTGTTCAACTCGCCGAACAAGGGATCGGCGACGACGATCGAACCGAAGCGGCCCAGCCGGCAACCCAGGCTTTCGGGGTCCTTGAACGCCTCGAACAACACGAAAAACAGCAGCGGCGGATCGACGCAGAGCGCGGCGATGTCGTCGGCCTCGGCCTCCTCGCGCAGTCCGGCCCAGGGGCGCGGCGCACCTTGGAAGTCGCCGCCGCGCAGCCAGGCCATGATCTCATTCTGCCAGTAGTCGTCGCGCAGCAGCGGGGACGCGTTGACCAGCGGGGCGAGCGACTCGTGCTCTCGCATCGCGGCCAGCAGTTCGGACACTGGCCATAGATTGGCCAGTTCGCCGCTGATCAGGTCGCGATAGAAAACGCCGCCGCCACCCGACGGGTCGATGGGTCCAAAAGTTGCCGCGGACAAGATGTTGGGCTCCGAAGGTCCGATTCGGCGGCTGAGATTGATATGATTCCGGTCGGATACGCCGGGGATATTGAAGAAGTTGGACCACTGGATCAGCCAGGATGCGGGCAGCGGCGCCATCCGGGTGTTACCGGCGGACGAAAACCGGGTCAGCGCGTCCTTCATGAACTGACCGAAGGCGGGGCTTGCGGCGTTGATGCGGTAGGAATCCTTCACCATCGCGTGGCCGAACCTGAAGGCGGCGTGGGAAAATTCCAGCGGCACGCCCGCGTTCCTGGCGCCGGACAGCAAATCCAGGAATGGCGGCCGGCCAGTCGAGTACAGTGCATGCACGGACGGATGCAGCAGACGCTTCAACAAATCGTCGCGGACGATGCGGCGATAGATCAGGGTGGTTGCTTCCCGGGCGTTATCGAAGCGCTTTGCCGTGTCCCGGATGAGTTCCGCCGTGGCCGCGTCCGTCGGCGGCTGTGCCTGGCGGTCGATGAAGATGTTGTGCAGGTGGGAAAATACCATGGTGAGTTGAGAGATCACCGCATGATCGTCGTTGCGGGCGTCGGCGATCAAGGGTTCGGTCAGACCGGGCAGATCGGCCGCGGTGTTGTGCAGTTTCGTGCGCGCGATGTCGCGGAACGGGCAGACCGGTGTGCCATCCCCTCTGGCCACCGCGCCAGATCGGCCGATTTGCAGCTTGGTTCGCCCGGTGTCGCCGGGCCCGTCCGGCGCATAGATCATGCGCAATGCAGTCGGACCATCGCCGTACAGCGCATCGAGGTTCAGCCGGCGATCACGGTTGTTCGCGGTGTCCTGATCCAGGTTTGCAGCCGCCCAGAACGGCAGCCGCGTCGCCACCATGTCGTGCGCCACGAACTGCAGCAAGTAGGTATATCCCGCCGGAATGTATGGATTATCGCGCGGGTCCGGATGGTCCTTGCGAATCGGGTCTTCCAGCCCCGGCTGGCGCGGCGGCACCGGGTCCCATTCCAGGCGTGCATTCATCCGAACCGCGAGGCGCGCGGAACGTTCGGCTGTTTCCTGGCGGTTGCCGGCGGCGGGCGGCCGGAACCGGCCCTTCAGGGCAAAATGACGGAATCCGCGCGGCAGACCTTCGGCGATAACGGTCTGGTAGGTCTGGTGCGGCTGCATGCGCCCGCGTGGCTTAGGGGGCCCGCCTCCGTGAAGCGTCATGCGCCCGTTACTCCCACTCGATCCATCGACTCCATCCTGGCTTTCGTGGCCTGCCGGTTTCCCATCGGCGAAGGGTTTGCTAGCTATACCGGATGCAGTCTTCTCATCCGTCCAAACTGACGTTTCCATTCGCCGCTCCGCCCGCGTTGGGCGAAGTCATCAACGTAGCGCCAAGTATAGTCTGGATAAGGTTACCACTTCCTTACAGACTCGATCATGTAAATATCTATCTGATCGAAAATTCTGGCGGTTGGACAGTTTTCGATACGGGATTAGGTACAGATGTATGCAGAGAGGCATGGAAGGCGATTTTGTCTGGCCCGCTCGCCGGACAGAGTCTCAAATCGGTTATCGTGTCCCATTTTCATCCAGACCATGTCGGCCTCGCGGGGTGGCTGTGCGAGACATACGGCCTGGATCTGACCATGCCGCGGCCGGAGTATCTGCACAGCGTGGTGCTGCAATGCGCCCCCGCCGATCATGGGGAAGCCGTGTTCCGTCCGTTCTACCGGCGCCACGGCCTGTCAGCGGAAGCAACCGACATCGTGCTGAGCCGCGGGCATGAGTATCTGAAGCGTACGACCGGGGTTCCGGCGTCCTACCATCGCATCAAACACGGTGACACGATCACGGTCGGCGGCCGCGCTTTCGGGGTGCAAACCGGCGGCGGACACGCGCTGGAGCAGGCCATGCTGTACCGGCCGGAGGAGAAGTTGTTCCTCGCCGCCGATCAGGTTATCGCCCGGATATCGCCCAATGTCAGCGTGCATCCGATGGAACCGGACCTGGATGCCCTGGGAATCTACCTAACGTCACTGCGGGCGATCAAAGCCAGTGTCGCACCGGATGTGCTGGTGCTGCCGGGGCACGGGCTGCCGTTCCACGGCCTGCACGACCGGGTGGATGAGCTGATCGAGCATCACGCGCTGCGCTGCGGAGAACTCGCGGCGGCGTGCCAGGACCGGCCTCTGTCTGTGGCGGAAATCGTGCCGTTCCTGTTCAACCGGCCGTTGGATGCGCATCAGACCGGCTTCGCCTTTGGCGAGGTGCTGGCGCATGTGAACCACATGCTGGGGCTTGGGCAGTTGCGGTTGGAAACCGATGCCGGCGGGGTGGACCGCTACCGGACGGTCTAGGGCCAAAGCGGGGAGGTTCCCGGAACCCCTGCCACGGCCAGCATCCGCCGGCCGTGGCAAGGCGTTGGCTACACCAGTTTGGCGTCCAGCGTGATCGTCGCATTCAGCACTTTCGACACCGGACAATTCTCCTTCGCCCCGCGTGCCAGTTCCTGGAACTTCGCGTCATCCAGCCCCGGTACTTTCGCGGTCAGCTTCAGATGGATTGCCGCGATCTTCCAGCCGCCGGCTTCCTGTTCCATCGTCAGGTCGGCGGAACAGTCCATGCTCTCGGGCGGGTGCCCGGCGCCGCTGAGTTGAAACGCGGTCGCCATGCTGAAACAACCGGCATGCGCGGCGGCAATCAATTCCTCCGGATTGGTGCCTTTTCCGTCGCCGAAGCGGGAGTTGAAGCCGTACGGCGTGTCCTTCAGCGTCGCGCTTTGGGTGGTCAGGCTGCCGCTGCCATCCTTGCCGGAGCCCTGCCATTTCGCCGAGGCATGCCGTTTGAGCGTGGCCATTCCGCGTTCTCCTCTATGATTGTCCGCCGACCAATCGGCGGCCGCACACCGCATATGGGGCAGGATTGGGAAATGGCAGGGGCTCGGGTTATTCCGCCGCCAATGCCACTTCGGCGACTTCGGCCCGCATCCAGACGGCGATGTCGTGAAACACCGCGCCTCCCCACGGCGGGCCCGGATCGTCGCTGGTCAGCGCATTGATCCCGATCCCGCCCTCAAAACATTCGCTCGGCCACACACTCTCCGACACCAGCACGCCCGGTTGCTGGCCGGCGGCGATGCGGGCATGCAGGATGACCTCGCCCCGAGCGTTGCCCAGGCGTACCTTCGCGCCATCGGTCAGACCTAGCTTGCGGGCATCGTCGGCGTGCATCGACACCGTCGGCCGGCCCTCCCGCTTTTTCCCGGATGCCATTTCGGTGAAGCTGGTGTTCAGGAAGCTGCGGGCCGGCGCGGTGACCAGTCGGAATGGCGCGTCGGGGCTGCTGGCCTCGATATTGTCCATCTGGTCCGGCAGCTTGGGCATCGCGCCGTGGTTGTCGCCCAGGGCGGCCCAGTCCGGTGCGAAGTGGAAACGCCGGTCCCTGGTCGGGAAACCGTCCAGGAAATGCGCGGTGCGGAATGGCGGCATTTCGTCGATCCAACGGCTTTCCTGAACCGCTTTGGCGTCCGGGTAGCCGGACGCCAGCAGCGTTGCATCGACGATTTCCATCGCCGTCATCGCGAATCCGCGATGTTTCGCGCCCAACCGAGCGGCGAGCGCCTGGATGACCTCGTGGTTGGATCGGCAGTCGCCGGGCGGTTCGATCAGTTTGGCGCCGATCTGAACATGGCTGTGGCCACCGGCCTGGTACAGGTCGTCATGTTCCATGAACATCGTGGCGGGCAGCACGATATCGGACCAGCGGGCCGTTTCAGTCATGAACTGTTCGTGGGTGGCGACAAACAGGTCGTCGCGGGCGAAACCGCGCCGTACCCGATTGCTGTCGGGGCAGACGGTCAGCGGATTCTGGTTCTGGATGATCATGGAATGGACCTGCGGCCCATCGCCCAGTTCGGTGCGATCGCCGGTCAGCACACTGCCGATCCTGCTCATGTCCATCACCCGGATACTGGTATCCAGCGCGTCCAGGCCCTCGATCAGCGTCTTGTTCCAGTGATAGAGGCCGCGATTGGACCACAGAGCCCCGCCGCCTTCGTGCTGCCAGGCGCCGGTCACGGCGGGCAGGCACGATACGGCGTGCATCCCGGCACTGCCGTTGCGGCTGCGGGCGAACCCGTAGCCGACGCGGATGAAGCTGCGTTGCGTCCTGCCATACAAAGCGGCGAAGGACTCGATGGATTCGACGGACAATCCAGTTATGGCGGACGCCCAGTCCGGGCCGCGATCACGCAGGTGCGCTTCCAGCGCGTCCGGGCAGTCGGTGTATTGGCGCATATAATCGCGGTCGGCGTAACCGTCGCGGAAGGCGATATGCATCGCCGCGCAGGCCAGCGCGCCGTCGGTGCCGGGGCGGGGGGCCAGGTGAATATCGGCAACGGCGGCGGTTGGGGTCTTGTACGGATCGATGACCACCAGCTTCGCCCCGCGGTCTTTCCGGGCGCGGCTGATATGGGTCATGACGTTGACCTGGGTGGAAACCGGATTGCCGCCCCAGACCACGATCAGGTCCGACTGTGCCATCTCCCGCGCATCGACGCCGCGGCTCTGCCCGACGCCGGCCTGCCAGCCGATTTCCGCCAGCGGGGTGCAGATCGTCATTTTCTGGCGGGAGTAGCGCATGACGTTGCGCAGCCGGTTGATGCCGTCGCGTTGCACCAGCCCCATGGTGCCGGCGAAGAAGAACGGCCAGACCGATTCCGAACCGTGCTTCGCGGTGTCGGCGGTAAAGCGTTCGGCGATGCGGTCCAGCGCCTCCTGCCACCCGATCGGGCGGAACTGTGTGCCGCCCTTGGGGCCGGTGCGCAGCAAGGGTTGGGTCAGCCGACCCGGATGGTGGATGCGTTCGGCGTAGCGCGAAACCTTCGCACAGATCACCCCGGCGGTGTAGCTGTTATCCTCCGCACCCCGGACGGAGCCGATGCGGGTGCCGTCCAGCACCTCGACCGACAAGGCGCAGGTGGATGGACAGTCGTGTGGGCAGACGGAAGATCGGATGACGGATGGCATGACCGCAGCGTAAACAGGATCGCGGTTCCGGTGCAACGCGGTGGATATCGATTACCCGCCGAACGTCCCGACGATATCCTGGTGCAGCGAGCCGATCTCCCGCTGCACATAGTCCAGGAACGGCGACAGCTTGCGCCCCGCCAGTTCGGCGACGTTCTGGTGCGTCATCATGCCGTTCAGCGCATCCAGCCGTTCCAGCGCGGCTGGCATGCGCAGAAAATAGCGGGTTCGCAACTGCGTCAGATGCCATTCAGCCTGGGCGAGGTTCAACCCGACGGAGCGCGGAAATGCGGTATTCGCCAGCAGGAAGCTCGCAACCTCTTGCGCGTTGTAGCCGCTGGGGTGTTCGCGGCGGTAGGCGTGGTACCCCGCCGCCGCCCGCAGCAGGGCATTCCACTGGCCGGCGTCGATGTCGGCATCGACCGCATCGGACTGCGGTGCCAAGGAGTGAAAGCGCGTGTCCAGCAACCGTGTCGTCTGATCGGCGCGTTCCAGATAGCGGCCGATCATATAGAAATGCCAGGCCTGATCGCGGTACAGCGTGCCTTCGGTGATGCCGGTATGGGCCTGGGCGCCGTCCTTGAGCATGGCACAGACCGCGGTGAAGTGGCCGGGGGTGATGTCGGCCACCGTCAGTGCCCGGATTCGGCCGTGAAACACATTGATCTGCAGCCACATTTCGGTCGGGATCAGGGCACGCAATGTCCGGGCGTTTTCCCGGGCGGCGGCGATGAATGCCTGGACAGAGGTGTAGTTGTCGGAATCCAGCAGATAGAACTCGCCGACGGTAAGCTGCGTGGCTTCTGGATGCTTTTTGTAGAACTCGGCCAGGTCGCCGTTGATGCGCGGGATCGACAGCCAGTTGCGGGTGTCGTCGGCGTCACGCGCGAAGGTATTGGTCACGTCCAGGATACGCGCCATGTTCTCGATCCGCTCCATATAGCGGGCGAGCCAGATCATGCCTTCGGCATGACGGGCGATCAGATGGACTTTGTGGGGTTTGGCGATGGCGTTCATTCGGCGAGCACCCAGGTATCTTTCGAACCGCCGCCCTGCGATGAATTCACCACCAGCGTTCCGGCCCGCAACGCCACGCGGGTCAGGCCGCCGGGCAGCACCCAGGTGTCCTTGCCGGTGACGGCGAAAGGCCGCAGATCGATATGGCGGGGGCGGACGCCGTCCGGGCATAATGTGGGGGAAACCGACAGTTTCAAAGTCGGCTGGCTGATGTAGTTGGCCGGATCGGCCTTCAGCAGCGCGCGGAATTCCGACAATTCGGTCTTGGAGGCGTGCGGCCCGATCAGCAGACCATAACCGCCGGATTCGGCCACCGGCTTGACTACCAGTTCATGCAAGTGGTCCAGCGTGTATGCCAATGCGTCGGGTTCCGCGCAGATCCGCGTATCCACATTCGGTAGGATCGCTTCCTCCGACAGGTAATACTTTATGATGCGCGGCATATAGGCGTAGATCGCCTTGTCGTCCGCCACGCCGGTGCCGACCGCGTTGGCGATCGCCACCTGACCGCGCCGCCACGCCTCGATCAGCCCGCGCACGCCCAGCATACTGTCGGGATTGAACGCGTCCGGGTCCAGGAAGTCGTCGCCGATGCGGCGATAGATCGTATGTACCTGCGCCAGGCCGGAGGTCGTTCGCATCCAGACCTTGCCGCCTTCCACGGTCAGGTCGCGGCCCTCGACCAGCGGCACGCCCATCTCGCGCGCCAGGAAGACGTGCTCGAAATAGGCGGAGTTGAAGATGCCGGGCGACAGCACGACGACCTGGGGGTCCTCGACGCCCGCCGGGGCGATCTCGGCCATGGCATTGTGCAGGCGCAGCCCGTATTCGTCCACGCCGCGCACCCGCAGGCTGGTCATCAGGTCGGACATGACGCGCAGGCTCATGTGCCTGTTTTCAACGACATAGGCGACGCCGGAGGGTGTGCGGGCATTGTCCTCCAGCACCCGGAAGGTGCCGGTTTCGTCGCGCACGATGTCCGTGCCGCAGACATGGACATAGGTGTTGAACGGGACATCGAAGCCGACCATCGCCTGGCAGTAGCCGGCATTCTTCAGTACCAGATCGGCCGGGACGATACCGTCCTTCAGAATTTTCCGCTCATGGTAGATGTCGTAGAGAAACATGTTCAGCGCGCGGACACGCTGGATCACGCCGGTTTCGATCTGGTGCCACTCCCCGGGGGTGATGACGCGGGGGATCAGGTCGAACGGCAGGATGCGATCGATCGCCGTGGCGTCTGAATACACCGTGAAGGTAATGCCCCGGTCCAGCAGATCCCGCTCCGCGTCGCGGGCGCGCCGGCGCAGGCTTTCGATCGGCAGCGAGGCGAGTCGCGACAGCAGCAATGTCAGGGTCGGGTGCTGGGGTTCGCCGGGCCGCAGCATCTCGCAGAAGAACGAACCGGGATCGTATCCCTGCATGCTGCCGTGGGGCTGCAGTTGAGCTTGCAACTGGCTTTGGACCTGAGTCTGGCTCATACCACCCACCGGCATCGGCGTCTCCATTTTGCAATGCGGCATGATAAACAAAACAGGGGGGCTGGGAAGGACTTTCATCGGCTTGCGGTGCCCTGTATGGGCAACTGCTTTAGCGGGAGGGTGTTTTGGCTGACACGATGAACAAGGAACAGCAGGCGGCCGAGATCGCCGATGCGCGCGCGCGCTCCGCCGCCACCATTCGGCCCACGGTGCCGGCGCTGGAGGCGATGCTGTTTCATGCCTTTCCGGTTCTGGACCACGGCTTCGTGCGGGTAATCGACTATATGGGCGACGATTCCGCCATCGTACAGGCGGCCCGGGTGTCCTATGGGCGCGGCACCAAGCGGGTGCAGGAGGACGCCGGGCTGATCCGCTACCTGATGCGCCACCGGCACACCACGCCATTCGAGATGTGCGAGATCAAGTTCCACGTCAAACTGCCGATATTCGTTGCCCGGCAATGGATCCGGCATCGCACAGCCAGCGTGAACGAGTACTCGGCGCGCTATTCGATCATGGACAAGGAATTCTACATCCCTGCCCCCGAACAGCTCGCGGCCCAGTCGGTGGTCAACCGGCAGGGCAGGGGCGACGTGCTGGACGGCGAGGAGGCAGCGGACGTGCTGCACCTGCTGCGCGACGATGCCGAACGCTGCTACGCGCATTATGCGTCGATGCTGAACGAAGGCGAGGGCGCCGACCCCAACCGCCGGGGCCTGGCCCGCGAGCTTGCCCGGATGAATCTGACGCTGAACACCTACACGCAGTGGTACTGGAAGACCAACTTGCACAATTTGTTCCACTTCCTGTCCCTGCGCGGCGACCCGCATGCCCAGCATGAGATCCGGGTCTATGCCGATGCGATGACGCAAATGACCGAAGCCTGGGTGCCGGTCGCCGCCGCGGCGTTCCGCGATTACCGGCTGGGCGCGGTGACACTGTCGGCGCAAATGCTCGCCGTCGTGAAGCGGATGCTGGCCGGAGAGGCCGTGACCCCGGAGAACAGCGGGCTGAACCGGCGCGAATGGGTGGAGTTCTCGGCGCAGGTGCTGGAATAGCGTCCGCCCCGCAGGATTACAGGCGGCTTGCTCCCGAATAGGCGGCCATGTAATGGACGCCGCGCCCGTGGAATACGGGCCAACTAGTCGGCATCATGAGGGTATCTATTTGAGCCACGATCAGGAGCCCGGCGACCACCGCCCAGCAAAGCCGAGTTTGGGCATGCTGATGGCGGTTCTGGGAGTCGTCTATGGCGACATC
Organism: Pseudomonadota bacterium; assembly: GCA_021805665.1. GTDB lineage: Bacteria > Pseudomonadota > Alphaproteobacteria > Acetobacterales > Acetobacteraceae > Rhodopila. Next base: position 13,406 of record JAJZEV010000015.1, read on the forward strand.
GGAACCAGCCCGCTGTATGCGTTCAAGGCCAGCTTGCAACTCTTCGACGCGGACAAGACCACGCCGGTCGAGATCATGGGCGTGCTGTCGCTGATCTTCTGGTCGCTGATTGTCATCGTGACGATCAAATACGTCTTTCTGGTGATGCGCGCCGATAACCGCGGCGAGGGCGGGATTCTGGCGCTGATGGCGCTGGCACAGCGGGTTTCGGTCGGGCGCAGCGTGAAAAGCGCGATCGCCCTGGTCGGTATCGCCGGTGCCTGCCTGTTTTTCGGCGATGGGGTCATCACGCCGGCGATCTCTGTTCTGTCGGCTGTCGAGGGACTGGAGGTATCGGCCCCCGACCTGAAATTCTACGTGCTGCCGATCAGTATCGTCGTGATCCTGGCGCTGTTCGCCATGCAATATAAAGGTACTGGCAGCGTTGGGCGGGTGTTCGGCCCGATCATGGTGGTGTGGTTCTTCCTGATCGGGCTGTTCGGACTGATGGAAATCGTGCCGCATCCCTATGTGCTGCTGGCGATTTCCCCGACCTACGCCATCGCGCTCTGCATCCAGTACAAGGGGTTGGCATTCTTCGTCCTGGGCGCCGTGGTATTGTGCGTGACCGGTGCCGAGGCGCTGTATGCCGATATGGGGCATTTTGGCGCCAAGCCGATCCGCATCAGCTGGCTGGTCTTCGTCTTGCCCTGCCTGATCCTGAACTATTTCGGCCAGGGCGCGCTGATGATGCACGATCCAGCGGCGATCGAAAATCCATTCTTCCTGATGGGGCCGGTCTGGATGCGCCTGCCGATGGTGATCCTTGCGACCGCGGCCACGGTGATCGCCAGTCAGGCGGTGATTTCCGGCGCGTTCTCCATGGCGCGGCAGTGCATGCAGCTTGGCTTCCTGCCGCGTATGACGGTGCGCCACACGTCCAACACCGAGGAAGGCCAGATCTACGTGCCGCAGGTGAATACGGCGCTGGCGGTGGGCGTCGTTCTGCTGGTGCTGGCGTTCAAGACGTCGGACAATCTGGCCTCGGCCTACGGTATCGCGGTCACTGGCACCTTCCTGTGTACCGCGGTGCTGGCGATGGTGGTGTTCCGGCGTCAGTTCCACTGGTCCCGGGCGGCTTCGGTGTCGGTGTTCGGAGCGTTGTTCGTGGTGGATTCGATTTTCTTCGCCGCCAATACCGCGAAAATCGTCGAGGGCGGCTGGGTTCCGCTCGCGCTGGGCGTCGGGTTGACCGGGATGATGACATCCTGGAAGCGCGGGCGCGACATCCTGCTGCTGCGCTGGAAGCAATCCAGCATGCCGCTGGCGCCGTTTCTCGCGCGGCTGCCGCAGTCGCGGATCATCCGGGTGCCCGGACTGGCGGTGTTCATGACCGGCAACCCCGATTACGTGCCGACGTCGCTGCTGCACAATCTGAAGCACAACAAGGTGCTGCATGAAAACGTCCTGTTCGTGACGGTCGAGAACGAGGACGTGCCGGAGGTTTTCCAACGGCGCCGGGCAGAGGTGTCGGAACTGGCGCCCGGCATTCACCGCGTGGTGCTGCGGTATGGTTTCATGGAAAGCCCGAACATCCCCAAGGCGCTGGAAGACCTCACCGATCAGTTGAACGTTCGGATGACTCAGGCCAGCTACTTCCTGGGGCGCGAGGTTCTGGTGCCGGGCATGGCGCCGAAACTGCCCTGGTGGCGCCGTGCGCTGTTCCTGGTGATGGCGCGCAATGCCGTGCCGGCGACGGAGTTCTTCCGGATTCCCAGCGATCGGGTGGTGGAACTGGGGGTTCGGATTACGATCTGATGCTCCGAAGTCCTCAGTGTACCGCCGCGTACATGATCTTCTCCTCGGTGGCCTCATCCATCGAGAATTCCTCCACGATGCGGCCCTGCCGGGACACCAGGATGCGATCCGACAGGTTCAAAATTTCGGGAAGGTAGGACGAAATCACCACCACGGCGAGCCCTGAATCCGCCAGTTCGTTGATCGCACGATGCAGTTCGGCGATGGCGCCGACATCCACGCCCCGGGTCGGTTCGTCGAATATCACCAGCTTCGGCTCCTGCACGAGCGACCGGGCGATGACAACTTTCTGCTGGTTTCCGCCTGATAGTTCGATGACGCTGGCTGCGTTGTCGATCGCGCGCACCGCCAGCTTGTCGGTCCAGCGCTTTGCCAGATCGACCATTTCCGTCCGGCTGACGATCATCCCGGCCCCTCGATCGGACGCGAGATAGTTCAGGTAGATGTTTTCAGCGATCGACTTGGTTTCGAAAAACCCCTCGATCTTGCGGTCTTCGGTTACATAGACGATCCCGTCCTTTACCGCCGGACGGGGGGTGCGATAGCGGACCGATTTGCCCTCCAGCCGGGTTTCGCCGCCGTGGAAGAAGTCGCGCTTCACCACACCGGCAACGATCTTGGCGGTTTCCGTCCGCCCCGATCCGATCAGCCCGAAGATGCCGGTGATCTGCCCGCTGTAGATCGACAGCGATGTGTTGCGCACCATCTTTCCCATCGACAGATTCTGCACGCTTAGAACCTTGCGCCCGTACGACCGGGCGGTTCGGGTGGTGCGCGCGGACCCGTAGAGTTCGGCGGACAGCGTGCGCCCGACCATGGCGGCGATGATCTTGTTGCGATCGAAATTAGCCGCGGCGTCGGTGGCGATATGCCGGCCGTCGCGCAGGATGGTGATGCGGTCCGATACCTCCAGCGCCTCCTCCAGCGCGTGGGAGATGAAGACGATCGACACGCCGTCCAGCTTCAGCCGCTTGATCAGGGCGAAGAAGTGGTATTTTTCTTCCGGCGTCAGGGTGGCGGTCGGCTCATCGAAGATAATGACCTTTGCCTTGTGATGCACCGCGCGGGCGATTTCCACCATCTGCTTTTGGGCCGCGCCCAGTTGCGACACCAGCATGGTCGGATCGACATGGAAGTTCAGCGACTGCAGGAACTGCTGCGCCGCGATATAGATACCACGCAGCCGGTTCAGGAATTTCTCGTTGCCCAGGTAGATGTTTTGGGCCACCGACAGCGACGGCACCAGACTGGTTTCCTGGAAAACCATCGCGATGCCGTTGCGCAGCGCCTCGGCCGGGTTGGCGAACGACACCGGCTTGCCGTTCAGCAGCACCTGTCCTTTGGTCGCCGCGTACACGCCGGCCATGATTTTGGTCAGCGTCGATTTGCCGGCACCGTTCTCACCAAGCAACGAATGGACATCGCCCGGCGCCAGGGTGAAGCTCACCTCGCTCAGCGCGGCGACGCCGTGAAATTCCTTTGTGACGGACTTCAGTTCCAACACCGGCTGCATCACTTCGTCCCATCCACGTCCAGATCGAGCGCGACCACCTGGTCCCCACCCTTGCTTGCGATCCACAGGACACCGTCCCGCTCCACCGCCGACGTTATCCCATGCCGCCGCCCGCCCGCCCGGCTGTGCATGCTGCGAACCGCTTCGAATGTCGCGTCGAGTTCGATGACCAGGCCATAAGACCGAGTCGGCGCCCAGGGCTTGAGGATGCCCATCTGCTTCAGCGCCCCGCCTTGCATCGGTTCGTGAAACGACATGCCGCTGCGCAGCGCCGGGGCGACCCAATAGGCGGGATCGACCTCGGCCATCATCGCGTGGCGGTATGCCGGTTCGCGCATGATGAATTCGATCAACTGGCTGCGCGGTGCGAAGACCGACAGCCAGTAGCCGCCGCGCGCCGACCGCGACAGGCGCGCGGGATAGCCCGGCAGATCCTCCAGAACCGGCCCGACCGCCTGCCGGCCGGTGCCGATGCGGACCAGCCGCTTGCCCCAGCTTTCGCTGACCACGATCTGGCCATCCGGTTCGGCCAGGATGCCGTTCGGAAAGCCCAGCCCGCCTGCAAGCTGCGTTGCCCCGCCCGAACCGGTGTCGAACCGCCAGACCGAACCGCTGTGTCCGCTGCTCAGCAGATCGCGCTGCCAGCCGTCGATGAGATGTTCCGTCGATCCGATGCAGACCAGCAGGGTTCGGTCATCGGCGAACTCCATCGCTGTTACGCAGGACGGCGCCCTGGCGCCGCTGCTGTTCAGTGTCCGGCTGCCTCCGCCTTCGTCGTACAGCACGATACCGCCGGCATCCGACGCCACTGCAAGCAGGCCGGAGGACGCACGCGCCATCGCGGTAACCGAACCCGCCGCGGTCAACACCGCCACCGGTTCGCCGCCGCCCGCCGGGTCCAGCCGCAGTACCCGCTCGCCGCTGGTGAACATCGGCCCAAGCGGTCCGGCGACGATGTTGTCCGGGGCCGGGACATCGATCGCGACAGGGGCGTTTTCCAGCAGGTTGTTGGGCTTCAGCGCGCCATCCAGCGGCGGCACCGTTACTGCCGAGGCCCCGCGCCCCAGCAGCCGGTCGAGGCTGCCGCGCAATGCTGCCATCATCGGGCATTCCCCCAATAGGCGGTCGCGGCGCTCCAGGCCGGGTCGGCGTTCTCCAGCCGGACCCGGCCGATGCGGTTGTTGGAAATACCGCCGAGATAGAGCCAGCCGCGATGTTCGCGCATCGAGGTAATCATCGGGTGATTGAGCCCGCCCTGGTCCCACAGCGATTCGATGACGCGGCCGGTGTCGTCGAAGCGGACGACGCAGCCGGTGTTCAGGTTCGGATACAGCCACTGATCCGGCGCGATACGCCGAGCCATGCGGCGGCGGAAGCCGGGCATGCGAAGGGCGACGTCCATTGCCGGCGACCGCATCCCCAGCAACGCCACCCAGTACGTGCCGTCCGATGCTCGGTTGATGTTGTCCGGGTAGCCCGGCAAATCCTCGATCAGCCGTTCGACCTTGCCCGTCTTCGGGCCGCTGATCCAATAGCGGCTGATGCGGCAGGCCCAGCTTTCGGCGAACAGAATCGACTGGCCGTCGTTGGCCAGGCAGATCCCGTTCGGAAACACCAGATTGCGCAAAGCGGTATGGGTGCGTCCGGTGCGGGGATCGTAACAAATGATACGGCCGTTGCCCCGGCTTTCCAGCGCATCGACCGGCCAGTCGTGCATTTCGTAGCGGATGGTGGCCTCGCTGAAGAAAATCCGCCCGTCCGGCGCGATATCCAGATCGTCGGCCAGCCGCAGGCGCGAATCGTCGATCACCGAGAACGGCGAGCGGTTGGTTTCATCGGTAACCTTGCTGACCGTCCGGTCGCGGGCGATTTTATACAGGCCCATGCCGCCGACGCAGATCAGCAGGTTGCGGTCGCGGTCGAACGCCATACCCAGCGGGGAGCCGCCGATATGGGCGTACACTTCCCATTTCTTGTAGTCGGGCGGGAAGAAGCGCAGCACGTCGCCGTGGCGGTTGCCGCAGAACAGGTAATCCTCGTCGTCCAGGATCACGTCCTCGGGCGATTCGACCTCGCCCAGGCCGATGATCTCGACGTTTCGCAACCGGTTATTCAGCGCGAACGGGGTGCCGGAGGCCGCGTCTGTCGAAGCCGGCGGCGGCAGCGTGACATAGGTCGGCGAGACATACACTTTCGACAGCAGCTTATCGCGGTTCTTCAGCCAGCGGACATCGACGAACACCGCGAACAGCAGCGTCAGGCCCAGCACCATGGGGCCGGAGCCGCTGTTCAGGCCAAGCCGGATCACGCCGTTGGTCATCAGCAGCACGATCACCGATCCGATCAGTGCCTTGACCACGGACCCGCGCCCGCCGCCCAGGCTGTTGCCGCCCAGCACAGCCGCTGTCAGCGCCGCGATTTCCAGCCCCATGCCGGTGTCGGTGCCGGCGCCGCCCAGGCGCGCGGCATACAGCAGGCCGGACAGCCCGCACAGCATGCCGGATATGGTATAGGATCCGCAAACGGTGCCGCGCACCGACAGCCCCATGTTATGCGCGGACCGGCGGGAACCGCCGATCGCCATCGCCCGCCAGCCCGGGCGGCTGCGCGTCAGTATCACATGGCCGATCAGCGCCACGACGATCAGCACGACGAAGCTGAACGGCACCCCGGCGATGCCGCCCATACCGATCAGGTCCCAGATATCCGAGTCGTAGAAACTGACCGACATATCCTGCGCGTACCGCAGCAGCAGCATGTCCACGACGGCGCGCACGATGATCAGCGTGACCAGCGTCGTCAGGAACGCCCGCAGCCGGAAGAATCCGACCAGCACGCCATTGACGAAGCCGACCGCGCCGCACACCAGGATCACCGCCGGCACAACCGCGGCCACCGGCCAGCCGGCCAGATTCAGCAGCGCCAGCGTGGTGAAATTGCCCAGCGCGAAGTTGGAACCTACGCTCAGATCGATCCCGCCGACGATGATCACCGTCATCATCGCGATGCAGACCAGACCGAACTCACCGAGCTGGCGGCTGGTGATCACCAGGATTTGCGGGGCGAAGAAGTCCGGGATGAGCAAGCCGAACGTCGCGATCACGCACAGCAGGACCGCGAACGGCACCGCGTTGTCGATCCATTTTTTCGACAGCACTTCGCCGACAAGGTGGTCGGGGAAATATCGATATCGCAAGCGGGAAAGGGATTCCCGAAGCGGGATTTCGCGCGCGGCGGTTGCTGACGAAGCCAAGTCGAACCTCTACTTCCGGATCATGCCGGTAAACGCCGCGAAGCAGCGGCTGGAACAGCGCACGGGACCGCCCGGCAGGACGATCCCGTGTTGGGTTCGGTTAGCGCAGCAGCGCGGCGTACGCCTGCGGGTCCCAGCATGTGCCGGCCTTGACGTCGGCCTTGGTCATCACCCGCGTGGGCGAGTAAAGCTGGAACTTGATCGACCCGGCGGGCTGCTTGCTTTGCAGCAGCGCACTGATCGCGGTGAACGCATCGCGGCCCATGCCCGGCGCATTGTAGTCGATGACAGCCGAGAACGTACCGTCGGCGAGACGGTCGCACATGCTCTGCGCGCCGCCGCCGGAGGTCAGGAAATACACCTGCCCTTGCTTGCCGGCCTGCTTGATCGCCGCACCGGTGCCGACGCCCTGGCCATCCCACATGTCGGCGATACCGCAAAGATCGGGGTTCTGTTGCAGCACCGTCTCGGTCACCGCGCGCGCCTTGCTGGCATCCCAGTCGGCTGCCTGGCTGGACACGACCTTGATCTCTGGATGCGCCTTCAGGCCTTCCAACAAGCCCTTCACCTGATAATAGCTGACTCCGCCGGTCAGCACGCCCTGCACGATGGCGATCTTATGCGATGTCTGGGTGTCCTTGCCGCAGGCTTTGGCCATCATTTCGGCCTCCTGCTCGCCCATCGAGATGAAATCCGGGCCGACGAAGGCGTCGGTCTGCACCGCGCCCTGCATATTCATCTGAATCACCCGGATGCCCGCCGCGTTGGCCTGCTTCAGCAGGCGGGCCAGCGATTGCAGGTCCGGATTTTGGGTGACGATCACGTCTGGATGTTCGGCGATCAGCGAGGTCATCGCCTGCGCCATGGCGTCGGTACTCCAGTTCGGATCGCGCGCCTTGAACGTCATGCCATAATGGTCGGCCTGGGTCTTGATCACGCCGCCCCAGGCCTGCGCCAGATCGAATCCGATGGAGATGGGCAGATACGCGATCGACTTGCCCTTCAGCGCGGCCAGCGCCGGATCGCGGTACGGATCGTTCATATTGTCCTGGGCACGCGCCGCGACGCCGCCGACGGTCAGGGCGGCAACCGCGATCGCGGCGAACCTTAGCAAAGCTGATTTCATTGTTTCCACTCCCTTATGATTATAAAATGTCCGGACGATGTGCCTGACGTTTCGCCCCGCGGCGGGTCAGATGTCCCCCTGCTGGCCGGTCTGTTCGTCGCGCGGATTGACGATGCTATCCGAAACGATGGCAAACAGCAGGATCAGACTCTTGATGACGTTCTGGACGGTGTACTGCACATCCATGATCGTCATTCCGTTCATCAGCACGCCGATCAGCAACGTGCCGACAATCACATTGCGAACCCCGCCGCGACCGCCGCTGAGGCCGACGCCGCCCAATACCACGACCAGAATCACGTCGTAGATCATATTGGAATTCACGATCCGGGTGTTCATCGCACCGACCGAGGTCGCGGTGATCAGCCCCGCCAGGAAGGTGGCGCCGCCGGACAGCACATACTGGAACACCAGCATCGGGCGCACCCCGATGCCGCCGATCCGCGCGGCGTTGAAGTTGTCCCCCATCGCGAAGATGAACCGTCCGGGCTTGGTGTATTTCAGGAACAGATACGCCGCGAAGGCCGTGCCGGCGGCAACCACGATCGGCATCGGAATGCCCGCGACCACACCCTGCCCAAGCTCGACGACCGCCCCCATATCGTGCGGCAGATAAACCACATCCGTTCCGGTTATCAAATGGGCTCGGCCGAACCCGTAAATGAACGTCGCCATCGCCAGCGTGGCGAACAGCGAGGGGATTTCCGCATAGGCGATCAGGATACCGCCGATCAGGCTCATGCCCAGCGCGAACGCCAGCCCGACGCACAGCGCGAGCCAGACCGGCATGCCGCCGGCAATCAGTTGCAGCGCCCAGCCGACGGAAATCGCCATGTTCGCCACGATCGCCAGGTCGATCCCGCGGCCCAGCACCACGACCAGCATCGCCATCCCCAGCATGCCCAGCACGGCGACGCTGCGAACCAGCGCCAGCAGATTGGCGGGGGCGAGGAAGTTGCGCAGTTCGACGGCAAACACCGCGAACAAGGCGATCGTGATAAGGAAAACGATCCGTTCCTGCGTGAACGACCGTTTCGACAGGCTCACCGCCATGACGCGAAACCCCGGTCACGCGGCATGGGCGCGAGGCAACTGCCGGCGCATATCGGATTCATGCTGAAACGGGGCGGGAAGAGCAGCGTTGCGGGCGGCAACATAAGGTCAACCGCGCCACGGGCGACCAAGCGCCCGGACGATCTCATTCTGTTTCACGTTCGCAATCCCTAATACGTTTTTTATCGTTTATGGCAGGGCGTTCCGTCGCATAGAGCGAAACAGTCCCGCGCGCCAGCCGCTAACGCATCTTCCACCGGTTGCATGTCGCCGGTCAATTAGACAGAAGCTGCCGTCAGCGGCGGCCGAACATCTTTTCTATGTCGGCCTTGGATAGTTTCAATACGGTTGGGCGGCCGTGGCTGCATGTCGCGGCGCGCGGGGTGTCTTCCATCTGGCGCAGCAGCGCGCTCATTTCGGCTTGCCCCAATTTGCGGCCGGCCCGGATGCTGCCGTGACACGCCATGCGCGCGATCACCGCGTCCAGCCGGGACGACAGGACGGTTTCCTCGTCCATCTCGGCGAATTCGTCTGCCAGATCGCGCAGCAGCGGGCCGGGTTCGGCGGCCCCCAACGCGGCCGGTAACGCCCGCACCAAAATCGCGCCGGGGCCGAATTCCTCCAGCTCCAGGCCAAGCTGAGCGAGATCGGGCGCCCGCGCGCACAGGCGGGCGACGTCGGCGGACGGCAGATCGACGACGGCCGGCAGCAGCATCGGCTGGCTACGTACCGGCCCGTCCAGCATCTGCGTCTTGATGGCCTCATGCGTCAGTCGTTCATGGGCGGCGTGCTGGTCCACCAGCACCAGCGACCCATCGGCGGCGACGGCGATGATGTAGGTATCCAGAACCTGGGCAACCGGCGCGCCAAGCGGATAATCCGGCGAGGGCGCCAGTGCCGCGATCTGCCGGGCGGCGGGGGCGCCGGTCAACGGCAGTTGCGCCTCAGCCAGATTACCGAGCGGCCATCCGCCGGAGGACAGTGCCAGCGGCGGCGCGGGATAGGACGGGCGGCTGGGACGCGACGCAAACGACGCCCATGCCGAACCGCCGGGTGCGGGCATCGGCACCACCTGTCCGGTTCCCACCCCCAGCGCGCGGCGGACAGAGCCGATGACCAGGGAACGGATCGCCGCGCTGTCGCGAAACCGCAGTTCGGTCTTCGCCGGATGCACGTTCACGTCCAGCTCGTCCGGCGGGACATCCAGGTACAGCGCGACGATGGCATGGCGGCCGGCGGCAATGACATCGCGATAGGCGACTTTCACCGCCGTCCGCAGCACCGGATCGGCCACCGGCCGGTTGTTGACGACCAGCGTCTGGGCTGCCGGTGTCGCCCGCGTGACCGCCGGGGAGCAGATGTAGCCGCTTATTGTCAGCCCGTTGCGCTCTTCGCTGACCGGCAGCATGACCCCGGCGGCTTCAGGGCCGATCAGGGCGGCGACCCGCTTGATGCGGTCCTGCACCGGGGCTTCGAACACGACGCGGCCGTCGAGTTCCAGGCGGAACGCGGCATGCGGGGCGGACATCGCCAGCCGGCGCACCGTGGCCTCGGCGTGGTCGGCCTCGATGCGCGGGCTTTTCAGGAATTTGCGGCGTGCGGGCGTGGCGAAGAACAGGTCGCGCACCACGACCCGGGTGCCCGGCGGACCGGCGGCCGGGGTAACGGCGGACACATGCCCGCCTTCGACGCCGATCGCGTTGGCATGGTCGGCGTCGTGCGGGCGGGAAGTGATTTCCAGGCGGGCGGCGGCACCGATCGACGGCAGGGCCTCGCCACGGAACCCCAGCGTGGTGATCCGCACCAGGGTTTCGTCTGTCAGTTTGGAGGTGGCGTGGCGCAGCACGCACAGCGCCAACTCCTCGGCCGACATGCCGATGCCGTTGTCGGTTATTTCCAGCCGGTCGATGCCGCCGCCGTCCAGGCAGACGGTAATCCGCGTGGCGCCGGCATCGAGCGCGTTTTCCACCAATTCCTTGATAGCCGCGGCCGGCCGCTCGATCACCTCGCCGGCGGCGATGCGATTGACGGTGGTCTCGGCGAGGAGGCGGATGCGCGACATGCGGTTGTTCAGGCTTCCCCGCGAAGGGTCTTGAAGCGGTGGATCAAAGCGGTGGTGGACGAGTCGTGTCCATATGTTTGGGCGCCGGGTCTTTCTGCGCTCGGCTGCAATTGCGGCAGGATGCCGTTGGCCAGTTGCTTGCCCAGTTCGACGCCCCACTGATCGAAGCTGTCGATGCCCCACAGGCAGCCTTGAACCGCCACCTTGTGTTCGTACAGTGCGATCAGGCGACCCACACTGAAGGCATCGAGTCGGTCGAACAGGATGGTGTTGGACGGCCGTTCGCCGACCGCGACGCGATGCGGTGCGATGGCATCGATATCGGCCTGGCTGGCGCCGGCCTTGGTCATTTCGGCGCGGATTTCGGTTTCGGATTTGCCGCGCATCAGCGCCTCGGCCTGTGCGAACGCGTTGGCCGCCAACGCTCGGTGGGCATCGGGGCGGTCGTGGCCGGCGTTGGCGGCGAGGATGAAATCCACCGGCACCGGGCGCGTGCCCTGATGGACCAGTTGCATGAAGCTGTGCTGTGCGTTGGTTCCCGGTTCCCCGAACAGGATCGGGCAGGTGTCCCAGCCGGTTCGTTCGCCGGCCAGGGTGACGTGCTTGCCGTTGGATTCCATTTCAAGCTGCTGAAGGTGCGCCGGCAAGCGGCGCAGCCGGTCGTCGTAGGCCAGGATGCACTGGGTGGCGCAGCCGAGCGCATTGGTGTTCCAGATGCCGGCCAAGCCCAGCAGGACGGGCAGGTTCTGGCGCAGGGGCGCGTCGCGGAAGTGGCAGTCCATGGCCCATGCGCCGTCCAGCATCTGCTGAAATTTGTCCCACCCGGCAGCGAGCGGGATGACCAGGCCGACCGGCGACCACAGCGAATAGCGGCCGCCCACCCAATCCTGGAAGGCAAACACCCGGTCCTGGTGCATGCCGAATGCAGCGACGGCCTTCAGATTGGTGGACAGCGCGGCGAAATGCGCGGCGACGGCGGTCTCGCCCAGGGCACCGACGATCCAGGCGCGTGCGGCCGCCGCGTTCATTGAGGTTTCCAGCGTGGTGAAGGTCTTCGACGCCACCAGCACGAGCGTGCGGGCGGGATCCAGACCCTTCTGGATTTCGGCGAAGGCATGGCCATCGACGTTGGACAGGAAGTGGGCGTTCATTTTGACGTCGGCGCTGCCGATGGTCAGGGCCTCGGTGGCGACCTTGGGGCCGAGGTCGGAGCCGCCGATGCCGATGGTCAGCACGTCGGTGAAAGTCTGGCCGGTGGCGCCCCGGATCGTACCAGCGTGAACGGCTTCGACGAATGCCCGCATCTTGTCGCGTTCGGCACCGGCCATCGCGGCGGCGTTTTCGGTGCCGCGCGGCATGATGGCTTTCAGGCCGGAGTCAGCGGGTGCCCGCAAAGCCATGTGCATGGCAGCGCGGCGTTCGGTTTCGTTCACCTGCTCCCCTGCGAACAGGCGCTGGCGGAAAGTCTCCAGCCCGGCGGCGGCGGCGAGGGCGAACAGTGCGTCCAGGGCGGTGTCGTCGATCGACGATTTGGAAAAATCCAGCGTCAGGTCGCCGAACGCGGCGGTGAACCGCGCGGCGCGGTTCGGGTCGCTGGCGAACAGCGGCGTGATCGCCCGCCCGCCTGGCCGTTCCGCCAGGGCGCGGAGGGTGTCGAACGCAGTCATACGGTTCTGTGCGGGCTGGGTCATGAACCTAGTATAGGCTGGCCTGCCCGGGTCCGGAATAGCACGAAGTGGTGGGGCGGGCGGTTTCCCTTGTCGAGCTGCCGGCTCCGGGTTCCCTGGTACCAGTATTACTGGCAAACATGCGGCGCGATCCGTCCTTCGCGGCCCTTCCCGCCGTTCGCGCTCTTCCAGGCCAACGCCCATGCCGGCAACCGCACCGGCATTGAAGCGGTGCCGCTATCTCACAGCCAGTCCGCGTCGTCTTCCATCGTTTTGCGAAGCAAAGGGCGCGGAGGGCGGGAAGGGAGTCCGGGACTGGCTATGTGGCGGAACCGCTGCCTTCCCATCGGCGTCCCCGCCCTTACCGCGGGGCGGGGACGCCGTGGTGAATGCCCCGCCGGGCCGTTTCTACCCGGCGGCGACCTCTGCCACATGCTCCGCCGTAAAGCCGAAATACTTCATCAGTAGCGGGCCGGGGGCGGACTCGCCGAACCGGTCCAGACCGACGACGGCGCCTTCCAGGCCAACATACTTGTACCACGACATCGTGGCACCGGCCTCCACCGCCACGCGCCGGATGCCGGGCGGCAGCACGGAATCGCGCCACGCCTTGTCCTGCCGGTCGAACAGGTCGGAACACGGCATCGACACCACGCGGGCCTTGATACCCCTCGCGGCCAGAAGGTCGCGGGCGGCGGTGGTGATCGCCATCTCCGACCCCGTCGCGATCAGCACCACATCGGGCTTGCCGTCGGTGTCCGACAGCACATACCCTCCCCGGGCCACTGCCGCGGCGCGGCCCGCCTCGCCGCCATGTTGCGGGCAGTTCTGGCGCGACAGCAGCAGCGCGCTGGGCCCGTCATGGCGTTCGACCGAGCAGCGCCAGGCCACGGCGGTTTCCAGCATGTCGCAGGGGCGCCATACGTCCAGTCCGGGGATCAGCCGCAGCGAGGCGGCATGTTCGACCGGCTGGTGGGTCGGGCCGTCCTCGCCCAGGCCGATGCTGTCATGGGTCAGCACGAAGATCGACCGCAGCTTCATCAGCGCCGCCAGCCGGATGGCATTGCGGGCGTAGTCGGCGAACACCAGGAAGGTGCCGCCGAACGGGATGAATCCGCCGTGCAGGCCTATGCCGTTCAGCATCGCGGCCATGCCGAACTCACGCACGCCGTAGTGCATGTAGTTGCCGGACTTGCCGTGCTCGATGGAAATGCAGCCCTTCCAGTTGGTCAGGTTGGAACCGGTCAGGTCGGCCGATCCACCGAAGAATTCAGGCAGCAGCGGTGCGAAAGCGGTGATCGCGTTCTGCGAGGCCTTGCGGGTGGCGATGGCATCGGTCATCGCGCCAGCCTCGGCAATCACGGCATCGGCCTTGGCAGCGAAATCGGCGGGAAGCTGGCCGGCGACGCGACGGCGGAATTCCGCGGCCTCGGCCGGGAAGGCGGCGGCGTAGGCGGCGAATTTAGCCTCCCATGCGGCCTGCACCCTGGCGCCTGCCGCGCGCATGTCCCAGGCGGACCGGATATCGGCGGGGACCTCGAACGCCGGGTAATCCCATCCCAGCGCCTGACGGGTGGCAGCGACCTCGGCCGCGCCCAGCGCCGCGCCGTGCGATTCATGGGTGCCGGCCAGTTTCGGGGCGCCGTAGCCGATGGTCGTCTTGCAGCAGATCAGGGTGGGGCGGCCGCACGGGGTCAGGGCTTCGGCTACCGCCGCCTCGACCGCCACGCTGTCCATGCCATCGACGTTGGGGATCACCCGCCAGCCGTAAGCCTCGAACCGCCTTGGGGTGTCGTCCTGGAACCAGCCATCGACATGGCCGTCGATGGAGATGCCGTTGTCGTCGTAGAAGACGATCAGCTTCTCCAGCTTCTGGGTGCCGGCGAACGAGCAGGCTTCGTGGGAGATGCCTTCCATCAGGCAGCCGTCGCCCGCGAACACGAAGGTGCGGTGATCGACGATGGCGTGTTCGCCTCGATTGAACGCGTGCGCGAGCTGCTGTTCGGCCAATGCCATGCCAACGGCGGTGGCGAGGCCCTGGCCCAGCGGACCGGTGGTGGTTTCGATCCCCGGAGTATGGCCGTATTCCGGGTGGCCGGGGGTCTTGGAATGGAGCTGGCGGAAGTTCTTGATTTCCTCCAGCGGCAGATCGTAGCCGGTCAGGTGCAACAGCCCGTACAGCAGCATCGATCCGTGGCCGTTCGACAGCACGAAGCGGTCGCGATTCGGCCATAGCGGGTCGGCGGGGTTGTGGCGCAGATGGTCGCGCCACAGCACCTCGGCGATGTCGGCCATGCCCATCGGCATGCCGGGGTGGCCGGAGTTGGCCTGCTGCACCGCGTCGATCGCGAGGAAGCGCAGTGCGTTCGCCAGTTGGCGTTTGGCCGGGACGGTCATGACCGGTTCCTTCAAAAAGGGGAAGATGGGCGATTCGCTGACGGGTTTCTAGCACCTGCGGCGAGCCCGGGAAGAGCGGACGTGATGACGCTTCATTTATCAGCCACTTCGGGGCTATAGTTCGACCGACGCCGCAAGCATACGGGCAGGACATATGGCCGCGCGACCATCGACGCTGGATACACGCAAGTTCGCCTCGCCCGCCATGAAGGCGCAGATGAGCCAACGCAGCGCCGAACTCGGCGGGCTGCTGCTGGGCTTGCTGGGTCTGGCGGTCCTGGTGGCACTGGCTACCTACGATCCGCGCGATCCGTCCCTGAATACCGCGACCACCCGCCATGTCACCAATCTGGCCGGATCGGGCGGGGCGATGCTGGCCGATATCCTGCTGCAAGGCTTCGGCGTGGTGGGCGTGCTGCCGGGACTGGCGATGCTGACCTGGAGCTGGCGAATCGCCTCCCATCGCGGTCTGGGCAGTTTTGGCGCCCGTCTGGCGGCGCTGCTGGCCTCGCTGCCGATGCTGGCGGCCGTCGCCGCCATCGTGCCTCTGCCCAAAAACGGGCCACCCTGGCCGGTAATGGCCGGTCTGGGCGGGTCGATCGGACGGCTGGTCGCCGACACCGAATTCAGCACCGGCGCATCCTTGTTCGGCATCGTCGGGTCGGCGTCGGTCTGGCTCCTCGGCACCATCCTCGCCCTTATTCTCGGCTGGCTTTCGCTCGGACTTTCCCGGTCGGAGTGGAAAAGCGCCGGCCGGGTTGCCGGTGCCGCCGCCCGCTATTCGGTTTCGGCCGGCGGCGGTGCGCTGTCGCGCGGGGCCGGCGGCATGAGCGGCGCGTCCGGCTGGCTGGTCAATTTGATGAACCGGCAGCCGGACGGCCTGGACTCCGACGATGCCCCGCTGCCCGCGCCGTCCCCATCCATGTCCCCATCGCGATCCATATCCCCGGAGCGGGCCGGCCGGGAGGAGCCACGGGCGGCGGTGGCCGATTACGCTTCCCCGCCCAACCTGTCCCCATCAGCCTTGTCCCCATCGGTCGCCGCTGCTTCGGTGCGGACCGTGAAGCCGCAGGTACTGCCGCGCAAACCGCCCGCCGAACAGATCAAGCTGCCGTTCGAGGAAGCTGGTTGGAAGTTCCCGGGGCTCGATCTGCTGAACGATCCGCCGGCCCGGGCCTCCACCGGACCCAGCGAGGAGGCGTTGCAAGCGAATGCGCGGCTGCTGGAAACCGTGCTGTCCGATTACGGCGTGCAAGGGGAGATCGTGGAGATCCGTCCCGGCCCGGTGGTGACGCTGTACGAGCTGGTGCCGGCGCCGGGTATCCGTAGCGCGCGGGTGATCGGTCTGGCCGACGACGTGGCGCGCAGCCTGTCGGTGACCGCCGTGCGCATCGCGACGGTCTCGGGCCGCAACGTGATCGGTATCGAGGTGCCGAACAGCAAGCGGGAAACGGTGTTCCTGAGCGAAATCCTGTCCAGCGAGGAAGGGCAGAAATCCGCCGGCAAACTGTCCCTGGCGCTGGGCAAGGATATCAGCGGCAAGGCCATCTTCGCCGATCTCGCCCGGATGCCGCATCTGATGATCGCGGGCACCACCGGTTCGGGCAAATCGGTCGGCGTGAACGCGATGATCCTCTCGCTGCTGTACCGGCTGTCGCCGGAGCAGTGCCGATTGATCCTGATCGACCCGAAGATGCTGGAACTGTCGATCTACGAAGGCATCCCGCACCTGATGGCCCCGGTCGTCACCGAACCCGCCAAGGCGGTGACCGCGCTGAAATGGACGGTGCGGGAGATGGAGCGGCGATACCGAGCGATGTCTCAGCTTGGTGTGCGTAATGTTGGCGGCTTCAACGACCGCGTGGCGGAGGCGCGCGCCAAGGGCGAAGTCGTGACCCGCAAGGTGCAGACCGGGTTCGACCCCGACACCGGTCGCCCGACGTTCGAGGAACAGCCACTGGCACTGGAAGCCCTGCCGTTCATCGTGGTGGTGGTCGATGAAATGGCCGACCTGATGATGGTCGCCGGCAAGGAAATCGAACAGGCGGTGCAGCGGCTGGCGCAGATGGCCCGAGCAGCCGGCATCCATGTGATCATGGCGACGCAGCGGCCGTCGGTGGATGTGATTACCGGCACCATCAAGGCCAACTTCCCAACCCGCATCAGCTTCCAGGTGATCAGCAAGTTCGACAGCCGCACCATCCTGGGCGAGCAGGGCGCCGAACAGTTGCTGGGCCAGGGCGACATGCTGTTCATGCAGGGCGGTGGCCGCATCACCCGCGTCCACGGTCCCTTCGTGTCGGACGAGGAAGTGGAGAAAGTCGTCGCATTCCTGCGCGAACAAGGCGAGCCGGCCTATCTGGACGACGTGACGGAGCCGACCGACGGCAACGGCGGCGACAGCGAGTCGGCGATGTCGGGGATCGCCGGGGCCAGCGACAGCGACAAAAGCCTGTTCGATCAGGCGGTCGCCATCGTCGCCCGGGAGGGCAAGGCATCGACCTCGTTCATCCAGCGGCATTTGAACATTGGCTACAATAAGGCGGCGAAGCTGATCGAACAGATGGAGAAAGAAGGGATCATCGGCACCGCCAACCATGTCGGCAAGCGGGAAATCCTGGTCCGGCGCACCAACGACGACATGGAGTGCTAAGGGCGGGGAGTGCTAGCAGAGCCGCCGGATTACCGGACCCTGGCGTAACTGAAACAGTCGCGGGGTTCCTTGCCCATGCCGGGGTGGATCAGGTAGCGGCGGAGCAATCCCTCGCGGACCAGTCCGGCCTTTTCCATCACCCGGGCGGAGCCGATGTTGTCCACGTCGCAGACCGCGCCGATGCGGTAGATCGAGGGCTGCGAGAGTCCCCACTGGACAACCTCGGTCAGGGCTTCCGTCATCAGACCCTTGCCCCACCAGGCGCGGGCCAGGACATAGCCGAATTCCAGCCGGTGCTTGTCGGGTTGGCGCAGGTCCAGGCCGCCGCGGATCGCGCTGTCCTTGCGGCCTTGCAGCACATAGGTGCGGGCGCGATGCGGCGGGGTTTCCAGGCAGCTTCGGATATAGGCTTCTATATCCCGGCGGGTCATGTTCGGGCGCCAGATCAGGAACTGTGTGATTTCCGGATTCCGCGCATAGGCGGCGAAGATCTGCGCGGCGTCCGTCATGGCGATCGGGCGCAGGAACAGCCTCTCGGTGCGGAAGGACTCGGGCAGCATCCCGCGCCTATGGCCTGAATCGATGCCGGTATAAAGTCTTTCGTGCCGATCGGACGTTTCGACCGCCAAGTCCCGGTCGGGACACGGCCGCGTTGGCCGCCGCTCGGCGCTGCGTTTGCGCCGCCGGCCGGGGCTTCACCGATGCCGCGAATGACGCGGTCAGGCCTCGGCAGGCCTACCGGTACGGCCGCGCCAGTGCGGCGGTCGAACGGGATTGGCCGGCGATCCCCTGGAGCGTTTCGGTGATATTGCGCACGATCGCCGCGCCGTATGCCGCTGTCGCCAGGATCAGGCAGATCCAGACGAGACCCCCCACTATCTCCCGGATATTAGCTTGCCAGCGCATAGTTCGGACGCGATGCAATCCGATCGCCCGGCTCCGCGATCCGGGTCAGCAGATGCTTCAGCGTCTCCGCGGTTGCATTGCTGGCGGGCAGTAGCGGCAACCGCACTTCGTTTTCGGCGAGGTTCAGGATCGCCAGTGCCGCCTTCAGCGGAACCGGATTGGTTTCGGCAAAAAGGGCATCGTGCAGCGGGGCAAGCATGTCCCGGATCCGTGCGAACAGCGTCATATCGCCCTCATCCCAGGACCGGTGGAGCGCTGCGCACAGCGTGGGCGTGAGATTGGCGGTGACGGATATGCAGCCATGCCCGCCAGCGGCGCGATAAGCAGCGGCCGTGGAGTCGTCGCCGCTGAGTTGCAGGAAGTCCGGGCCGCACAGGGCGCGCAGGTGCGGCGGACGGCTCAGATCGGCCGACGCGTCCTTGAGTCCGATGATTAATCCCCGAGCGGAGAGTGTGGCTATGGTTTCGTCCTTGAGCGCCACGCCGACGCGGCCGGGGACGTCGTATGCAATCAGGGGCAATTTCGATGCCTGTGCCAGCGCGTGGAAATGCGCGATGATCCCCTCCTGAGAGGGCTTCATGTAAGGTGTTGGCGCGCACAGCAGGGAAGCCGCGCCGCTGGCGGCGGCGACACCAGCCAGTGCAACGGCCGCGTCGGTGGAACTGCCGCCGCAGCCGGCGATGACTGGAACCCTGGCTCTTGCTGTCGCGACGGCCAGCCGGGTCAGCGAAGCCTGTTCCTCAATGGTCAGTGCCGCGGCCTCGCCCGTGCTACCGCAAACCACAAGCGCGGTTGTGCCGCATCGGATTTGCCGCTCGCACAGGCGCGCGAAGGCCGCGTGGTCAATGGCGCCATGTTTGAACGGCGTAGCCAGCGCGGTCATCGACCCCCGCAAAACCAGAGGCGCGCTCATGCCACCCTCCACAGGTCGGCGCACAGCAGCACCCGCCCGGCGATCTGGGTCAGACGGAGCTTGGTGAAGCCGTTCAGGCGCAATCTGCGTGCCAGCGCGCTTGCGGTTCGGGCGTCGTTCATGCCGACGATCAGGCGGCCGCCGGGCGCGAGAGAGCGGCGCGCAAGGCGAACCACGGTGGCCATGGCGATAGACGCCAGGCTGGGCATGATGACGACGTCGTAGTTATTCGCGTCGGGCTTGTCGCCGAGGCGAATCGCGGTCGCAGCGAGGCAACCTCGCCGCAGCAGGCCGCACAGCAACTCCAGACCATGCTCCGCGACGACCAGGGCATGACTTTCCCGTAATGTCCCAGCCAGTCGCAAGAGTGGTTCCAGTTGACCGCCATCCTTGCCATCGGCGGCTATTCGCGGTTTTGGCACGGCGTTGGACGTTTGGAGCATCGAAGAATCCTTACGGTATATGCCCAAGCCTGGTGGTGGCGTCGGGCTTGGTTGGGCCGGATCGGGACGGAAACACCGATCTGGCACCAAAGGATTCGTCGCTCCGGCATAGTAATTCGATAGCTGCCGCGGGGCCGGGTTATAGTGATTGGCTGCTATAGCCGCGCGCGGAGTACATCCGCGCGATCAGAGTGCCGGCCTTCGAAAGCGCTGTCGTGGGCGCCCGCCATTTGCCGGCGAGCGGACCAGTCCACCCACCGGGTTCCATGACAACCCACTGCCACGTTTGGGGAGGAGAGGGATAACGAGTCTATCCAACCCGAACCTTGGGCAGAACATGCGACCCATAGAAGTCGATCACGCGCGCCTGGTCAGGCTGTCCGGAATGGACATCCACGATCGTCGCCCCACTTTCGAACAGTTCATGCATCTTCTCGATGTGAACTTCGGGGCTCGTCCCGATTGCCCGGGATTTCAGGACCTCCTCCATTGGGGTTCCGTCCTCGGCCTGCTTCTGGATTTCCACCGGGCTTGGGACATTGTATAAGTTTTTGAAAGGCTTCGGGCCGAAGCACCGGAATTCTCCGGCCTGTTCGGCGGCTTTCTGGTCTCCGACAACGACATATTGCTCCACCAGCACGGGCATGTTGGCGGGGTTTTTGCCGGCGGCCAGCGCTTCACCTGAACCCACGCCCGGGAAGACGCGGTTCGGGTAAAGGTGGCTCATGGTGGCAAAGGCTTCCGCCACCACCGCGGGGTTATAGCGCAATGTGGGGCAGGTGACCGTCGTGCCCATCCAGCCATGGGTCTAGGCACCGAGCGCACCCATGGTGACCCGGGCTTGTTCGCAGTGGCCTTCGTTGTCCTGCCAGGGCTGTAGATGGTCGCTGGTGGACAGCACGTCAAAGCCGGCGTGCGAGACGCCAGCGTGCCCAGCTTGACCAACT
>JAJZEV010000015.1:34145-44048 GCA_021805665.1 Pseudomonadota bacterium
GGAAATTGCTCGCTGGCCAGTATGTAGCTGAACATGCCCTTGCGAAGACCGCCGACGTCACGCGGACCCGGCACCGGTTCTGGCTTTTTGGTCGACTGCGGATGAGGGGCGATACTCGCGCCGGTCGCATCGGCCAGGGCGTCGGTCCACTTCGGCAGATTGCGCCTGCTAGGATTGGCGGCGGCGGCGAATGTGCTTTCGCGAAGTCTGCCGGACGCCATGGCATGCTCCGATCGCTGTGTGGGTCAGCAACGGAGGATGCCGGGACGGGTTCGGCCTACGCGGCCTTCAAGACTGCATGTGCCAGTATCTCGAACGACCGTTTGCGCGCAGCGGGGTCGAAAATTTGAGCCGTGACCATCAGTTCGTCCGCGCCGGTCGTTTTGACGAACGCGTCGATGCCCTGGCGGATGGTGTCCGGGCCGCCGACGACGGAGCAACTGAGCGCATCCGCCAGCATTGTCCGGCCCTGGCGGTCCAGCAGCGGCTCCATATCGTCTACCGGCGGCGGCAGTTTGCCCGGACGGCCGCGCCGCAGGTTCAGGAACGCCTGCTGCAGGGATGTGAACAGCCGTTTGGCCTGTGCATCGGTGTCGGCGGCGAAGACGTTGATGCCCAACATGACGTGCGGCTTGGCCAGGTGTTCGGAGGGGCGAAAACGCTCCCGGTAGATCGCCACGGCGTCTTGCATCAGGCCGGGGGCGAAGTGCGAGGCGAAGGCGTAGGGCAGGCCCAGATGGGCGGCGAGTTGGGCGCCGAAGGTGCTGGACCCCAGGATCCAGACCGCGACATCCTCCCCGGCACCGGGGACCGCTTGCAGCACCTGGCCGGGTTCGGTGGGCAGGAAGTAGCCCATCAGTTCCACCACGTCGCGGGGGAACCGATCGGAATCGCCGTCCAGGTTGCGCCGCATCGCGCGGGCGGCGATCTGGTCGGAACCGGGCGCGCGGCCCAGGCCGAGGTCGATGCGGCCGGGATGCAAGGCCGCCAGCGTGCCGAACTGTTCGGCGATCAGCAGCGGGGCATGGTTCGGCAGCATGATGCCGCCCGCGCCGATGCGGATCGTGCTGGTCGCCACCGCCACATGGGCCAGGGCGACGGCGGTCGCGGCACTGGCGATGCCGGGCATGTTGTGATGCTCCGCCATCCAGTAGCGGTTGTAACCCAGCGCCTCCGCATGACGGGCGAGGTCTATGGAGTTGCGCAGCGCCTGTCCGGCGGTGGCACCTTCGGGAACGGGGGATAGGTCGAGGACTGACAAAGGGATCATGCACACCAACATAGGGAGGGATGCGCCCCGGGGAAATATCGGGATAGGATCGTCCGATGCAAATTCCATTCGACAACAGCTATGCCCGCCTGCCTGACCGCTTCTACGTGCGGTTGGACCCGACTCCCGTTGCAGCGCCGATGCTGATCCGGCTGAACACCGGGCTGGCGGAGACCCTTGGCATCGACCCGGCGGCGTTGGCCAGCCCCGAGGGCGTGGCGATCCTGGCCGGCAACGCGGTGGCACCGGGATCGCAGCCGCTGGCCCAGGCCTATTCGGGGCACCAGTTCGGGCATTTCTCCCCGCAACTGGGCGACGGGCGCGCCAATCTGCTGGGCGAGGTGGTCGGGCGCGACGGCATCCGCCGCGACATTCAGTTGAAGGGCTCCGGACCGACCCCTTTCTCCCGCCGCGGCGACGGGCGGGCGGCGCTGGGGCCGGTGCTGCGCGAATACCTGATCAGCGAGGCGATGTTCGCCCTGGGCATCCCGACCACCAGAACCCTGGCGGCGGTGGCCACAGGAGAGGCGGTGATCCGCGAGACGATGCTGCCGGGCGGCGTGCTGACCCGGGTGGCGGCCAGCCATATCCGCGTTGGCACCTTCCAGTATTTCGCCGCGCGCGAGGATGCGGAAGCGGTGCGGCTGCTGGCCGATTACGCGATCCAGCGGCACTATCCCGGGGCCGCGTCGGCGGCCAATCCCTATCGGGCGTTCCTGGACGGCGTGGTTGCCCGGCAGGCCGATTTGATGGCGCAATGGCTGTGCATCGGCTTCATCCACGGCGTCATGAACACCGACAACTGCTCGGTTTCGGGTGAAACGATCGACTACGGCCCCTGCGCGTTCATGGACGAATACGATCCCGGCGCGGTGTTCAGTTCGATCGACGAACAGGGCCGCTATGCCTATGGCAATCAACCCCGTATCGCATTGTGGAATCTCGCCCGGTTGGCCGAGTGCCTGATTCCGTTGCTTGGGGATAACGAAGACGCGGCGAAGGACGCGCTGGCCGCGTTCGCCCCGCGGTTCCAGGCGGCGTATTTCGGCGGGTTGCGCCGGAAGATCGGGCTGCGAACCCAGCGGGAAGGGGATGACGTGCTGACGGGCGATCTGCTGAAGCTGATGGCGGCTAATCGGGCGGATTTCACCCTGACGTTCCGGCGTCTTGCCGATGCGGCGGAGGGAAACGCGGCGGGTGTGCGTTCGCTGTTCGCCGACGGTGCCGCGTTCGATGTGTGGCTGGAACGGTGGCGCGACCGGATGGCGGGCGAGGAAGCCCCGGCGGCGGCGATGCGGGCCGTGAACCCGGTCTTTATCCCGCGCAACCACCTTGTCGAGGCGGCTCTGGCCGCTGCCGTGGAACGGGGCGATTTCCGTCCGTTCGAGGCTCTGTTGGGCGTGCTGGGGCGACCGTTCGACGACGACCCCGCGCTAGAGCAGTACGCGACGCCGCCGCGGGAGGATGAGAGGGTGCTGCAGACGTTCTGCGGGACGTAGGGGAACCGGACCTCGCGCTCTCGCCGTCGCCCGATGCAGTCCCGGGGATGTCCTCAAGGGCGGTCGAAGCGCGGGCGCGTGCGCCTGACAGCGGCATGGCGAAAGGAGCCTCTAATTCTTATGGGACCCACGATCGCCGCACATCCTTAGCCAAGGGCAATATCGGTTTGCGGGAAATCGTTCCCCTTGCAAAGCAAAGGCACGCCGGACCGCTTCGCACACGCGTAAGCGAAGCAATCACCCATGTTCAGGGCGGCCGAACCGCGCCCTTTTCCGAACCGGGCGAACGCCTCCAGCGCCAAAGTGCCGGTCGTCCGGTCGATGCCCTGGATGGTAGCGCCGACCTCGGCCAGGAAGCGATTGACGACGGCCAACGCGTCGGCGGGCGCGATGTTGGCAATACGGGCCAGACCCGCCGCGGCCTCGAAGATCGCCATGGCCGACGTTTCGCGCACCCGCGCCCGGTCTAACCGCCCGGCCAGACTGGCGGCGTCGTCCTCCATCGCGATGATGCCGATCATCGCCGAGGCATCGACGAACATCACAGATCTCCGGACAGATCGTCGAAGAATGCCTTATCGGCGGGTTGGCCGCCGGGGCGTTTCATCGCCTGGAAATCCTCCTGTATCGCCCGAAGGCGCTGGATCAGCGGCGGTGTCGCGGTGATGGCGGCATATTCCCGTTCCACGGCTTCCCTGATGGTCTGCGTAAGGGTGGTTCCCTTGAGATGTGCGAGCGCGCGGACAGCGGTGTCCGTTCCATGATCGCGGACGTGGAAGGCCATCGGATACACTCCAGACTAACCGCATCTATACTGCGCAGGATACACCGATTGCAAGAACTATCCTCGCCTTGTCCCTTGGCTGACATCGCCGGCATCGCGGTGCTAGACTCTTTCCCGACCAGACAGCCGGAGACATCATGCCCGCCGATGCCATTGCCACCGACGCCGCGCCCAAGGAAATCAGGCTGGCCGATTACGCGCCGCCCGGGTTCCTGATCGACACGGTCGATCTGACGTTTCATCTGAACGAGGACGCAACTTCGGTGGTGTCCCGCCTGTCGGTGCGCCGCGCCGGGGCCGTGACGTCGCTGCATCTGGATGGCGAGGCTTTGACGCTGACCAGCGTGGCCCGCGACGGTGTCCTGATCGAAGCCCGAATCGCGGCCGGCGGACTGGTCATCGACGACATGCCGGATGCGTGCGTGCTGGAAATACGGACGGTGGTTTCGCCCAAGGCCAACAGCGAACTCAGCGGGTTGTACGTTTCGGGTGGGAACTATTTCACCCAGTGCGAGGCTCAGGGCTTTCGCCGGATCACCTATTTCCCGGATCGGCCCGATGTGATGTCGCGCTACACCGTTACCATCGTCGCCGACAAAGCGGCCTGTCCGGTGATGCTGTCGAACGGCAATCCCGGACCGGTTACGGACGCCGGGAACGGGCGCCACCAGATCGTCTGGACCGATCCTCATCCAAAACCGTGCTATCTGTTCGCGCTGGTGGCCGGCGACCTCGTGTCCGTCCACGATGGGTTCGTCACCCGCTCCGGCCGCAACGTGGAGCTTGGCATCTACGTTCGCCGCGGCGACGAAGATCGTTGCGGGCATGCGATGCGATCCCTGAAAGCGTCGATGTCGTGGGACGAAGATGTGTTCGGGCTGGAATACGATCTCGACGTGTTCAATATCGCCGCCGTGTCGGATTTCAACATGGGTGCGATGGAGAACAAGGGCCTGAACGTATTCAATACGAAATATGTCCTGGCGCGTCCTGAAACCGCGACGGATGTCGATTACCAGGGCATCGAAACGGTCATAGCGCATGAGTATTTCCACAACTGGACAGGCAATCGCGTGACGTGCCGCGACTGGTTTCAGTTGTCTTTGAAAGAAGGTCTGACGGTCTATCGCGATCAGGAGTTCTCGGCCGATCAGGGCAGCCGGGCGGTGAAGCGGATAGGGGATGTGCGGGGGTTGAGGGCGGCGCAGTTTCGGGAAGATGGCGGCCCGCTGGCGCATCCGGTGCAGCCGGCGAGTTATCTGGCGATCGACAACTTCTATACTTCTACGATCTACAACAAAGGCGCCGAGGTCATCCGCATGATGGCCACAATCATTGGCCGCCCGGCATTTCGGCGTGGCATGGATTTGTACTTCCAACGGCATGACAACCATGCCGTGACCATCGACGACTTCGTGCAGGCGATGCAGGATGCCTCGGGCGTCGATCTGACGGATTTCAAGCTGTGGTATCATCAGGCGGGCACGCCGGAAGTATCGGTGGAGGATTCGTACGATCCGGCGACGAAGCGCTATTCGCTGATTTTGCGTCAGACGACGCAGCCGACGCCGGGCCAGCCGGTGAAGAAACCGCAGGTTATTCCGGTGGCGATGGGTCTGCTGGATGGCAACGGCCAGGAACTGGCCACGCGGCTGGTGGGCGAATCCGCCGCCGTATCCGGCACGCGCGTGCTGCTGGCGACCGAGGCGGAAAACAGGTTCGAGTTCGTCGATGTCGCCAGTCCGCCGGTGCCTTCGCTGCTTCGGGATTTCTCTGCACCGGTAAAGCTGTCGGGGCTGACGCCCGATCGCCTGCGGTTCCTGGCCGCGCACGACACCGATCCATTCGTGCGCTGGGAATCCGGCCAGCAGTTCGCCACCGCGGCGCTGCTGGAAATGGTGGCCAAAATTCAGGCCGGCGAGGAACCCGCCATCGACCATGCGCTGATCGAAGCGGCCGCCGCCGCCCTGGATCAGGATCCAGCCTTTGCCGCCGAGGCGCTGGCGCTTCCGGGCGAGGCCACGCTGGCGGACCGCATGGATGTCGTCGATGCCGATGCGATCCATACGGCCCGCGACAGGGTGCGCGCCGCCATCGGGCGCGCGCTGGCCGACCGCCTGCGCGCGACGTATGACGCACTGACCGACCATGAAGGCTACTCGATCGACGGGCCGGCTATTGGCCGGCGGTCCTTGCGCAATGCCTGCCTCAGCAATCTGGTTGCCAGCGGTGACACGCAAGCCGTCGCGTTGGCCAAGGCGCAGTTCGATGCCGGACAGAACATGACCGATGTGCTGGCGGCGCTGGGCATACTCTCCGGCGTCGATTGCCAGGAACGGACGGACGCGCTGGCTTCATTCTACGCGGCATGGCGGAACGACCCTCTGGTGCTGGATAAATGGTTCGGCATCCAGGCGCTGTCGCCGCTGGCGAACACCATTCAGGCAGTCGAGGCCCTGAAGCGCCACCCGGACTTCGATCTGCGTAATCCCAACCGGATACGCGCGCTGATCAGCAGTTTCGCCGGCAACCAGGTGCGGTTCCATGACGCTTCCGGCGCCGGCTACCGCCTGTACGCCGACACCATCCTGCAACTGGACCCCACCAACGGCCAGGTTGCCGCCCGGATGGTCTCCCCGCTTGGCCAGTGGCGGCGGTTCGATCCGGCTCGGCAAGGCCTGATGAAAGCGCAACTGCAACGCATCCTGGATCTGCCCGGGCTGTCGCGGAATACTTTCGAAATGGCGTCGAAGAGCCTGGCATGACCGGATTTTGCGCCCGGGCATGGCAGAACACCACGGCGTTGCGGGCGGCGATCGACGGGTTGCCGTTCAACCGCGAGCTGGCCACCGGCACGCTGTCGCAGGCCCGGTTTCAGTTCTACCTCACCCAGGACGCGCTGTATCTGGACCAATACGCCCGCATTCTGGCAATGGCCGGCGCACGCGGACCGGATGGCGCGACCCTGCGGCTGTTCGCGGAATCGGCGCTGGAAGCCGTCGCGGTCGAGCAGGCGCTGCATGGCGAATACCTGACGGCGTTCGGCGCGGACGCAACCAACGCCGAACCCTCGCCCGACTGCCTGAGCTACACCAGCTTTCTGCTCGCCACCGCCTATCATGAACCGTGGGAGGTCTTGCTCGCGGCGGTGCTGCCCTGCTTCTGGATCTACTGGGAGGTCGGGAAGGCCATCGCGCGCGAAACCCCGCCCAATAACCCGTATCAGGCATGGATCGACACCTATTCGGATGAGGCGTTCGGCAATGCCGTCCGAGCGGTGATCGCCGCGACGGATGCGGCGGCGGACGGGGCCAGCGAGGCGGTGCGGCAGCGGATGATGACGGCGTTCCTGCGGTCCACCCAGTATGAATACCTGTTCTGGGACGGTGCCTATCGCCAGCGCGGCTGGCCGGCGGTTGCGGCACCGGTTGGCGGCGATTAAACCCCTGCCGTTAAGACGATCCGCTTGAAAGGCGCAGCGATGAGTTACCAACTGCAAGGCAGCACCGGTGCGTGGGAGGTCGTGGTCGGCCTGGAAGTCCATGCCCAGGTGATTAGCAATGCCAAGCTGTTCAGCGGCGCGGCGACCGCGTTCGGCGCCGAACCGAACAGCCAGGTCAGCTTCGTCGATGCGGCGTTTCCGGGCATGCTGCCGGTAATCAACCAGGAATGCGTCGCCCAAGCGGTGCGCACCGGGCTGGGGCTGAACGCGCGTATTCACACCGTCAGCCGCTTCGACCGGAAGAACTACTTCTATGCCGATCTGCCCTCCGGCTATCAGATCAGCCAGTTCGAACATCCCATCGTCGGCAATGGCGAGATCGAGGTGGAACTGGCCGACGGTTCGACCAAGACCATCGGCATCACGCGGCTGCATTTGGAACAGGATGCCGGCAAGTCGATCCACGACCAGCATCCCACAAAGACGCTGATCGACCTGAACCGATCCGGCGTCGCGCTGATGGAGATCGTGTCGGAGCCGGATATCCGCAGCCCCGAGGAGGCGGGCGCCTATGTCCGCAAGCTGCGCTCTATCCTGCGCTATCTGGGGACCTGCGACGGCAACATGGAGGAAGGGTCCATGCGCGCCGACGTGAACGTGTCGGTGCGCAAACACGGGGAGCCGTATCGCACGCGCTGCGAAGTGAAGAATGTCAACTCCATCCGCTTCGTGATGCAGGCGGTCGAGGCCGAGGCGATGCGCCAGATCGAGGTTTGGGAGTCGGGCGGGACGGTGAAGCAGGAGACGCGCCTGTTCGACAGCGGGCGCGGGATTACCCGGTCGATGCGGTCCAAGGAGGACGCGCACGATTATCGCTATTTCCCCGACCCCGACTTGCTGCCGCTGGTTCTGGACGAGGACTGGATCGCGGCGCTGAAGGCGTCTCTGCCAGAACTGCCGGATACCAAGAAGGCTCGGTTTATCCAAGCCTATGGCCTCACGCCGTACGATGCGTCCGTGCTGGTCGCCGAAAAGGCGACGGCGGAATTCTATGAAACCGTCGCCAAGGGCCGCGATGCCAAGATCGCCGCCAACTGGGTGACGGGCGACTTCTTCGCCGCGATGAACCGCCTGGGCCGCTCCATCGAAAATCCCCCCGTCAGTGCCGCCGCTCTGGGCGGGCTGCTGGACCTGATGGCCGACAACACGATCAACGGCCGGATCGCCAAGGACGTGTTCGAGGCGATGGTCGAAACCGGCCAGGACGCTGCGGCGATCGTGGAGCAGCAAGGGTTGCGTCAGGTCACCGATACCGGCGCGATCGATGCGGCGGTCGATCGCATCCTGGCCGCCAATCCCGACAAGGTGGCCGAATACCGGTCGGGGAAAGACAAGCTGTTCGGGTTCTTCGTTGGGCAGACCATGAAGGCGATGGCCGGCAAGGGAAACCCGGGCCTGATCAACGACACGCTGAAACGCCGGCTGGCCGGGGATTAGCGCGACGGTCGGGTCGCCCGCCAGTCGCGGTGTCGCCCCGTTGTCGCCTGTCTGACGGGGCGCTGTCGTGGCCGTTCGGGCGCGTGGCGCGGTAGTGCGGGGTCACGGAACGAAGGACCTTACATGGCGATCCAGAAACCGGGGCAGGGTGCCAGCGTGGACTCGTTGAAGGCGCTTGGGGCGGCATTCACCTGGTGCAATACATCGCCGTGCTGTGCGTGCTGACCGTGGTCAATCTCTTGACATCGCCGCGCTATCTTTGGGTCGGCTGGGTCGCGCTCGGCTGGGGTACCGGCGTCGGGTTCCATGGGCTCCGCGTCTTCGACAAAATCCCCTTCCTGAATGGCGAGTGGGAACGCCGGCAGGTGGAAAAATGCCCGGAGCGCGGGCTGTGACCCCGGGGACGGGCCTGCCCGAGATCGTCGCGGTGCATATGACCGTGGCGATTGCCGCCACGGCGATCGGCCCCGTTGCGTTGTGGGCGCGGCTTGGCGTGCGGCAGCGACCGAAACTGCATCGGGCCTTCGGGTATGTTTGGGTGGCGTTGATGGTGGCGACGGCGACCTCCGCCATTTTCATCCGCAGCACGTTGGCCTTCAGTTGGGCGGGATTCTCGCCGATCCATCTGCTGATCCCGTTCGTGCTGGTCAATCTGGCTGCTGCGTTCTGGGCACTGGCCAAAGGCAGGATCGCGGTACATCGGCGCCATATGGTTTACACCTATGTCGGGGCTTGCCTGGTCGCCGGGCTGTTCACGCTGCTGCCGGGGCGGTTTCTGGGCGACCTGCTTTGGGGGTCGTTTTAGGAGGGGCGCGATCCGCACGACAGGAATCGACCGAGTGGTATTTTTAGTGGTGCCGACGGTGTGAATATGAATCAATATGATGTGTACGGGCAGTTTTCCTATCGGCCCGCTATGCAATGAATAAGATGGGTTAGAGACGCTGTGCAGCTCATTTTGATAAAGAGCTACCCTGCTCGGGGGGGCATTGGGGCGTATTTTGATGAGAAGGAAAACTAGCTAAACCGTATCGATCCAGGTGCTTACCGCCGCGTTTACGGCTTTCTGCCTATCCTGCATGATCCAATGACCCGAATGAGGCAACAGATCTACTTTTGACTTTCGGTACGAAAACCACGACCGCGTGCGGTCAGCTTGGGCCGGATCGCGGCACAGGTGATAGAAGGGTAAGCGATTGCGCGGCCATCGCGGCGATGCATGGAGCACCTGGCCAGCCATGGACGGTAGAGAGCCGCGCCAGAGAAGCAGGCATGTCGCGCACCGCCTTCGCCGTGACCTTCAAGGACAGGGTTGGTCTCTCGCCAATGAACTATCTAAGCCGCTGGCGCATGATGCAGGCGGGCGACAGGCTGATCTCGACGCGTCAGTCGCTGGCAGAGATCGGGGCGT
>JAJZEV010000015.1:44409-62143 GCA_021805665.1 Pseudomonadota bacterium
GTTAATTGGCGGACCCGACACGATTCGAACGTGCGACCTTCGCCTTCGGAGGGCGACGCTCTATCCAGCTGAGCTACGGGTCCAGTGCGCCCCAACCGGGACGGCACGAACCCTATACCGGCATTCCCCGCAAACCTCAATGACCGATCTTACGGCCATGTCCGAACCCGGTCGGCCTCCTGCTCCGCGGTCAAGTCCGACGGACCATCGGCCACGCTTCTTGGGTGTCCGGGCACCGTCGCGGGGTCCTGCCAGCACATCACCGACCCGAGGGTACGGGTGCAATAAGGCGGTGGTTCGGGTTTCGGTTCCTCCTGCCGGCAATAGGTTTCGCCGCGATCCAGCCGTACGGCGGAACAGTCCCGGCCTGTCCACCAGGAATATAATGCATCGACAGGGGTTCGCTGGAATGCGGCGACGCTGCCCACGCTGACCCCGACACCGGCCGCGGCCATCAGGTTGTCGGACATACCGCACGCGGTCAACGGCAGGAGGCAGGCCAGGAAGAGCGTCTTCATCCCCCCGCTTTACGCCCCAAAAGTAAATAAATCCTTGCCGCGGCGAGGGTTTGCGGCCACACCCCGACGCCGTTATGGTCCGCCGCCGGCGTCCGGCGTTCGGCAGCCGTGGCACAGCAGGCAGACGAGAGAATCCGCGTGGTTGATATTTTCGACGAGGTCGAGGAAGACCTCCGGGCAGAGCGTGCTGAAAAGCTGCTGAAAAAGTACGCGGGGCTTCTTGTTGCCCTGGCCGTGGCGGTTGTAGCGGCCGCCGCCGGCTGGCAGCTTTGGATGCGTTATCAAAACAAGCAGGATGCGGCGGCGGCCTCGGCTTTCGTGGCTGGCCAGGCGGGCGGCGATGCGAAGGCGCTAGACCAGCTCGCCACCACCGGTCCCGAGGGCTATAAGACTCTTGCCCGGCTGGCCGCGGCCGCGCTGAAAGCCAAGGCCGGCGATATGCAGGGCGCGGAATCCTTGTGGAACGCCGTCACATCCGATTCCAGCGCCGACAGCCTGCTGCGCGATTTCGCCAGCCTGATGGCGACCGGCCACGATCTTGACCACGGGGACCCGGCGGAACTGCAATCGCGGCTGAAGCCTCTGGCATTGCCGGCCAATCCATGGTCCGCCCTGGCGCGGGAGCAACTGGCCGTGCTCGCGCTTCGTCAAGGCAAGCAGGAGGATGCGCGCCAGATGCTTCAGGCTCTGACGAACGACTTCGCCGCGCCGTCGGGATTGC
The DNA here is from genome assembly GCA_021805665.1 of Pseudomonadota bacterium. Lineage (GTDB taxonomy): Bacteria > Pseudomonadota > Alphaproteobacteria > Acetobacterales > Acetobacteraceae > Rhodopila. Next base: position 45,649 of record JAJZEV010000015.1, read on the forward strand.
GCGCGCGCGCCTCCGGGTTGCTGGCGGGTCTTGGTTCGCCCGACGGAAAATGATGATTCCAGCATGACCGCCGCATCATCCAACCCGGGGGGAAGCCTTGGCGTGACCCAAAATGCCGTTTCTAAAGCCATGCTGGCCCGGCGGTCCGCGCTGCTGGCGCCGCTGGTGCTGGGGGGATGTTCGTGGTTCGACGACCTCTTTAGCGACAAGAAGGTTATTCTGCCGGGCGAACGCGAAGCGGTGATCGTTGATCGGCGCGGCCTGATCGTGGACGATGCCACTGTTAAAATCGTGCTGCCGCCCGCCGTGACGAATGCCAACTGGCCACAGGCCGGCGGCAACCCGTCCCATCTGATGGGCCACCTCGCGGCCAATGACCGCCTGACCGAGGCATGGAAGGCCGAAATTGGCGAGGGCGGCGGCTATACCAAGGTCCTGATGGCACCGCCGGTTGTGTTGAACGGCATTGTCTGCACGATGGATTCCCTGGCCGTGGTGTCGGCCTTCTCGCTGACCGACGGCAAGGCGCTCTGGAAGTTCGACACCAAGCCCAAGGACGCGGAGAGCACGAATGTCGGCGGCGGCCTGGGCGCCGATGGCACCACCTTGTATGCTGTGAACGGTTTGTCGCAGATGGTCGCGTTGGATCTGGCCACCGGCCAGGAAAAATGGCGCAAGAAGCTGGATGTCCCCGCGCGGTCCGGGCCAATGATCGCAGATGGTCGCGTTTTCGTGATCCTTATCGACGACCGGTTGATCGCCTTCGCCGCCGCGGATGGCAGGCAGCTCTGGAGCTTCCAATCGTCCACCCCGGTGACGGCCATGCTTGGACAGCCGGCCCCGGCGTATTACCGTGGCCTGGTCGTGGCCGGTTTCGGGTCTGGCGAGCTTGCCTGTTTGCGTGCGGAAACCGGCGGAGTGGTGTGGACCGATGGTCTCGGCGCGTCAGAAGGTCGGGCGTCGGTGGCGGACTTTCTATCGATCCGCGGATTGCCGGTGATCGCCAACGGGCTGGTGTACGCGATCAGCATGGGGGGCCTGCTGGTCTGCGACGACGTGCCGACCGGGCGCCGGGTGTGGGACCGGCAAATCGCGGGTGAAGACACGCCTCATATCGCCGGAAACTGGATGTTCGTGATTTCGGCCGAACAGCAGCTCGCCGCCGTCGAGATTACGACCGGCCAGATTGCATGGATCACCCAGCTTCCGCTCTGGCAGGATCCGCTCAAGCACAAGGACACGCTGACCTGGTTCGGGCCGATCCTGGTCGGCGACCGCCTGATCGTCGCCGGCACGAGCAAGGACGCATTGTCGGTCAGCCCTTATACCGGCGAGATTCTGGGCCATATCGCGTTGACCGAGGAACCCGCGCCCAGCGCCCCCGTCGTGGCCGATGGGACGGTGCTGATCATGACCAACGATGGGCGCCTGATGGCGCTGAGGTAGAGAAATATGTTCCCGCCCAGGCTTCCGATCGTCGTCATCGCCGGGCGCCCCAATGTCGGGAAATCGACGTTGTTCAACCGGTTGGCCGGCCGCCGTATCGCGCTTGTCGCCGATACACCCGGTGTCACCCGCGACCGCAAGGAAGCGGAAGCGCAGTTGCGCGGCCGGATGGTCAAGCTGATCGACACCGCCGGGCTGGAGGAATCCGCGCCGGAAACGCTGGCGGGGCGGATGCGGGCGTCCTCGGCCAGCGCGGTGTCGCAGGCCGATCTGGTGCTGTTCGTGCTCGACTCGCGGGCCGGGGTCACGCCGCAGGACGAGCATTTCGCCCAGTGGCTGCGCCGCCAGGGCAAGCCAGTACTGCTGGTCGCCAACAAGGCAGAGGGGCGCACCGCTACATCCTCCATTCTGGATGCCTATTCGCTGGGGCTCGGCGACCCGGTCGGCGTCTCGGCGGAACATGGCGAGGGCGTGGCCGACCTGATGTCGGAAATCGCCGACGCCCTGCCGCCCGAGGAACCGGTGGCGGACGAACCGCATGACGACCGGCCGCTGAAACTGGCCATCGTCGGGCGCCCGAACGCCGGCAAATCCACGCTGCTGAACCGGCTGCTGGGCGAGGAACGCCAGATCACCGGTCCCGAACCGGGCCTGACCCGCGACGCCATCGCCGTTATCCTGACCGACGACGAAGGCCGGGAGATCGAGATCGTCGATACCGCCGGCCTGCGCAAACGCGCCCGTATCGAGGCGCCGTTGGAGAAGATGTCCGTCAGTTCCGCCATCGAAGCCCTGAAAATGGCCGAGGTGGTCGTGCTGTGCCTGGACGCCGCGGAGGGTATCCACGACCAGGACCTGCAAATAGCCCGACTCGTGGAGCGCGAGGGCAGGGCGTGCATCGTCGCGCTGAATAAATGGGACGCCGTGCCCGACCGCAACGCCACCCGCAAGGCGATCATGGAGCGACTGGAAGAAAGCCTCGCGCAGATGAAGGGCATCCCGGTCGTCACCCTGTCGGCGCTGACCGGTGCGGGGATCGAGCGGCTGCTGCCGGCCGTCCGAGCGGCGCATGAGGTGTGGAACAAGCGTATACCGACGGGCGAACTAAATCGCTGGTTCGAACATGCGCTGGAAACCCATCAGGCACCGCTGGTCAGCGGCCGGCGCCTGAAACTGCGCTATGTGACCCAGGCAAAGGCGCGTCCGCCGACATTCGTGGTGTTCGGCACCCGGGCGGAGCAGACTCCGGAGGACTACTCGCGTTATCTGGTGAACAGCCTGCGAGACACGTTCAAGCTGCCAGGCACGCCAATCCGGTTGCAGTTTCGCGGGACCAAGAACCCGTTCGTCGAGGACGACTAAAGCCGGCATCGCGGGCACACCCCGGGGTTTGGTCCGAAAGCCGCCGATCGTTCAGGTGCAGCCGACGCATTTGCCCGCATTGCGCGGCGGGACGGAAGACGATCGGATCGTCATCCTCCCACCCGTAACCGGCCTCTGTCCAACGTCGGGTGCCGCGTCGTTGCCAACAAACATCGCCTCGCGGTATGTCATGGCGATCGCCATCCCCCGGGGAGGCCTTATGATCCGCCGCCGTACGATGCTGCTGAGCGTGCCCGCGATCCTGACCGCGACCCGATCCAGGGCGGTCGAACCGGTCAAGGTCGGGGTGATGTTCCCGCTGACCGGCAACTCCGCCGCCTCGGGCGGTGAAGCCAAAGCCGCGGTCGAAGTCGCCGCGGATATCGTCAACACTGGCCATCCGGAACTGAAAGGGCTGACCATCGGCCTGACGCCCGGTCTTCCCGGTATAGGCGGAGCCAGGATCCAGCCGGTCTATGTGGATCACCGCGGCGATCCGTCGATGGCGCAAAGCCTGGCGCTGAAGCTGATCACCACCGACAGGGTCGCGGCGCTGTTCGGGGCGTATCACTCATCTTGCGCGCTGACTGCCACCGCTGTCGCGGAACGGTATGGTGTGCCGTTCGTCGTCGCGGACTCGGTCGCGGGCAATATCACCGCGCGCGGCTTCAAGAACACCTTCCGCGTGACCCCGATCGCCAGCAATTTCGCCGACAGCTACATGCGGTTTCTTCACGATCAGAAGCAAGCCGGCCGCCGCGTCGAGGATCTGGCGATCGTCAACGAAAATACCGACTACGGCTCCTCGGTCGGCGATGCCATCGCGGCGGAGGCGAAGAATCAGGGTTTTCCGGTATCGATACGGGTGCCGTACAATGCGAACGGCGCGGATGTTTCGGCCCAGGTGTTGCAGCTAAAGGAGAAGAACCCCTCCGTCGCGATGTTCGTCAGCTACGCCTCCGACGCGATCCTGTTCATGCGCACGATGAAAAGCCTGGACTATGTGCCGCCCATGATCGTCGGCGATTCCGCTGGCTTCTCCGACCCCGCGTTCCTGCCCGCCGTTGGCGGTCTGGCGCAGGGCCTGGTTAACCGCAGCGTCTGGAGTAAGGGACCCGAGGGCAGCCTGTCCCGGGGCGTCAACGCGATCTACCAGGCGAGGACGGGGAATGAGATCGGCGACGTCAGCGGCCGATCCTTGCAGGCGTTCTTCGTCCTTGCCGATGCGCTGAACCGCGCTGGTTCCACCGATCCGGCCAGGTTGCGTGCAGCCCTGGCGGCGACCGCGATGCCACGCAGTGCGATGATCGTGGGGTATCGCGGGGTGAAATTCGACGACTCCGGGCAGAATGCCGAAAGTGCCACCTATCTGACCCAGCTTCAGGACAAGGATTACGTCACGGTCTGGCCGGATGACGCCGCGGTTGCCAAGGTCCGGTGGCCGATGGCCGCCTGGCGGTGAGCCGCCTCGATTCGGTGACTTTTTGATCTGTTGTCCAGTCGTTCTAAGCTGCGCCGTTAACAACAATATGTTCCCGCGGCGGGATCGCGCGTTGCTCCGCCGCGTTAGGCTCCTCCGGAGGATATGAATGGACTTCATTCGACTGAACCGCGAACCCGCTTGCGTGGACGATCTGTCCGACCGGTTTCAGGCCGTGCGCGCCGCCACCGAGGCGCTGGTGGCGGAACTGACCGAGGAGGATCAGTGCGTTCAGTCGATGCCGGACGCCAGTCCGGCGAAGTGGCACCGAGCGCATACGACGTGGTTTTTCGAGCAGTTCGTGCTGGTGCCGCATGGTCGCGGTTATCAGGTATTCGATCCGGCGTTCGGTTATCTGTTCAACTCTTATTATGAAGCCGTGGGGCCGCGCCACCCGCGCCCGTCGCGGGGCCTGCTGACCAGGCCGGGTGGCGCTGCCGTTTCCCGCTATCGGCGCCACGTCGATGCGGCGATGCGCGATGCGATCCCCGGTCTGCCGCCGGATGTCCTGGATGTCGTCGAACTGGGCCTGCATCATGAGCAGCAGCATCAGGAACTGCTGGTGACAGACATGCTGCATGCCTTCGCGGCCCATCCGTTCTGCCCCGCGATCACCGCCGGCTGGACGGAACCAGCCGAACCGGCGGCCCCGCGTTTCGTTGGCTTCGAGGGCGGGATGTGCCGTATCGGCCATGCCGGACCGGGATTCTGCTTCGACAACGAAACCCCGAATCATCGGGTTTATCTGCCGCCGTTTGCCCTGGCGTCCCGGCTGGTTCGCAATCGCGACTGGCTGGCGTTCGTTCAGGATAACGGTTACCAAACGGCCTCGCTGTGGATGTCCGACGGCTGGGCCGCCGCCCAACAAGCGGGCTGGACCGCGCCGCTGCATTGGCGGCAGTCGGATGGCGGGTGGGTTCAAGCCGGCCCGGGTGGCCTGGCGCCCCTGAACCCAGATGCACCAGTACGCCACATCGGTTGGTACGAAGCCGACGCTTTCGCCCGATGGAGCGGCTGCCGCCTGCCGACGGAATTCGAATGGGAGGCGGCCAGCTGCAGTCCCGCGATGGAGGAGATGACCGGCCATGTCTGGCAATGGACCGAAAGTGCCTACCGCCCATACCCTGGGTACCGGCCCGCGTCCGGTGCGATCGGGGAATACAACGGCAAGTTCATGATCAACCAGATGGTGCTGCGCGGCGGGTCCCTCGCCACGCCCGCCGGGCACACCCGTCCGGCGTACCGGAACTTTTTTCACCCCGACAAACGGTGGCAGTTCAGCGGGCTGCGTCTGGCCAAAGACCTGTAACAGGAGAGCAGCGTGCCGAACGATACCGGGTTAGTCCCGCCGCTGCCGCGGGCGGATATTATCGCCGCCGCATTGCCCGGATTGACCGCGATGCGGAAAACACTGCCCGCGATGCTGTTCTACGACCAGGAAGGCTGCCAGCTGTTCTACCAGATTACCGAACTGCCTGAATATTACCTTACCAGAACAGAAATGGCGCTGCTTCCAACCCTGCCGGCCGACATCGTACCGTCCGGCATGCGGGACGGCATACTGGTGGAATTCGGCGGCAGCGATGAAACCAAGGCCCGGTTTCTGCTCGACCGGCCCGGACGCCCGTTTTCGGCCTATATGCCGATCGACGTGGCGGCGGAATCGCTGAAGGCGATGCGGGTCCGGATGGCGCGCACCCATCCGTGGCTGCGTGTGCTGCCCGTCGTTGGGGACTTCATGCAGCCGCTGCACCTGCCAGACGTGGCAGGGCAGGCGATGGGCTTCTTTCCCGGTTCGACCATTGGCAACCTGGATCCGGTGGCCGCTGCCGGCTTCCTGCGCTCCGCGCGCCAGTCGCTGGGGGAGGGTGCGCGGTTCTTGCTGGGCGCGGACCTGCGGAAAAGTCCGAAAGTGCTGCTGCCGGCCTATAACGATGCAGCGGGGGTGACCGCCGCGTTCAATCTGAACCTGCTGCGCCGGTTGAACAGGGAAGCCGGGGCGGATTTCGATCTGGCTGGCTTCCGGCACGAAGCCGTGTGGAACGATGCCGAAAGCCGGATCGAAATGCACCTGATCTCCATCCGCGATCAGCAGGTCAGGCTGGCGGACACCGCCATCCGCTTCCGCGAAGGTGAATCGATTCATACCGAGAACAGCTACAAGCACCGCCGGGAAACCCTGATCCAGATTGCCCGCGACGCGGGGTGGAACCTATTGAAGGTCTTTCAGGATCGGGCCGGCCTGTTCGCGGAGCTTCTGTTGCAGGCCTGATCCGGCGGACGGCGCGGCCGGATCAGGCCGCAATTTTCATCGGTTCGCCGGACAGAAACGCCCGTAGTTGCAGGCGGGCGCGATGCACCCGGCTTTTTAGCGTGCCGATCGCGCAGCCGGTTTGTTCGGCGGCGTCCTCATAAGACCTCTCGTGTATTACGATCATCAGCAACGCTTCCCGCTGATCCCGCGGCAGCCGATCCAGCGCCCACCCCAGTTCGCGCAGTGCGGTGCGGTCTTCGTGCGACGCCGCCACCGCGATTTCCGGCATGTTTTCCATATCGGTGAACTCCCGCCTTCCGCGCACTCCGCTGATGAAATGGTTGATCATGATGCGGTGGACCCAGGCGGAAAAATTTGTACCCGGAATGAAGCAATCCTGTGCGACCAGCACTTTCGCTGCGACATCCTGCGTCAGATCGTCCGCTGCTGCCCGGTTTTTTGTTAAAGCCAAGGCCCAGACGCGCATTTTTGGCATAAACGAAATAAGCTGATCGTGAAATTCATGCGGCATCGGATAAATCCTCCTGGATCATTTAATCGCGCCTAAGAGTCTGACACCTGTGGCGCGTTGGAGGGGTATGCAAGTCACCTGACATGACGGTGATGAACATGTTGCGTTGTACTTTACGTAAACCGCACCATACCTGAAGTGCTCACAAGCCGGGTAAATGCCCCGGAGGACGTTGAAGGCCGCGCCAAGATCGGCGCCGCATTCCGGCTGGATCAAGGCTGACGCTCGTGGAGGTTGGAAACCCGCCGCCGGCTTCCGGCCGACGGGCTGAATATCCGCCGCGAATCGGCCGGTTCAGCAATCCAACCGTGCCGGTTTCGGCGCATCCGTAACGATCATCCGCGCCGCGCTTCGACCGTGATGAAACACGGAACACTTGACGGCGCCGTTACGTAACCGCCGGTGCCCCCCCGCCGGTGTTCCGCCGCTGAGCGGGTGGCACGTAGATTGCGTAGTAAATCCTGTGAACACTTCACGAGGATTCCGCGACGCCTTTGACCCTGTCATCAGCACGCAGGTCCGGGGCGTATCCAACGCGAACTCCCACCATTACGATAAGGGTTCAAGAACCATGAGCGTCACTGTAATCAACAAGCGAAATGAAACCAGGCGCGGCCGATTGGCCGGCTCCGTGGCGCTTGCCGCGATGGCCGCAGTGGCGGCGTGTTCCCCGGTGCCGACGTTGCCGCCCGCGCCCTTGGAACCCGCGCCGACGGCACTGTCAACGGCGACGCTGCCGGCCTATCGCATCCAGATTGGCGACGTGCTGGATGTGCGCCTGCTGCTGAATCCTGAACTGAACGAGGAAGTCACGGTTCGGCCAGATGGGCATATTTCCACGACCGCGGCCCCCGACGTGCTGGCGTATGGCAGGACCCCCGCGGAACTGGCAGAATCGTTACGCGATGTGTATGCCCATGACCTGCAGAATCCCCGCCTGACGGTCGGAGTCAAATCCTTCGCACCAACCCGCGTCTATGTCGGTGGCGAAGTGACGACACCGGGCGAATTCATCACCGTTGGCCCCACCTTGACATTGTCGCAGGCGATCGCACGGGCGGGCGGTACAAAGCTCAGCAGCGATGATACCGCGGTCTTCGTGATTCGCCGCGGGGCGGATGACAAGCCCCGGTTCCTGGCAACGAAATGGAAAGACCTTCGTCAGGGTCGCGATCCGAAAGCGGATATCAGGCTGGCGCCGTATGACGTGGTTTACGTACCCAAGCTGGGCATTGCCGAGGTTTACCAGTTCTACAATCAGTATATCGGTCAGTTCGCAAATCCAAACTTCGGTTTCTCTTATATGTTGAACAATCCGTTTGCGACCGGAGGAGCCGCGGTTACTACGCCAGGGGTGGTTGCCGCGCCTGCACCGGTGGCGGTCCACTGACCATATGGCGGGGCCGGCCAAACCGGCGCCGTTTGATGATAAAGCCAGAGGCGTATTTGCATGATCGCGTTGGCGCATGAAGTTGTTCGATTCCGTCCGGGATATGCTGGTCTCTGTTTCGAAGAACGGGCAATTTTGGACGAATGGTTGTCCAGGACCCGCCATGTCGATGCGGTTGTCGATCTGTCGGATCGGCTCTGGAACATAGGCATCGCTGGTCCGATCCTGGGCATCTTCCGCGATGGGTGCGATCAGGCGTCCTGGCTGATTGTTCGAAGTGGGACGGATTGGGGTCTGGCGGATTGCGAGGATCGTTCAGTCTTGTCTGCCCAAACGTCCCTGACTGAAGTCCTGACTCGTATTGAAGCCGCGAAGTGAAAGCGGTCGCGTCATCCGGCCCCAATAATTGCCAAAACAAACTCGACCATTCCGTTAAGGGTTCAAACCATGAACGTCACAATAGTCAAGAGACACAATGAGACCCGTCGTGGCCGCCTGGCCGGAACAGTGGCACTTGCAGCTGTTGTCGCATTGGCGGCCTGCTCCCCTGTGCCGTCCTTGCCCTATGCGCCGGAAGAACCCGAACCGCTGGAGCAGTCAACGACTGCGTTGCCCGCGTATCGCATTCAAGTCGGCGACGTGCTGGATGTCCGTCTGCTTATGAATCCGGAACTGAACGAAGAGGTTACTGTCCGGCCGGACGGGCACATTTCCACCACGGCGGTTCCCGATGCCGTGGCGTATGGACGCACACCGGCGGAACTCGCGGACTCGTTACGTAATGGATATGCCCGTGACCTTCAGAAACCCCGTGTGACGGTCGAGGTCAAATCGTTCGCGCCAACCCGCGTCTATGTTGCCGGCGAAGTCACAAACCCGGGTGAGTTCATCACCGTGGGACCGACGTTGACTTTGTCGCAGGCAATCATACGGGCGGGCGGTACCAAGCTCAGCAGTGACGATACATCGGTTTTCGTGATCCGCCGCGGGGACGACGACAAGGCGGAGTTCCTGTCCACCAGTTGGAAAGCGCTTCGTCAGGGACAGGACCCGAATGCGGACATAAGGCTTGCTCCGTATGACGTCGTGTATGTGCCCAAGCTCGGTATTGCCGAAGTTTATCAGTTCTACAACCAGTATATCGGGCAATTCGCGAATCCGAGCGTCGGATTCGAGTATCTGTTCAACCAGTAGATCGTGGGGCGGGCGGCTGGACTTCCGACGCGGTACTAGGGCGACCCGAAATGGGCGAACCGGTTCATGGAAGTCACCGGGCCCTTATCCCCATGACGGAGGCAGTACCGTCATGGGGACCTCTTCCGACCTTGCGTCGGTCAGAACGATTGCTTCTCGGCTTATCCTGAATTTCGTGCCGAACATAGAGCAGGAGGGATTTCCACAAGCCGGTACGCGTGGAAATCCCGCTGAACATCAGGTGTTCCCGTCCGCTTGTTGCTGGATTCAGCGAAGCCGGCGATCAGTGCCCGTTCGTCGTCCGGGACAGGCGTCAATGCGCGTGTTGCGGCCGTTTGGCGACAGGGGCTTCGGCCAGTCCGCGCTTCAAAACGATGCCGTGACGGCGCAGCATACGGTATAACGTGACACGTGAGACGCGCAGCACGTCGGCCGTAGAGGTCACATTTTCGCCCATCCGCTCCAGGGCCTCCAGCAGCAATGTGCGTTCCTCGGCGGAACCGGGCTTCGGCACGCCCGGGACCGGAGATCGTTCTACTTGTTCATCCAATCCGATCAGGGCCGCCGCCTCGATCCGCTTCCCGTCTCCCACCACCACCGCTCGGCGGACCACCGACATGAGTTCTCGTACATTGCCCGGCCAGCGATAGCGCTGCAAGGCGCTGGTTGCGTCGGGCGCGAAGCCCTCTACCTCGCGGTTGAAGTCACGCCGTGCGATGTCCAGAAAATGGCAGGCAAGCGGAATGATATCGTCTGGCCGTTCACGCAGGGGTGGAATGGACAGCGTAAGAACATTAAGACGGTAGAACAAATCCTCCCGGAACCGGCCTTCGGCGATGGCTAGCGGCAGGCGCACGTTCGTCGCGGAAACGACACGAACATTCAACGTAATCGTTTCGCGACCGCCAACGCGGCGTATTTGCCTTTCTTGCAGGAACCGTAATAAATGGCCTTGCAGGGAAATCGGCATGTCGCCAATCTCATCGAGGAACAGGGTGCCGCCGTTGGCGAACTCGATCTGACCCGGGCTGCGGGCGGAAGCACCGGTAAACGCCCCCTTTTCGTAACCAAACAATTCCGACGCTACCAGACCTGGCGGGATCGCGGCGCAGTTCAACGCCACGAACGGTCCCCCGGACCGCCTGGAACCATCGTGTATCGCCCGGGCCACGAGTTCTTTGCCGGTGCCGCTTTCGCCCGTGATCAGGATGGGCTCGTCGGTTCGTTCGAACCGCCGCACCAATGCCGTGACGTGCTGCATCGCGGTGCTGCGGCCGACGATCGCCGACGGTTCGTTACGCGGCGGGTGCTTGCGTGGCGCGACCGTTTCATACAACCGGCCCAGCAATGCCGGATCCTCGGCCGCACGTTCCAGCAGCAGGCGGGCCAGCCGCTGCACCGGAACGCGGGCCAGATCGTCGATACTGACAGACCCGCCCGTGAAATCCCCGGCATCGGGCGGGGGCTGCGGTTCCGGTATATGGGGCCGGGTTTCAGACATGCTGGATCGTTTCCATGTACGAGGTGAACGACGCCTGTTTCGTCGCATGACGTGTTATCCCAAACCTCGCTCGGATAGGATCACGACCGCGTGCCACCTCATCATCAGAAAGGGAGCGTGACTATCTCGCGGCCGGAGTCGGCTGGCGTGGCGCAATTGCATGCCGGGATGATTGAAATGCGCGCAGGGGGCTGGTTGAAGCTGTTTTGCAATCAATATTATGGCATCGGGCCACGGATCGTTAGTTCTCGCCCGGAGTACTCGTTCGCGTTTAGAGGTCCGCCGTATGCGTTGGTTGATGCTGGTTCCTGTCTTGTTTGCCTGCCCGGCGCTGGCGAAACCGCCCGTCGAGGTCAATCCGTCGGCACTGTGCGAAACCGCGGCGACGACCGCCGAGTATGTTGGTAGGCTGCCGCCGCGCCTGCTTACCGCCATCGGCGTCACCGAAACCGGGCGGATCGATCCCGACACCGGACGGTTACGGCCCTGGCCCTGGACCATCAATGCCGAGGGTTCCGGGCAGTTTTTCGAAACCCGTCAGCAGGCCATCGCGGCGGTGAAGGCACTGCAGGCACGCGGGGTGCAGTCGATCGATGTCGGCTGCATGCAGGTGAACCTGATGTATCACCCGGATGCGTTCGCCTCGCTGGAGGAAGCGTTCGATCCGCGGGCGAACGCGGTCTATGCCGCGAAGTTCCTGAACTCGCTGTATGCCGAGGCGAAGGACTGGTCGCGCGCCATCGCGGGCTACCACTCGGAGACGCCTGCCCTGGGTGACGCTTACCGCGTGCTGGTGATGGCGCGCTGGCAGAACGGCGACCCGCATGCCGCGGTGCCGGAGCGGGCGCAGTATCAGGATTTCGCACCGCACACGCAGTCGTACGGAGCGTTCGCGCCCAGTACCTCGGTGTACGGGGCGTTCGCCGCGCCTGCCGGTCAGTAGCCCCGGGGTCAGGCCAGGGCGAGCAACACGACCCCGGCGGAAATCAGCGCCAGCGCCGCGATATGGGTGAAACCGAGCGGTTCGGCGAAGGCGAAGTGGCCGATCAGCGCGGCGGCGACGTAAGAGATCGCGGTGCAGGGCAGGGCCACCGACATCGGGATCCGCCGCAAGGCCACGATGTACAGCATCGATGCCCCGCCATACAGGCACAGGCCGATCATGGTGCGTATGTCGAATAATTGCGCGACGAACGACGATGCCCCGGCGCCGGCCTTCAGCAGCGTCTGGCCCGCCATGCTGGTGACGATGGCCGCCGCCAGCACCGCCCAGTACGCGTTCATGACCGATCCGGACTGCGCAGGATTTCCCGCACGGTGCCCTGGGGTTTGCCGTTCGCCGACAGGAAGGTGCGCCCGACATATTCGCCCAGCACGCCCAGGATCATCGATTGCACGCCGCCGACCAGCAGCAGCACGGTCATCGTGGACGCCCAGCCGGACGGTGTGTTGTGCGTGAACAGCGCCTCCCCGATCGTGGCGACGGCTCCGGCCGCGCCCAGGACCGACATCGCCAGTCCGGCGAAGATCGCCAGCCGCAGCGGGGCCAGGGAGAAGCTGGTGGCCAGGTTCAGCCATAGCCGCACCAGCCGCACCAGCGTGTAGTTGGACCTTCCCTCCAGGCGGGGCAGGTGGCGGACTTCGATCGAATCGATGCGCTGGGTGACCTGCATGATCAGCCCGTCCACATAGGGGTATGGGCCGCTGTAGCGGGTCACCGCCCGCACCACCATGGCCGACATGCAGCGGAACGAGGACAGGTAAAGCCCCTTCGGCTTGTCCAGCAGTTGATCCGCCACATGGTTGGCGAAGCGGCTGCCCAGGTTGCGCCAGCCCTCGTGCTGTTTCACAGCGTATCGGGTGTAAACCACGTCCCAGTTTCCCTTCCGAGCGTGGTCGTACAGCTTGATGACCTCTTCGGGCGGGTTTTGCAGGTCGTCGTCCATGGTGATGATGTAATCGCCGCTGACGTGGCGCAGGCCGGTCATGACAGCGTTGTGCTCGCCATAGTTGCGGGCGTGTTCGATATAGACAACCGGAATGCGGGCGGTGGTCAGCAGGTCGCGGCAGACCTCGCCGGAGTTATCGGGGCTGCCGTCGTTGACCAGCACGACCTCCAGCCCGCCTTCGGGGTCCAGGTCGGACAGTGCATCGACCAGCCGCCCGACGGTGGCGGCGCCGCGATAGACCGGCACGACGATGGACAGGCCGGGGCGGGTGGTCCGGGGCAGGGCGGTTTCGAGCGGGGGGGCGGTTTCGATCAGGGTGACGGTGTCGTTCATGGTCTCTCTGCTATTGCCAGCACTGACCCGCCGAAGGGAAGCGGGATGGGCAGGCGCCGTTCGATTTTTGCGATAGTGTGCAATGTGGCATCCAGCCATGGCGGAAACGGGGCGACGTCCGACACGGAATCGCCACGAGCCAGGATTTTTCGCTGGGCGATCATCAGCGGCAAAAGCAGCCCGTTCCAATAGCTGGTGTGGATGCGGACGAATCCGGCGTCGCGCAGCAGGGCGGCGGCGGAGCGGGCGGTGAAGCGGCGGGCATTATGCACCCGGCGGTCGTGGGCGGACATCAGCCATTGGTAGGCGGGCAGGTTCAGTACCAGCCGGCCACCGGGTTTCAGCACTCGCCGCAGTTCCTTCAGCGTGGTGCCCGGGTCCACGGCGGTGTGGCACAGGACGTCGGCGCTGACTACCGTGTCGAAGGCGGCGGCGGCGAACGGCAGGGCGTTGACGCTGCCCCGGGCAACCAGAGCGGTGGATTTGGCGCGGGCGCGGAAGGCGGCGGTTGGGTCCCATTCCAGTCCGAATCGTGTCAGGTCCGGGCGCCGGGCGGCCAGCACCGCCAGAAAACCGCCCGTGCCGCAACCGGCATCCAGTATCCGGCCGCGCACCGGGGCCAAAGCATCCAGCAGCCGCTGGTGCAGCGCGCGATACCACCACATCCGGCCCTCGGCCTCGTCCATCAGGGTGTATTCGGCCGGTTCCATGCGCGGTGATTGCCTTGCGGCCGGTTTCGCCGCAAGTGATAGCTAACAACCAAGGGGAATCGTCGTGTCACGAGCCGTGGTGGCCGCGCGGGTGCTGACCGACAACGCCGCCGACACGATCCGCGGGATCGGGCTGGTGGCGCTGTCCTATGCGGTGCTTGCCTTGGGGGACGCCTCGGCGAAATGGGCCATTCTGTCCACTGGAGTCGCCTGGGTGCTGATGTGGCGCGGCCTGTTCGGCGCCGGCGCGATCCTGGCGGTGACCGCCTGGCGAACCGATGCCGGCGGATGGCGCCGCATCGCCCCGGTGCGGTGGAAGATGGTCGTCTTGCGGGCGGCGTTATCCTCGTTCACCACCGCGGCCTGGTATCTGTCATGGCGCTACATGCAGTTGGCCGACACCTATGCGCTGGGCTTTACCGCGCCGCTGATCATGACCGTGCTGGCGATCCCGATGCTGGGGGAGAAAATCCGCTGGCGGCGCATGCTATCCACCCTTCTGGGGTTCGGCGGCGTTCTGGTGATGCTGCGGCCCGGCGGGTCGTTATGGAACCCGGCGCTGCCGCTGTTGATGGCGGGCATCGTCAGCATGGCGATTACCCGCATCATGGCCCGCCAGTTGTCGCGCACCGAAACAGCGGAGTGCCAGGCGTTCTGGCTGATGGCTTCCCACGGGTTGGCGGGGTTTTGCCTGCTGGCGCTGTATCCGCCGGGGCTGGCCGGGTCATTCGGTATCTGGCTAGTGCTGGCCGGCCTGGGCATTTCCAGTGGCCTGGCCCACTGCGTGTTCACCGTCGCCTATGGCTTAGCCCCGGTATCCGCCCTGGCACCCTACGAATACACCATGCTGATCTGGGGCGGCGCCGCCGGCTACGCGGTGTTCGGGGAAATACCGTCCTGGAGCACGGTCTTCGGGGCCGCGATCGTAGCAGCGGCCGGCCTGTATAACCTCCATCGGGAGCGTCTGAGGCGGGGGCAAACCTAGGACACCCGAGGTTTACCGCCAGGATCTTCCATCTCTCGGTAGTCGGCCCGCATCGTCGATCACCCGCACCCGATGCGGCGGATCGGCCGCCCAGTGCCAAAACACGACGTTGACGTCCCCCGCGCCGGCACCGCTGGCGAAGCTGGGCACGATGATCCCGGCCGTTCCGGCCCCGGCAAGCCGCTGTGTCATCGCCCAGCTCGGCGGCGTGATGCCGCGCGCCGACAGGTCCTTCCATGCGCATCCAAGATCGGCGGGACTAATCCCCTGACCAGCCAGAACCGCCGCGTCCGTCAGATCGAGCACGTCCTGGCAATCGACTTCATAAGCACACAGCGTCATCGGCTGGGCCTTGAACGGAAACCCCTGCTGCGCCTCCAGCCACGCCGTTTCGAACCGCAGGGAGGTATAGAGCGCTTGCATGCCAACCGGGTTGAATCGACCGCCCGTCACGGCCGCCCCGTCACCGGAATTCGCCGCGAATGCCCATTTTGGATTATGTGCCCGATAGACGAACCCCTTCAGCCTCACGCGTATCCGCCGACGGCGATCCCGGCGAGATAGCTTTTCACATGCTCCGATCGCCCCGCCCGCACCAGATCCTCGGCGGTCTGATCCCCGAACGCCGGGATCGGTTGCGACCGGTACCAAGCGAATGCCTGCGGCACCGAACCGCACCAGGGCAGAATACGGTTGACGATCTCGGCGACCTCTCGCAACCGAGCCTGGGTAGCGGGCGCCTGTAGGCGCCGGGTCTTGGACACCGCGTCTCGCGACAGTCCCGACGCCTCCGCCAACTCGCTCTTGGTCGCTCGGAACACGTTACTCAGGCGGTCCGGCTCCACCAGGCCCTCGCGGTTGATGACCCGATCCAGAAAGCCGCGTTCCAACGCCGCCGACATATGCCCCACCGTTTGACCCAATTCCGGGACAATACATGCGCCCGTCACTGTCGACTTTCAAGTCGGATCTTAGGACCCACAGGCGTTAAAATCGGGCGCCCATCCCTCAATTTTTGATATGTGTCATGGATGGGCTTGTTCCGGCCACCCATGACTTAAGGTCGCGGAACAGACGAAGTCGTGGGTGGCCGCGCCAGGCACGGCCATGACAATGGTGAATGACAGACGGCTCCCATCGCTATTTTAACGCCTTAGAGGCTGACCCGGAATGGAACCGGAACGGACTCCTCAGCTTACTCACTCCGTTGGGGGCGCCGGCCGGACGGCGCGGTTGGATAGCGAAAATTGTTGCGTGACTTCAGCGGCTACGATTCTCTCGTGTTTGCGAAGACAACGAGGAGACACATTATGGCCTGGACTGAAATCACGCGGATGAAGTATCGGCGCGATGGGCTGC
>JAJZEV010000283.1 GCA_021805665.1 Pseudomonadota bacterium
TCGTGACCGGCATCAGCCATGTGGGCGTGCAGCCGACCGTGCAGTGGCAGCAGCAGCAAGTGCCGATGCCGATGTACGGCATTTCCAGCCAGGCCACGAATGCCACGTTCTGGAAGGATACCAACGGTGCGGCGGATGGCGTGATCTTCAACATGGTTGCCGCACCGGATGTCGCGGTGACCCCGAACACCATCCCGTTCGCCAAGGCGTATTTGGCTAAGTACGGCAGCCTGCCGGGCTATGCCGCCTATCAGTCCTACGACGACGTGTTCATGTGGGCCGAGGCAATCCGCAAGGCCGGCGGCACCGATGCCGACAAGATGGTGGAGGCAATGGAAAAGACCGATTATGTCGGCACCATCGGCCGCGTCGTGTTCCTGCCGAAGGAAGACACGTTCGCGCACGGCATGAAGATCGGCGAGGGCTACATCACCGGTCTGATGGTGCAATGGCAGAAGGGCAATCCGGTGACGATCTGGCCGGCGAATGTCGCCACGGGCAAGATGGTGTTCCCGGCGTTCACCAAGCTGCCACAGTAACGGGTCGATGGGTGGGACTTCTTCTCTCGCCCTCATGGCCGGGCTTATCCCGGGCGGCCGCGCTTCGGCGGTTGGCGCGCGGATGCCCGGGACACGCCCGGCCATGACGAAAACAGAACGCCTGGAACTGGCGAAGTCGGAACGCCCGATCGTGGCGGACAGAACACACGGAGTCCCATGCTCGCTTTGCAGATCCTGATCGACGGCTTCGCGATCAGCAGTCTCTACGCACTCGGCGCGACCGGTTTCACCCTGATCTTCGGTGTTTCCGGCGTGTTGAACCTGTCGCATGGCGCGATCATGGTGGTGGCTGCGGTCATCGCCTGGTGGGTGGCCGGCACGTTCGGAACGGGGGCCTATATCGGTGCTCTTGCCGGGGTGGCCGCTGCTCTGGCCTGCGCGTTCTTCACCTATCGCGTGATCGTCCGGCCGATCCAGAACTCCGGCGCGATCCCGAAGGAGGAGAAAGAGATTTTCGTCCTCACCGGAACGTTGCTGTGGGGCATCATGCTGCAAGAGGCGGTGGCCTATCTGTTCACCGACAATCCCAAGACCGTGCGCCCGCTGATCGAAGGCGTGGTGACGATCCTGGGCGTGCGCACACCGTGGAACGAAATACTGACCGCTGTGCTGTCGTGGGGCGCGATTGGCTTGCTGTATCTGCTGGTCAACCGCACACGCACCGGCAAGTCGCTGCTGGCCGCTTCGATGAACCCGCGCGGACTGACGCTGCTGGGGTTCGAAATGTCGAACATCTACATCCTGGTCTGGGCGATTTACGGTATCCTGGCGGGCATTGCCGGCGTGCTGTTGGGCGCCTTCCTGGGCGTCAGTTCGGGCAACGCCGGCAACCTGACCGCCAGCGCCTTTTCCATCGTCGTTCTGGGCGGGCTGGGCAGCGTCTCCGGCTCGTTGATGGCGGCCTACGTGGTTGGTTATTTGGAAACGATGACTGCCTATCTGGTGTCCCCGTCGATCCGTACGGTGCCGGTGCTGCTGCTGCTGGTGCTGGTGGTCTATCTGCGGCCGCAAGGCCTGCTGGGGAGGAGATAGACGATGTTCCGTTCTCGTACTTTCCAGATCGCCGTCCCGGCGTTGATTGTCATGGCGCTGCTGCCGCTGGGCGTTGGCGGGTATATCCTGGGGCTGCTGACGCTGGCGTATTACTACGCCGTGTTCGCCATGTCTTGGGACCTGCTGTTCGGCTTCGCCGGGGAGGTCAATTTCGGCCCCAGCTTCCTGATTGGCATTGGTGCCTATACCGCCGCTCTGCTGAACCACTACTGGCTATGGCCGATTCCGGCCTGCCTGATCGCGGGTGCTTTCGCCGCGGTGATCGCCGGCGCGGTTCTGGCGGTCCCGGCGTTGCGGCTGACCGGGCCTTACTTCGGCTTGGTCACGCTGGTGGCGGTGTTGCTGCTGCAGAACATGATCGTGCTGTTCGCCGGCATCACCGGCGGCGAGATCGGGCTGGACCTGCCCGACGTTCTGTCGATCGACGACGGCACCAACTATTATTATGCGCTGGTCTTCATGACCGTCAGCGGCGCCATCCTGTTCGGGCTGGCGCAATCGCCGGTCGGGCTGATCCTGCAAGCCAGCGGCCAGAACGCCACCGAAGCCGCCGCCCTGGGCTTCAACGTCGCCAAGCACAAGTTGGCGGCCTTCTGCATCAGCGCGTTCTTTTCCGGACTGGCCGGCGCGATGCTGATTTTCTATATGGGCACCGCCTCGGTCGGCACCGTGGTGGAAATCGCGGTCGGCGTGAACGTCATCATCGCCGCGGTGCTGGGCGGCCGGCGCACCATCATCGGCGCCGCGGTGGGGGCCATTTTCCTGATCGGTGCGGGCGAATTGCTGCGGCCGTTGGGGCAACTGGCGACCTTCGTTGTCTCAGCCGTCGCCCTGGTGGTGATCCTGTTCTTTCCGGGTGGCTTCATGGGCCGAATTTTGCAATCGGGAGGCGGCGAATGAGCGCGCTTCTGGAAGTCTCCGGCCTGACCAAGCGTTTCGGCGGGCTGGTCGCGGTCAAGGATATCGGGTTCACCATAAACGCCGGGGAAATCCTCGGTCTGATCGGGCCCAACGGGTCTGGCAAGTCCACCGTGATGAAGTGCATCATGGGGATCGAGAAGCCGAACGCCGGGTCGGTGAAGCTCAGCGGCACCGACGTCGCCGGCTGGCCGACGCACCGCATCGCCCGCCAGGGTGTGGGCATCGTGTTCCAACATTCTCACCCGCTGCAACGGCAGACGATCCTGGAACATATCAAGCTGGCGCTGTTGCCGGACAATTTGCTGATGCTGGCGACCGACCATGGCGTCACCCGCCGGGCGGAGGAGATCGCCGCGCGTGTAGGGCTGGCGGCGGTGATGCACCGGCTGCCGCGCACTCTGCCGTTCGCCGATCTGCGCCGGCTTGAACTGGCGA
Source organism: Pseudomonadota bacterium (assembly GCA_021805665.1). Lineage (GTDB taxonomy): Bacteria > Pseudomonadota > Alphaproteobacteria > Acetobacterales > Acetobacteraceae > Rhodopila. Next base: position 2,970 of record JAJZEV010000283.1, read on the forward strand.
AGGCGATCGCCCGCAACCCGAAAGTGGTGCTGGTCGATGAGCCTTTCGCCGGCCTGACTTCAGGCGAAGTCGCTGATTTTTCTAATTTAATTGCAAGCTTCCGAGCAGATGGACATGCGGTGCTGTTGGTGGATCATAATGTGAAGGGGGTGGCCGCGCTGGTCGATCGGGTGCTGGCGATGTATCTGGGCGAATACGTCGCCGAGGGCAGCGCCGAAGAGGTCATGCGCAACGAAACGGTTCGCCGGGTCTATCTGGGCGGCAAGATCGAAACCGCCGCCCGCCCGGATCGTGCCGGCAAGGACCGCACGCCGCTGCTGAATGTGCGCGGCCTGGGCGTGCTGTATGGCAAGGCGACGGCGCTGGAAGATGTCTCGATCCATGTCGGCGAAGGCGAGTTCGTGTCGGTTGTCGGGCTGAACGGTGCGGGCAAGACGACGTTGTTCAACGCCATCTCCGGTCTTGTGCCGCATTCTGGTTCAATCGAGTGGCGCGGCAAGGCGCTGGCTGGCAAGACCCCCGGCGGGATCGCCCGCGACGGGATCGTGCAGTGCCCGGAAACACGCGAACTGTTCGGGGACATGTCGGTGCGGGAAAATCTGGACCTCGGCGGCCAGCACCAGACGCTGCAGGAGGCGACGAAGCAGCTGAACTGGCTGTTCGAGTTGTTTCCGATCCTGAAATCCCGCCAGAGCCAGGCCGCCCGCACTTTGTCGGGCGGCGAGCAGCAAATGCTTGCCATCGCCCGGGCGCTGATGATGAAGCCGAAACTGCTGATCCTGGATGAACCCACGCTGGGGCTGGCGCCGGTGATCCTGGAGCAGTTGTCGAAAGCGATGGAGACCTTGCGGCAAACTACCGACATTACCGTGCTGCTGGGCGAACAGAACGTGACGTTCGCGCTGCCGCATGCCGACCGGGTGTATGTGATCGAGCATAGCCGGGTGGTGTGGGAAGGCGATCCCGGCCGTTTCGCTGAAGAGGCCGGGGCAGGGTATCTTTAGCCCTACCAGGCTGCGTCCAACAGGGCGCGCACGGCCGCGGGGCCGTCGATCTTGCGGGGATTGGTGTGGACCCAACGGTCGTGCATCGATCCCGCCGCGATTTCGTCCAGTTGTTCCGGCTTCACGCCGACATCGCGCAGGGTTCCCGGCAGGCCCAGGCTGGCGATCAGCGCCGCCACCGCATCGCCGGCGCTGTCGTTGGGGCGGCCCAAAGCCTCGCTGACCCAGCGCTGGCGTTCGGCATTGACCGGTTCGTTGAACCGCAGCACCACCGGCAGCATCACGCAGGAGGTGTAGCCGTGCGGAACATGCGCGGTGCCGCCCAGCACATGGCCGATGCCGTGGCTGGCGCCTTTGGCGACCCCGTTCTGCGATCCCATGATCGACATCCAGGCGCCGAGCTGGCAGCTCAGGCGCGAGTCGAGATCGGCGGGGTTGGCCTTTACGGCGGGCAGGCCGGCCGCTAGCAGCCGAAGCGCCTGGAGCGACATGCCATCGGAGAACGGTGTCGGGTTGATCGAGCAGATATCTTCCACCGCATGATCGACCGCCCGGATTCCGGTGGACAGAAACAGCCACTCCGGCGTGTGGACCGTGATGGCCGGGTCCAGGATCACCGCTTGCGGCATCATCAGCGCGTGACCGAAACTCTCCTTCACGTTCCGTTCGGTGTCGGTGCAGCCGGCGAACGGGGTGAACTCCCCGGCGGACAGGGTGGTGGGCACGTCGATGGAGCGCACCCGGGGCGGGTTGACTGGCGGGCGTTCGGTGTTGCCGTCCGGGGTGACGTTCGCGCGAAACCGGTCCAGATCCGCCGGCCGGGTAACATCGTTGCCCAGGCACAGGCCGACCATCTTGGCGGCGTCGGTAACCGATCCGCCGCCCACGGTCAGGATCAGGTCCGCCTTGGCGGCGCGGGCTTCGTTGGCGGCGGCGACCACGTCGGTACGCGGCGTATGGGCGCCGATTTTGGCGCAGACCCCGGCGAGGCGGTTGCCCAGAACGTGGCGGACGCTGTCGATGACATCGGTCTGACGGTTCAGGGTGCCGCTGGCCATGACATAGACCGCCTTGGCGTTCAGGCGCGCGACCTCGTCCGCCAGGGCTTCGGTCAGGGGGATGCCGTAAATTACCCGGTCCATCGGGGGATAGCGGTGGATGCCTTGGATCATGGTTTCACTCCTGCTGGCGCGTTTTCCGGAGTTTGGCGTAGGTTTCGGCGGCGGGCAAAGGGAGCGGTTCGAGGTGGGGGCGAAGCCGCATGAACCAGGGGTCCGCCGCTGGGACAGGACGCATGCCGGTGTCCGTTGTCGGACTCGATGGAGGCGCCCTGTTCTTTCGTCCCCCGATCTTGTATCCGGGTCCGTAAAAGGAGTCCCCGCATGACGTACCTCGTTGCCGACGATCTTCCCTCCGCCCCGGCTGGCGACCGCTTCCGCGCCCTGCTCGCCCGTCCGGGCATTGTCCAGCTTCCCGGCGCGCATAACGGCCAGGCCGGACTACAGGCGAAGGCGGCGGGGTTCGAGGGTCTTTATCTGTCCGGCGCGGCGATGACCGCCTCCATGGGTATCCCCGACCTGGGCATGATTACCGTCGATGAGGTCTGCTTCTTCGTCCGCCAGATCGCCCGGGCGACCGGCCTGCCGATCCTGGTCGATGGCGACACCGGGTATGGCGAGACACTGAACGTGATGCACATGATCCGCAGCTTCGAGGATGCCGGCGGAGCCGCCGTGCAGATCGAGGATCAGTTGCTGCCGAAGAAATGCGGCCACCTGAACGACAAGCGGCTGGCCGATCCACACGATATGGCTGCCAAGATCGCCGCCGCCCGCAGGGCGCGCCGGCACATGGTCATTATCGCGCGCACCGATGCGGCGGCTTCGGAGGGCATCGATGGGTCGGTGGCCCGCGCCAAACTGTTCATGGAAGCCGGCGCCGACGCGATCTTCCCCGAAGCCCTGACCAATGCGGACATGTTCAAGGAAGTGGCGGCCAGATTGCCTGGCGTCCCGCTGCTGGCCAACATGACCGAATTCGGCCGCACCCCGTTCTTCACCGCCAGCGAGTTCGAGGCGATGGGCTACAAGATGGTGATCTGGCCGGTCAGTTCGCTGCGGGTGGCGAACAAGGCCCAGGCCAAACTTTATGCCGCCATCAAGCGCGACGGCGGCACCCAGAACGTGGTGGACGACATGCAGACGCGCGCGGAACTGTATCAAACCATCGGCTATCACGACTACGAGGCCCTGGACGCCTCGATCGTGACCACGATCATCCCACAGGCAATGCCGCAGCACGGCTGACTGCGGCCGTCATGGCCGGGCGCGGTCCCGGCCATCCGCGCTTCGGCGTTGGGAGCGGAACAGTCCCGGAAAGACGAGACAACCAGAAACCCCGCCGGCCTAGCCTTCCGCCAGCGGACCCAAAGCCGCTTCGATCCCGAAATCCCCCGGCAGGGCGCCGCGCGGAAACAGCCGCGTCACATGCCCCATTTTCCGCCCCGGCAGCGCCTCGGCCTTACCATACAGATGCGGGATCAAACCCGGCTCCGCCAGTGCCGCGGGCCACAGCGCCATGCCCTCGGGACCGATCAGGTTCTTCATCACCGCATCCGCGTGCCGTCTCGCCGGCAGCAGCGGTAAACCCGCAATCGCTCGGATATGCAGCTCGAACTGGCTCGCCGGGCAGGCGTCTATCGTCCAGTGGCCGGAATTATGCGGTCGCGGCGCGATTTCGTTGACCAGCACCTTGCCCGCGTTGTCCACGAACATTTCCACCGCCAGCAGGCCGATCAGGTCCAATGCCTCCGCCACTCGGTGGGCGATCGCCTGCGCCGCCTGATCGACCGAGGGAGCGATACGGGCCGGAGCCAGTGTCAGGTCCAGAATGTGATTCCGGTGCCGGTTCTCCACGGTATCGAACGCGGCAACCGATCCGTCGGCCCCGCGGGCGATCACCACACTGATCTCCCGGGCGAAATCGACGAAACCTTCCAGCACCAGCGGCCGGGGACTGAGGCGTTCCCACGCGGCATCCAGGTCTTCGGGCGAGCGCAGCATCGCCTGGCCCTTGCCATCGTAGCCCAGGCGAGTCGTCTTCAGCACCGCCGGCAATCCCAGCCGACCCACCGCATCGTCCAGTTCCTGGCGCGAGGACACCGCCGCCCATGGCGCCGTCGCCACGCCGGCATTGTTAAGGAAGGTCTTTTCGTCGATCCGGTCCTGGCTGATCCGCAGCACCGACGGCGCGGGACGCACCGGACGGATGGAACTCAGCAGGTCCAGCCCCTCGGCGCTGACATTCTCGAACTCGAAGCTGATGACGTCGACCGCATCGGCGAAGGCGCGCAATGACACCGGATCGCTGTAATCGCTGATCGTCACGGCGTGAGAGACCTGGGCGGCCGGGCTGTCGGTTTCCCGGGTCAGGATATGGCAGCGATATCCCAGGCGCGCGGCGGCCAGCGCGGACATGCGGCCAAGCTGCCCGCCACCGACCAATCCGATGGTGGCGTTGGGCGGAAGCGGAAACCGGGTCATACGGGGATCGAAACCGGCATTTCGGCGACCGCACTGGTCTGCTCGGCCCGCAAGGCATCCAGCCGAACCGCCAGCGCCGGGTCGGTCGTCGCCAGCATCGCCGCTGCCAGCAATGCCGCGTTCACGGCGCCGGCCCGACCGATCGCCAAGGTGCCAACTGGAATGCCCGCTGGCATCTGCACGATCGACAACAAGCTGTCCATGCCCTTCAAGGCATGCGATTCCACCGGCACACCCAGCACGGGCAGCGGGGTCCAGGCGGCACACATGCCCGGCAGATGGGCTGCACCCCCAGCCCCGGCGATAATTGCCCGCAGACCGCGATCGCGCGCGGTATTGGCATACTCCCGCAGGCGGTCGGGCGTGCGGTGCGCGGACACGATGCGAACCTCGTGCGGGATGCGGAGTTTGGTCAGCATCTCGGCGGCGTGGGTCATCGTCGGCCAGTCCGACTGACTGCCCATGATGATTCCGATCAACGGGGCGGCGATATCGTCCATATCAGGCAATACTGTCCGGGATCAGCCGGCTTTCCAGCCAGGCGATTTCATCGCGCAGCATCAGTTTGCGCTTCTTCAGGCGTTGCAAATGCAACTGGTCCGATGCGCCCTGATCGGCAAGGCGTGTGATCACTGTATCGAGGTCGCGATGTTCGCTACGCAAGCCATGGAGTTTACGGAGCAACGAGTCCCTATCGTTAAGCATAGGCACAACCCACGATAGAAAATTGAGATTGAACTACGCGCGCCCGTTTCCGGCTGGCAAACGCCATGGCAATGGCGTTACGCTGTTCCGCCGCGGTCACTGCGGTGACCCCTGGCAGCCAACCGGTCAAATACGGAGGTACCCAGTCCATGAGCCTGAATACCCGTCTCGACGCGTTAAAGGAACGGCATGCATCGCTCGAAACGAGAATTTTCGACGAAGACCATCGCCCGCAACCCGATACGGACGCCCTCATGCGACTTAAACTCGAAAAGCTGCGACTGAAGGAAGAGATGGAAAGGATACGCCCCCTGGTCAACTGATCGGACACCGTTCGATCCACCCCGTCACGCCGGTCAGGCGGCTTCGTCCGCCTCCGGCGGCGGCGGCAGGGGAACGGCCCGCCCTTCCCGCTGCAAACGGTCATTGGCCTGCAGCACCGCGGCATTCAAATCGGTTTGGGTGCAAAGCCCCAGGATCACCGGGTCGCGCGGCTTGATATTCGCGCTGTTCCAGTGAGTACGCTCCCGCACCTTCTGAATCGTGTCCTTCGTGGTTCCAAGCAGCTTGCCAACCTGGGCTTCCGTCAACTGCGGAAAGTTTCGCAGCAGGAACGCGATCGCGTCCGGGCGGTCGTTCCGCTTGGCCACGGGCGTATAACGGGACCCGCGAAGCCGCTTTGGCATCGGCATTGTGCTGGCAATGAGCTTCAGGCGGGCGTTCGGATCCCGTTCGCAGCGCCGAATGTTATCCAGCGTGCATTGCATGTTGGCGACCGGGTCGTAGCCGACAATCCCCTGCGCAACCTCGCCATCGGCGATGGCCTGAACCTCCAGCGGGTGCATCCCGCAAAACTCCGCGATTTGGGTGAAGGTCAGGGCGGTTTTTTCAATCAGCCACACGGCGGTGGCCTTGGGCATCAGCGGAAGGGTCATGGCTTTCACACTCTCAGGGTCGCCGGCGGATGTTTTTCATTCTGACGTTGTCGCTTGCAGGCCAACCAGCGCAGGTGACAGGTCGTATCCGCGGGCAAGTGGCGGATATGACAAGCCAAAGGGGGTGGGTCAAGCGGCTTTGGCGGTATTATGATCGAATGATGCCGCATGGCAGACGTTCGCCCGTCGGCAAACCACTGAAGGAGAACGAAATGGCACTGGAAGACGATGCCCCTCCACCAAGGCGCAGACGCCTGGAACCGCTGCCGCTGGACAGTCTGGGGATCGACGAATTGCGGCTTTATATCGAGGAACTGCGCGGAGAAATCGCCCGCGCGGAGGCCGATATCGGCCGTAAGAACAATCACCGCAGCGCGGCGGACGCCTTCTTCAAGCGACCGGGGTAAAGAAGGGGGCCGGTTGCCCGGCCCCTTCGCGCATCAAGCCGCGTGTGCGGCCGCGGTCGAGTCGTTGGCGATCGCTGTCGGCGCGGCATTGCCGATGACGATCTTGCGGGGCTTCAACGCCTCGGGGACGATTCGCTTCAGCCCGACATGCAGTAAACCGAGCTGTACGTCGGCACCCTCTACGACGATATGGTCGGCGAGGACGAATCGGCGTTCGAACGCCCGTCCGGCGATCCCGCGGTACAGGATTTCAGCCCTTGGGCCATCGTTCGCAACCCGCCCGGACACGATCAGTGTGTTGTCCTTCACAGTCAGATCGAGGTCTTCGGGACGGAACCCGGCAACGGCCATGGTGAGACGATAGGTGTCATCCCCGGTCTTTTCGATATTGTAAGGGGGATAGGACTGTGCATCCTGGCCGGATGCGGCCGTATCGACAAGGCGGGCCAGCCGGTCGAAGCCGATGGCGGTACGGAACAGCGGTGCGAAGTCAACGGTTGTCATAACAAACCTCCTGCGAAGCAAGGTCACTGGTCAGGGGCCGCCCGGATGGGCCGGCCCGGCGATCGAATTCCCGGAAACCCCGTATGGGCATTCCCGACGCCGCTAAATTAGGATCGCCAATATCTGGGTTCAAGAGGGTGACCTGCACGAATAAGCATGCCTCGCACCACGAAATTCAGGTGACGAAACAATGAACTGTAGCGCTATGCTGTTGGCGCGGGTTGCGGGTTGGCTGCCGATCTGTCATCCCTAGGTGGAAGAGTGGGTGCGCGGGATTTCTCGGCGATTCGCTTGTTTGCCGGATATCACGCGCCAGAAGCAAGGGAGTTGCCTTTGCCTGCCGGCGGATCGCGGTTTTCCTTAAATGCCTCATTCGCGGGGCTGTGGCCATGAGCCATATCCCGAACCTTCAGACGCTTGTTCTGAATGCCGATATGCAGCCGTTGAGTTGGGGCCCGTTATCTGTGTGGTCCTGGCAGGACGCCCTGGTGGCGGTGCTGCAAGAGCGGGTCAATCCCGTCATCAACTACGATATGGAGGTCCACTCCAGCCGCCAGTCCTTCGCCATCCCCTCGGTCGTGGCGCTGAAACGCTTCCATAAGCGCCGGAAAGTGGCATTCACCCGGTATCATGTGTTTCTGCGCGACCGGTTCAGTTGCCAGTATTGCGGCGACACGCTGCCGGCGAAGGAGCTGACATTCGACCACGTCATACCCCGCAGCAGGGGCGGGGTGACCAGCTGGTCCAATGTCGTGACGTGTTGTCAGGCCGACAACTTGTACAAGGGCAGCCGGTCTCTGAAAGACAGCGGGTTGCGCCTGCGATCCGTTCCGGTCGAGCCCACCCCACACCAGATCGACGAGGCTGCCAAGTGGCATGTCGCCCGGGAGAACCTGCACCGAACCTGGCTCGACTTTCTATATTGGGATGCGGCTCTGGAAGCCTGAATCCGCGCCGCGATCCGGTTGCCAGGATCGCGGCGACGGACGGGGAGGATTACTTCTTGATGCCCAGGCCGGCAAACTTCTTGTTGAACTTCGCAACCTGGCCGCCGGTGTCCATCATGCGCTGCACGCCGGTCCAGGCCGGGTGGGACTTGGGGTCGATGTCCAGGCGCAGCGTATCGCCTGCCTTGCCCATGCAAGAGCGGGTCTTGAACTCGGTTCCGTCGGTCATGACGATGTTGATGTCGTGATACTCTGGGTGAATGCCCGGCTTCATGGTCTGGTTCCTTACTGGCGCCGCCGATCCCGACCGGCCGCGCGAAGCGGCGGGTATAGAGGTGCTGCGCGATCCGCTCAAGCCTCGATTTCCGACGGAGCGGCCAATCCCGGGATTGATCGCGTTCACGATGGACCGGCGCGGGGGTAGCGACTATCAGGTGCCGCTTGCCCTCTGATTAGGCTGATTTATCGCATGCTGATCCGCGTTCTCGTCCGTCTGGTCGATTTTAGCCGCCGTCACGCCTGGTACGTTCTGTTGGGCGGGGTGGTCATGATGATCTGCGCCGGATGGATCGCCTCGTTCACGCTGGGGGTCAGCACCGACACCGATCTGCTGTTCAAGTCCAGTTTGCCGTGGCGCCAGCAGGCCGTGGAAATGAACAAGGACTTCCCGCAGTTCACCAACCTGCTGGTCGCGGTGGTGGACGCCCGCATCCCCGAGGAAGCGGATGCCACCGCCAATGAACTGCTAACCCGGCTGTCGGCCGACAGGACGCATTTCCAGACCGTTCGGCGGCCGGACTCCAACCCGTTCCTGGAGAAAGAAGGCCTGCTATTCCTGCAGCCCAAGCAATTATCGGCACTGATGGACCAGACCATCGATGCACAGCCATTCCTGGGGCAGCTCGTCGCCGACCCCTCGGCGCGCGGGCTGTTTTCGGCACTGTCCTTGCTGGGCATGGGCGTCACGCAGGGCGACGCCGATCTCTCCCCCTATCTCGCGCCGATCCGCGGCTTTCATCAGGCATTGGCGGATGCGCTGGATGGTCATCCACGGCCGCTTTCCTGGGAAACGCTGCTGGGCGGCGGACTGAGCGAGTTGGCAGGCCCCTACCGGTTCGTGCTGGTGCAGCCGAACCAGGATTTCGGCTCTTTACAGCCTGGCGGTGCGGCCACCGACGCGATGCGCGCGGTTATCGCCGATCTGCCATTCGTGAAATCGGGCGAGGCCCATGTCCGCATCACCGGTCAGGTGGCCCTGGCGGACGAGGAGTTTTCCACCGTCGCCGAGGGCGCGGTCAAAGGTCTGATCGGCAGCCTGGTGCTGATCACGCTGTGGCTGTTCCTCGCCGTGCGCTCCTGGCGTCTGATCCTGCCGATCCTGATGACGCTGGTCCTGGGGCTGATGCTGACGGTGCTGTTCGCGGCACTCGCGGTCGGGACACTCAATCTGGTGTCGGTTGGATTCGGCGTGCTGTTCGTGGGCATCGCGGTCGATTTCGCCATCCAGTTCTCCGTGCGGTACCGGGAGTTCCGCTTCGAGATTGGCGACCCGGAAAGGGCGATGAGCGAGACGGCCCGCCGCGTGGGTCTTCAGATACTGATCGCCGCCCTGGCGACCGCGGCCGGATTCCTGGCGTTCGTACCCACGGCATTCGAGGGCGTGGCCGAACTGGGGCTGATCGCCGGCGCCGGGATGATCATGGCGTTCATCTGCACGTTGGGTTTCCTGCCCGCTGCGATCACCGTGTTCCGCCCGCGTGGCGAAGCCGCCGAGGTGGGCTTCGCGTTCGGGGCGCGGATGGATGCCGAAATCGTACGCTGGCGCAAGCCGGTCCTGATCGGGTTCGGGGTGCTGGCCGCCGCTGCCGTCGCCGCATCGCCCATGCTGCGGTTCGACTCCGACCCGCTGGACACCAAGAACCCGCACACCGAGGCGATGCGGACGCTGCGCGATCTGATCGACAATCCGCTTACCAATCCCTATACTATCGATATCCTTACGCCTAATGCCGCGGCAGCGGCCACGTTGTCGGACAAGCTGGACGTATTACCGAGCGTCGCGGGGACGATCAGCATCGATAGTTTCGTGCCGGCCGATCAGCAGGAGAAGCTGGCGGTCATCGCCGATGCCAATACCATACTGGCGCCGACCCTGGCGCCGCACGGCGCCGCCGCGCCGATAACGGCGGAGCAGATCCGCCTGGCGGCGAAGACCGCGCTGGCGCAGATCGATCCGGCGTTGCCGAAGTTGGCCAAGGATCACCCGCTGGCGCTGCTGGCCGGCGATTTGCGGCGGCTGCAAACCGCCCCTGACGCCGACCTTATGGCGGCCAACACCGCACTGACCCGGTTTCTGCCAGCCCAGCTTGTTCATCTGCGGCTGGCTTTGGACGCCGAACCGATCGTATTGGGGTCGATCCCCGCCGATTTTGCCCGTGACTGGCTGCTGCCGGACGGCCGGGCCCGGGTGCAGGTAAACCCTAAACCAGAGGCTCAGTCACCCACCGGATTGAAGGCGTTCGTGGCACAGGTCACCGCTGTCGCCCCCAATGCGGGCGGTTCCGCGGTGACCATCGCGGCGACCGCCGAGACGATCGTCGGCGCGTTCCGTCAGGCGGCGATTTACGCGGTGATCGCGATCGCGGTGCTGCTGTTGGCGCTGCTGCGCCGGGTGCTGGACACCGTTCTGGTGATGGCCCCGTTGCTTATGTCCGCGCTGCTGACGCTGCTGATCGCGGTGGTGCTGCCGCTGCCGCTGAACTTTGCCAATATCATTGCATTGCCGTTGTTGCTTGGGGTCGGCGTTTCGTTCAACATTTACTTCGTGATGAACTGGCGGTCCGGACAGACCCATCCGCTGGGTAGTGCGACTGCCCGGGCGATCCTGTTCTCGGCACTGACGACCGCCACGGCGTTCGGGTCGCTGGCGCTGTCCGCCCATCCCGGCACCGCGAGCATGGGTGAATTGCTGCTGATCAGTCTGGGGTGTACATTATTGGCCAGTTTGGTGTTCATTCCGGCCCTGCTGGCTAGCCTGACACCGCCCGCTGGCGGCGATAACTAAGGGAATGCCATGCGCTGGAATACGCTTTCGGTCGTTCCGTTGATTTTTCTGGCCGCCGCCGCGGCGCCGGCGGAGGATTGCGCCTCGCCCCCAAGCGCGATTCAAACGCCCCCGGTTTTCCTGGATGACGCAAGCCAACCGGTCGCTGGTGGCCAAGTCGGCACCAATGCCGGCGGCTGCCAGCATGAGTTGCCGCTTCCCGATCGGAGCGACCCGCTGCGAAGCCAATCGGATGACATACTGCACGGGCTTCCTCAGACGGATAGTTTGCGGCGCATCGATGAGCCTCGCCAGCCGCCTATGTTTCAATAATAGCTCTCGCGCGCTATAATCCACGCGCTATGAGCGCAGGGGCAACGGCTGCTCGCCAAGCATGTCGCGCAGGATCACGTCCCTTGCCTCGTCGATATCCAGCCCGCTGGACACGATCGCCGGGGCGCTATCCGCCAGGATCGCATCGACGTCCTGCATGATCTTCAGGCGCTTGAACAGGTCGGGGCGGTGCAGGTCCATGCTCTCCCCGACCAGTTCCAGGAAATTCACGACCTCGAACGGCCAGTCCCGTTCGTGGCTGCACAGTTCGCGATGGCAGGCATGGTAGATGCCGGCCAGCGCGGTCACCCCGGCCGCGGCCGCGGCCTGCAACTGGTTACGGTGCAGATCCTGTTTGAACGCCGGCAGCGGCGCCAGCTTGTTGCACATATAGCCGACGCGCGGTTGTTCCAGATCGACGAAATCCAATCCGGGGATGGCGCACAGGATCGCCTTCGCCGCTTCCGGCACGCCGGGGTTGCCTGGATGTTCGTGCAGGCCCACCCGTTTTTCCACCCGCCGGCGCAGCAACGGACGTAGCACGTCCAGATGTTCGGCCAGGAACCGGACGAAGGGCACCATATCCAGGCCGGAGTCCCGCCCGGGCGCCGCGGCAACCTCGGTCAGTTGCACCTGACATGTCGGGCACCACGACAGCGCACGCGGCGCGGCGGCGGCCAGCCGGTCGATGGTGCGGCCTGCGACCCGGCCAGCGGTTGGCAGATCGCCCGCACCGAACTGCAGCACCCCGCAACAGGCGGACGGCCCGCCCATGACCTGGTAGCGGATGCCCATCGCGTCCATGATATCCAGCGCCAGCAGCGCGATATGCGGCGTCTTCAGCACGTTGCAGCCGGTGTAGAACACCACCTCCGGCTCCGGTTCCTGGTGATCCGCGAACCTGGCCAGCATATCGGGCGGAAGCTGCAGCCGCGACAGTACCCGTACTCCCTTCGTCATCGCCCCGAAGCGGGTGAAGCCGGTTTGGCGCCTGTCGGACAACGGGATGGCCGCCTGCGTGGCAACCCGGGCGAGCGCCAGCATCGACCGTGGATTCACGCCGTGCGGACAGGCCGGAATACAGTGGCCGGTGCCTGAACATACCTCCGCCCATCGGCTGGCGCCGGCATGTGGGGTCCCCCGCAGCAGGCCCAGGATTCCGGCGGTCAGCGCCTGTGGGCTGGCGGTATCCAGGCCGGCCGGGGCGGGCATCGGGCAGACCTCAGCACACACGCCGCAGCTTGTGCAGCGGGCCAGGATGTCCTCGGTTCGAAGCCGCATGGTCTGGTCGAATGCGGTTGCGTCCACCAACGGGTCCTCCAGCGGTTGAAGCAGGCCAGCGGAACGACTTCGGCGGGTGACCCCGCCGGTTTCCATCTTTAGCGCCCGGGCAATGTTCGGGGAAGACCCGGGAAGACCAGGGGGATCGGGTGAATTTTTCATCCAGTAATGAGGCTTGCAAGAAACTCGTCATCCCGCCCTGCGGCCTTACGCTTACCACGCAAGGAGTTCTTGCCTGGAGCCGTTCTGAGCAGGTTGTGGGCCATGTGCTCGATGGTAGTGAAATTGGCCGGGGCGTGCTCGGTACGAATGCGGCACTCGTCATCGCGGAAGACCATGTCCAGAACCCAATGCAGGCTGTTCTCAATGGCCCGGTGACTGCGCACGATCGGCCCGAGGAGGTGCGCCGGCATCTTCAGCGAGGTGATATAAAACCGCGTCTCCGTCTCGGCTTTTCCGCTGATCTCACGGCGGCTTTCGACCATGATGACGGCTTTCAGGTCCGGCCATGCATGGCGCTTCTGGAGCCAGCCGACATCATGTATGACGGTGGTGGTTCGGGTTTCGATGCGGCCGTGATCGGCATCGATGGTGGTGTCCTGACTGATCGTGGTGTCCTTGAAGCCATTGGCTTTCTGTTCGGCAACGAAGAGCTCGACGTCCTCGCGCAATGAGCTTTGGTTGCCTTTCAACGCCAGGACGTAATCGGTCTTCTTGTCGATGATCTCATTGGATTTTTCGGCCACTTTGACTTGGCCGAGCACGAGACGCTGGCGGGCGGCGAAGGCGGAAACCATATGGATGGCAGCGTTGCCGCCGTCCTTGGATCGGCGCACGGTCTTGCTATCGACGGCGATCGCCCCGGCTGGAACGCCGGTCAACGCAGCCACCGATGCGACGAATCACCGCTGGAACCGGTCGGCGTCCAGCACCGCCAAGATATCGCTCAGGTGACCATGGTCCGGCGTGCCATCTTTGAAGGGGCGGAAGCGGCGAAGCAATGCGAGCTTCTTGACGCCGAACAAGGCGATCTCAGTGAAAGCCTCGACCCCGGCACGCCCCCCCATCAGACACAAGAGCAGAACCTCATCGAGCGGGTAAGTCACCTTCCCTTGCTGGCGCGGGTCGTGGAGGTCCCTGAAATGACTCAAAAAGACAACCGTTTCGTCGAATGCACCGCAGTCCGTTGTTGCGTCGCCCATCGCCGTTCCCCGCTTAGCGAACCGAGGATCGGCATAGATTCAGCACATCAGAGGTTTGTCACGCACTCATTCACCCGATTGCCCTGCCGAAGCGCCCACACCCCTTGCACTGGCGCGTCCTCTGTCCTCCTTATTGCCCGAATGTCCGCGACCCAAGACCCCCTCTCCCAGCCCAACCCGCGCATCGCCGCCAACGTCATGCACTTTGCCCGGTTGCTCCGCCGAGCGGGGCTGCCGGTGGGGCCGGCGGAGGCGATCGCGGCGCAGGAGGCACTGACACGCATCGACCTGGCCTCCAAAACCCAGGCCCGCACCGCGTTGCGGACCGCGATGATCCACCGTCACGAGCATCAGGACGTGTTCGACCAGGCGTTCGCGCTGTTCTGGCGCGACCCGGCCGCCGCCGAACAGGCCGCCGCGATGGCGCTGATGGACGCCCGGAAGAAGCCCAAACCCGAACGGGCACCGCCTGCTTCTCGCCGGGTCGCGGAGGCGTTCGCGTCGAAGAAAGACGGCCCGCAGCCGCCGAAGGAAGAGCCGCCGATCATCGACATGACGATGACGGTGTCGGAGCAGGAACGCCTGCGGCAGATGGATT
>JAJZEV010000163.1 GCA_021805665.1 Pseudomonadota bacterium
AGCACACGCGCCGCGCTGCCGGTCGACATCCCACACCGCCCGGTCTGGCTGTGGGACGTGAGGAGGACGCGCCCTGCTGCTGGCACCCGACCGTAGGGCGAGAGGTGAGGTGCGAAAGGACGGTCAATTACAGCTTGCCCAACGCCGCCGCCGATCCCCGGGTGCTGCGCCTGGCACAGATGCAGGGACAGCGGTTCTGGACCGAGCGAACATTCGAGGATGCCAACGGCGAATGCGGCCTGGCGGACTATCAGGCGCTTGTCTGGCGAGCCTGGCACCATCACGTAGCCATGGTGATGCTGGCCATGCTGTTCATCGCCGAGCAGCGAGCCGTGCACCAACCGGGTCTGCTCATGCTGACAGCGCGCGACGTTGTCGAAATGCTGCGCGAGACACTGCCCCGCAGGCCGGAAGGCAAGGATCCCTGATCGAAAAGATCAACCAGCGACACCGACGCCGGTGCGGCGCGATCGAATCCCGCTATCGCAAGCAAAGGCGTCAGGCACCCTCGTGACCGACAGACCCAACTATCGACGAGTGCGACTCTGCCAAAATTAAGCACCGGCGCCGACGGGGTCGCGCAGCCGCATCCAGGCAGGAACCCTGGCCGTCAGTGTTGCCTCCCCGCACACAAGGCCACCGCCGACGGCGTCCAGCCTCAAGGATGCGAGCCCGATATCGCCGCGGCCCGATCGCATTGTGCCCACCTCGATGCCGTCTTTCAGCACGGGGGTGCCGCCCGCAGGCAACGGACCAGCGACGTCAACCGGCACCAGGCGGCGTTTGACCAGGCCGCGGTATTTTGTGCGGGCGGTCAGTTCCTGACCCATGTAGCAGCCCTTGGTCCAGGACACGCCGGCCAGTTCGTCGAAGCCGGCTTCGAGCAGGACGCTGCGATCCGCTTCCATATCCTTCGATCCGTCCGGTAGTCCGGCCTGAAGCCGGTACGCGTCCCAGTCCTCCGGAGTCGCGTTCGCGGCCAGCGCGGTGCTGGCCAGAACCCTCCAGGCGAAATCCGACAGCCTTGGGTCCGGCGCCACAACGCCCGCCACGTCCGGTCGTCCGCCCCAGGTGACGGCGACGAACATGTCCGGCTCCGCCCGCAAAGCGACTTTCATTCGCAGCCGGTACCGTGCCATGCGTTGCAGCAGCATCGGGATTTGCGCGCTTTCGCAATCCAGCAGCAAGCGGTCCCCGTCGGCGAAGATGAAGAAATCCGCCAGCCATTTGCCTTGCGGCGTCAGCAACGCGGCCCAGATCGCGTGATCCAGGCTGACGGCCTCGACATCGTTCGATACCAGGCCTTGCAGGAAGTCAACGCGGTCGTCACCCTCGATCGCGATGACGCCTCTTTGGGGTAACAGGGCGATTTTGTTCATCCTGTATAGTTAAGGAGGGTGCGCTATCCCGCAAGTCCGTGCGGGATGGCGAACCCAACAGCCTTTCCCAGGACGCCCGCCGCGGCGATGGATCGCTGGCCAGGGTTGCCCGGTCCAGAAACGCCGCCCGCGCCCGGCCGGCCAGGGTGCGGCGCAGTTTCTGGTCGCGAATCAGCCAATCCAGCGCGATATACCAAGCGGTTGGGTTATTCGCGACCAGTTGACCGGCGGTCCCGTCGGCCAGGGAGCCCCGATAAACCGGCACGTCGGATGCCAGCATGGCCAGGCCCAATGCGGCGTAGTCCATCGTCTTGATCGGTGATTTGCTGTGGTTGAACGGTGTGTCGAGCAGCGGCGCGAGCCCGATATGCCAGCGCGGCTGCACCGATGTCAGCCAGTTGACGAACCCCGGATACGACCGGCTGGCCTGGATCGGCGGCCCGATCCGGTTCAGCCCTGGTGCGAGGGCAGGGGCGGCGGTCATCCCCAGAACGTCGATTGCCACCCGGTCGCCATAGGCTTCTTTCAATCGAAACAGCGCCGGCTCAATCAGCGCGAAGTCGCGGTTGTGTGTGTTGGTGCCCATGCACAGAATGCGGATGGGGTCGTCGCGGAAGCCTTGCGATGACTCCGCCCCGGTCCATATCCGGTCATCCAGGCGGTTTTCGATCACTAGCGCATCTGGCCTGATATGGGCCACGCTTTGCTTCAGGCGATCGGTGGAAAGCCAGACGAGATCGGCCCTTTCCAGCATGCGGCGAACGACCCGGGCAAGCGGCCGCAGTTCGGCGGCATCGGGATGGGTCGAAGGGATACCGATCAGGTCGTCGTCCAGATCGTAGATCAGTGCGGCACCGGTTCGCTTCGCGTGGGCAATCAGCGCGTCGGCGGTTTCCAGGTCGGGCAGCGAGTGCCGCTGGGTGACGATGATGTCTGTCTCATAACGAAAGATCGATTTCGCGTCGGTCATCGCCACCCGGGCGCCGCCACCGCTGGCGGGATGATTCAGCGGCTGCAGCAGCCGGATATAGGCGCAGGGGGTCGGGGAGCCGATGTCGTAGCGTTCCGGCATCATCGCGATCGTTGGGCGCGAAGCCGAACCGCGCAAGCGGATCGGCGACGGCAACGGGGCGGCTGGCGCAGGCCGCAAATAAGCGCGGTCGTAGAAATCCGCGACCGCCGTGCGGCGTGGGGCAGGGGCGATCTGCCGCGCCCGGTCGAGTTGGTCGAACACCACCCGGAAGAAGGCGAGCCAATCGGCGGGCGAGGCATCTTCGTCCACCAGCCAGGTCAACGGCCGTCCGGCCAGCCGTTCGGTGAATGCGCCAATGCGGGTTGCCACGATCGGCAGACCCGATTCGATCGCCGCGCTGAGTGTATAACTGAAGGTTTCCGGCCATGCGGGGGGAAACCAGATGACGGTGGGCGCGATCTTGTCGATCAATTTCTGAAGATCGGCGTCGGCGTATGGGCCGGTGATACGCAGCCGCTTCAATATCTGTTTGGGGAAATTGTCCTCCGTGTGACCGATCAGGTGGACTTCCAGCAGTTTCGGATCAGCGAGTTCCACGACGGATGCCACCGTGCGGGCGCCCTTGTGATCCGCCAGCACGCCAAGGACCGCGATCCGTGGCTTCGGCCCCGGCTTTGGAGGCGCGCGCAGTGGCCAGACCGAGCCGGGGACCGGTTCGTGCGGCGCCAGGACCGCTTTTGACGCCAAACCGAAGCGGCGCAGCCGGTCCAGCGCGTCGGCGCTGGGACATAGCACTCGATCGGCTTCCTCGAACTGCCATGCGTGGGCGGCCCGCCAGGTCAGGATATCGCGAGCGCCATGCGACGGCCGGGCGGCGATGCAGGCGTTGCACGCGGCAATATCGGGTTCGCCGCAGTACAGGCTGCCCGGCCACGGCAGCAGGTTGGTCTGCGGGCAGATCGCGTAATAATCGTGCACGGTGACATCGAACGGTACACCCAGGCGATGCACCAGATCGCGGATATCCATGTCCATTCCGACAAGGTGATGGATATGAACCCGGCCGACGTTCATCGACCGCAGCACCAGCGTCAGATCCTCGATCCGCTCCGCCGGCAGCGCCAGCACCGGATGGCCGGGCAGCGCTGGAACCGACAGAGCGGCGCCGCGATCCGTTGCCTCCAGCAGCAGGATGCGGGCGGTGTCGCGGTAGCGTGCCATCAGCGTGTCGATATGCCGGCGGACCCCGCCGCCCATGGCGTGGGACACCATCAGGATCGTGGGCAGTTTCGCCTGTCGCAGCAGGCCGGCGGTCACCGCGAACCGGTATGGCGCCACATCGTCCAAAGCCACATGACGGGCCACCGCCATCGGGTAACCCGGCTCGCGCTCCCGCAGCAGTTCCATCGCCCGGGCTGCCAGCTTCACCGCCCTGGCGCCGAAACTGACCGACCCCTTGTGATAAACGAAGGTGTCCGCCGCCAGCCGGTGTTCCCAGCCGCGCGCCGACGCCCGCAGGCAGAAATCGTTTTCCTCGCCATAGCCGACGGTAAAGCGTTCGGCGTCGAACAGACCCACTTCGTCCAGCGCCGCGCGCCGGATGTACATGCAGAAACCGACCGTGGTGGGGACGTTGACCCAGCGTCCGGCGTTAGCGTGTTGGCAAACCCCGTCGATGGTGGCCAAATCCGGGGCGAACATGATCGGCCCGCCCTCGTTGTCCGGATAGCCGCAAATCGTTGCGTTGTTCGATAACGGCGAGACGGTGGCGATTCGGGGGGTGGCATAAGCCTGCGCGGCGAGGCGGTGCAGCCATCCCGCCGGTACCTCGGTGTCGCTGTTCAGCAGGACTACGTCCCGATCCCCGGCGGCTGCCATGCCGAGGTTGACCGACGTGACGAACCCGACATTGCGTTTGTTGCGGATCAGAACGATTTTGCCGTCGTCGCGCAGTGTATCCAGCCAGGTGACGAGCGCCGCATCTGGCGAGCGGTCATCGACCACGATAATCCGTCCCAGCGGTGCGCCGGTA
>JAJZEV010000187.1 GCA_021805665.1 Pseudomonadota bacterium
AGCCAGAGGCTCGGCGACAAGGCAAGACAGCCATGGACCTATCGCGAACCGGCCTTAAATAGCAGGTATGAAAACCAGCCATCCCGTCATCCTGTGGTTCCGCGACGATCTGCGCCTGACCGACCAGGCCGCGCTGCTCGCCGCGGTGGAAACCGGCCAGCCGGTGCTGCCCGTTTTCATCCTGGATGACACATCCCCCGGCCGCTGGGCCATGGGGGGTGCCGCCCGCTGGTGGCTGCACCACAGCCTGGCGGCCCTGCAAACCGACCTGGGCGGGTACGGCTGCCCGCTGACCCTGCGGCGAGGCGACAGCGCGGCGGTCCTGGCGAAACTGGCCGCATCGACCGGAGCGACCGACATCTTCACCGGCGGATCGGCCGACCCTTGGGCACGCAGCCTGGACCGGACGGTATCGGACATCGCGGGCGCCAAATTCCACCGCATGCGGACCCGCACGCTGTTTCACCCCGATTCGATCCGCACCAAGACCGGCGGCGCCTATGGCGTCTATACCCCCTTCGCCAACGCCTGCCGAGCGTTGGGGGGGCCGCAAACGCCGGCATCGGCGCCGGAGGCAATCCGGCCGGCGAACAGCGTGCCGACCGATCGCCTGGAAGACTGGGGCCTGCTGCCAACCAGACCCGACTGGGCGGGCGGCATGCGCGCCACCTGGACCCCCGGCGAAGCCGGAGCGCTGGACCGGGCGGAGGCGTTCCTGACGCACGGGCTGGAAGGCTACGCCGCCGGACGCGACCAGCCGGGCGGCGACGGAACCTCCATGCTGTCGCCGCATCTGCATTTCGGTGAAATCTCGGCCGTGCGGCTCTGGCACCTTGCCCACCAGCGGCCTAACACAAAGGGCCGAGATACCTTCATCCGGGAACTGCTGTGGCGGGAGTTCTGCGCCAACCTGCTGTGGCATCACCCCGGCCTGCCGGAAACGCCGCTGAAGCCGGAATTCGCCAACATGCCGTGGCGCGACGACAAGCCAGGACTGACAGCGTGGCAACAGGGCCGGACCGGTGTGCCCATCGTCGATGCCGGGATGCGCCAACTCTGGCAGACCGGCTGGATGCACAACCGGGTGCGGATGATCGTCGCCAGCTTCCTGATCAAGCACCTGATGATCCCATGGCAGGACGGACAGGCGTGGTTCTGGGACACGCTGGTGGATGCCGATCTGGCCAGTAACGCCGGCAACTGGCAGTGGGTCGCCGGCAGCGGGGCCGATGCCGCGCCGTATTTCCGGATTTTCAACCCGGTGCTGCAAGGCCTCAAATTCGACGCCGAGGGGGATTATGTCCGCCGCTTCGTCCCCGAACTGGCGAGACTGGATGCCAAATACATCCATGCCCCGTGGGAAGCCCCGGCGCTGGCCTTGGCGGGCGCGGGTGTCCGGCTTGGCAAGACCTATCCGCATCCTGTCGTGGATCTGGCGGCCGGCCGAACCCGCGCGCTGGAAGCCTATGCCCAAATTCGGTCCGGCGCGTGAAATGGGACCGCAGGCAGTTGCCTGGTTGGTTCGAAGCGCCAACCTATCTACATAGTGAATCGATGAATGGCACCGCGATCCCTGTCGGCGTGAAAATCAGAGTCGTTGGCGACGTCCACGGTGACTCGTCCGCCTTCGCCTACGCCGTCGCCACCGATCGCTTCATCGTGCAACTCGGCGACCTGATCGACCACGGCCCGGACAGCGCCGGTACGCTGCGCACGATGTTCGATCTGGTGGAAAGCGGCCGCGGCCTGTTCATCATGGGCAACCACGACTTGAAACTGGCCCGAGCGCTGGCGGGCGAACAGGTGCGGATCGAACCGGTGGTACAGGCCACCATCGAACAGATGGACGACGACCTGAAGGCACGCACACTACAGCATGTCGCTGCGGCCCCGATCTGGCTGCGCCACCGGTCGATGCTGTTCGTACACGGCGGATTCCATACCGCGATGCTGGAGCAGCAATCGCCCGATCATGGCCTGGAGCGCCCGCAAGGCCCCGTCGCCCGGGCATTGTACGGGGAACCGACGGGACGCATCCAGGCCGACGGCTATCCGGAACGCAGCCTGCGCTGGGTGGATCGCATTCCGGAGGGCTTCACCGTCTATTGCGGCCACGACCGCCGCAGCAACGACGGCCGGCCCTATGTGCGCCACGGGTCGCAGGGGGGTACCGCGATCTTCCTGGACACCGGCGCCGGCAAGGGCGGCCATTTGTCCTGGATCGACCTGCCCTGACGCCGGGGCGGCCCGGTTGGATCGAACGTCGTTCGCGGGCCCGCGCTACTCCGTCTCTGGCTTCACCGGCTGGCTCTTGGCGATCGCCCCGGTCATCGGAATGAAGAACACACCGATATCGCGCTTGGAGTGGATTTTGCCCTCGGCGTCCTTGGTATAGACATACAGCACCTGACCGCGCTTGAACGGCTGGCCGATGGGGATAATCATCCGGCCACCCGGCTTCAACTGCTTGAACAGATCGGGCGGCGCGAACGTCGCCGCGCAGGTGACGATAACGATATCGAAACCGCCCTCGACCTCCGGCCAGCCATAGTAGCCGTCACCCACCTTGGAATGGACATTGTCGTAGCCAAGCGGTGCGAAGATTTTGCCGACCGCCTTGCCCAGCGGCTCGATGATCTCGATCGAGTAGGCTTTGTCCACGATCCGCGACAGCAGACTGCTTTGAAACCCGCTGCCGGTGCCGATTTCCAGCGTCACGTCGCCCGGCTTCGGCTTGCAGATCTGGGTCATATAGGCCTGCCCCAGATAGTCGGACAGCGCGGACCCATAGCCCAACGCCCAAGGCTTGGGATTGTCTTCGTACGCATCCCCGGGCTGTGCCCGATGGTCGGGATAATCGTAGTGGTAGTACTCGCGCGGCACCGCCTCGAACGCCGCCATCACCGCCGGATCGGCGCTGCCCAGGCGCTCTTTCAGATAGGCTTCGATCCGTTTCATCGCAGCGGGCTTGCGTTTCTGGATAGCATCGAACTGGGCGTCGGTCAGACTGACCGGACGGCCGGAGTCCTTCATCGCCTGTTCGAACGCCGATTTCGTCCAAACCGGCGCGGCACGCGCGACGGGCGGAACGATCATGGACGCACCCGCCGCGGACATCAGTCCGCGGCGGGTGATCGTGCTGAGAGTGGGTGCCAAACCGAATGTTTCCTCATAGCCGGAAATGTAACTAACGCGATGCCATAGAGTATAGCCGCGCACATTAGAACCCTGCTGAATCCGGCTTCGCGCGCGATAAGATTGGCCAACGGCGTCGCAACGACCGAAAACGCCCCATTCAACCCCCATGCCCAAGGCAAAAACCCGCCGCTTCCCGCTCGGTTCAGTCCCAACGGAAACGGCAGGCCAAGCGTGATCGACAGCGGCGCGATCAGGGCCAGCAGCAACAAGCCGCGAACCGCCAGCGGCCAGTCCAATGTCGCCAGAATCAGCGGTTGTTGCAGCCAAAACGCGCACAGGCACCAGATCGCGACAACGGCCGCAACCAGCGCCATGGCCTGATGCGGCCGTTCGGCCACACGCTCCGACAGCAGGCTGCCGAGGCCGGAGAACACCAGCATCCCGGTCAGCACCACCGCGAACCCGCTGGTCCGGTCGCCCAGCCAGAAACTGGCTTTCTCGATCAGATATATTTCAAGGAACAGAAAGCCCAAGGCCAGGGCCGGGAAATACAGAACAGAGCGCCAGACGCCCGAACCGGGTGCGCGTATCCGCCCCGGTGCGGCCAGCGGCACCAGCAGCACCAACACCGCGATCGCCGCCGCCTGCGCCAGCACCGCCAGATTGACCAGCGCCCCGACCTCGGCCTGCGGCAGGATTTCCAGCCGCTTCAGGATCGTGCCGATCCGGTCCAGCCGCAGCACGGCATAGAAGAACGGCTTGTCCAGCGTGACCGGCGACAAGTTGAACTGATCGCGCGACGGGGTCGGCCCGCCCGACAGAACGGCCGCGGCTTCGTCTGCGATCGCATCGTCCGGGCCGCCGGATTCAACCTCTCCCTTGTCGAAGGAAATCGCCGGCAGGTCGTTGTACAGATTGTCCCGAACCCGCGCCACATCGATGCCGGGATACCAGGACAGATCGAACGAGCGTTCGTCGCAGAATGTCCGCGCCGCGGCGATGGCGGCCTCCGTCCAGACCGCGCGGGACACCAGGATACGCACGCTCCAGGCGGATCGATAGACGATGACGTGCGTTGCCGGATCGGCCACGCCAGCCGTCAGCAGCGCGGCGCGCACCGTGGCCAGCATCCGCAGCGCGTAAACCGGAAAATCGCGGATGGAGACCGGGATCGACACTATCCCCCCGGGCGCGAGCGCACGCAGGTAGGCGGCGATGGCCTCCCGGGT
>JAJZEV010000213.1 GCA_021805665.1 Pseudomonadota bacterium
ATCGACCTGGGCAGCCGAGCGCCGGGATTGAAGCATGCACTGTGGGCGATGACGTCGCTGGCAGAGGAAGCCGTGCGCCACGCCGACTTCAAGCTGGAAGACGTCACACTGCTGCCGCCGATCCCGGACCCTGAGAAAATCCTGTGCATCGGCCTGAATTATGTCAGCCATATCAAGGAAGGCGGCCGCGACATGCCGGCAAAGCCGATCGTCTTCACCCGCTACCCGAACTCCCAGGTCGGGCACGGCCAAGCGATGGTACGCCCGAACGTCTCCGACACCTTCGACTATGAAGGTGAGTTAGCGGTCATCATCGGCAAACGCTGCCGGCATGTGAAGAAGGAAGACTGGCAGAGCGTGGTCGCCGGCTATTCCTGCTACAATGACGGCTCGATCCGCGAATGGCAGCGCCATTCGTCACAGTTCATTCCCGGCAAGAATTTCTACAAATCCGGCGCTTTCGGCCCCTGGATCGTGACGCCGGAGGAAATGGGCGACCCGGCCAAGGCGCACCTCATGAGCCGGCTGAACGGCGTGGAGCAGCAGCACGCCACGGTGGACGATTTGTGCTTCGATATCCCGACGCTGATCGAATATTGCTCCACTTTTACCCAGTTGGAAGCGGGCGACGTGATCGCCACCGGCACGACGGGGGGCGTTGGCGCGTATCAGAACCCGCCGCTGTGGATGAAACCGGGCGACACGATCGAAGTGGAGATCAGCGGCATTGGCGTGCTGCGCAACCCCATCGTCGGGGAAGACTGAGCTCGACCGGGTTCGGGCGGCGGACCCGGGCGGGCCACCGCCCGAACCCGGCACGACGGGACGGACATGAAAACCTACGAAACCATCCTGACAGAAGCCGCCGGCAGCCATCTGCTGATTGTCACGCTCAACCGCCCGGAAGCCGGCAACGCCCGCAATACCCGGATGGGCCTGGATCTGCTCGATCTGTGGACCGGTCTGATCGACGACCCCGGCGACATCCGCTGCGTCGTCCTGACTGGTGCGGGCGAAAAAATCTTCTGCGCCGGCGGCGATCTGAAACAGCGCAAGACACTGACCCCGAAGCAGTGGCAGCACCAGCACGAAATCTTCGAGCGCGGGCGCGACGCGCTGCTGGAATGCCCGATCCCGGTCATCGCCGCGATCAACGGCCACGCCTATGCTGGCGGGCTGGAAACCGTCATGGTCTGCGACTTCGCCTATGCTGTCTCCACCGCGCGTTTCGCGCTGACCGAGGTGACCATCGGCATCATGCCCGGCGGCGGCGGCACCCAGACCCTGCCCCGCATCGTTGGCGAACGTCGGGCAAAAGAGATCATCCTGACCGGCAAACCGTTCAGCGCGCAGCAGGCGTTGGACTGGGGTATCCTGAACCGCGTCTGCGAACCCGGCACGCTGATGGACCAGGTGCTGGAAACCGCCGCGACGATCTGCGCCAACGCCCCGCTGTCGGTGCGCCAAGCCAAGAAGTCGATCCATTACGGCCTGCAGATGGACCTGAAACGCGGCCTGATGTTCGAAATCGAGGCATATAACCGTCTGGTCGATACCGACGACCGGCGCGAGGGCGTGCTGGCATTCAACGAAAAGCGCAAGCCGGTGTTCACTGGCCGGTAACCAGGATCGTTCGCAGCGTCTCCGCCAGAATGTTGTTCAACAACGGCTTTTCTAACACAGAGCAAAACCCGGCCGCGGCCGCCCGCAGGCGCAACCGCGGGCTGGCGTGGTTGGTCAAAAGCACCGCGGGCATGCTGAAACCCCGGCCACGCAGCCGCTTCAGCAGGTCGAATCCGTCGATATAGGGTTTACGGTCGTCCAGCACGACGCACATCGCCTTGGCCATATCGGGGTCGGTTAACAGACCGGTTTCAGCGAAATGGGTACGAACCCTGTACCCCTCCAACTGAAGGGAAAATTGCAGCGAATCGCGCACCGCCCGATCGTCGGCGGCGATGAGCACGAGAGTGGGTATAATCGACGTCATCCAGGCTTCCGCATGTCCCTCGCACACCGTCCGATATTGGGAGCGAGCGACGACCGTAACCTGTCGCGCCGCGGTTTGGTTTGATGGACCTCAACCCAAGGGAATTCCCCCGGATCGGCATTCGTCAAATCCGCTTACAGGCAGAAACGCCCCGCCGGCGTCCGACCGCCGGGGCGGAGACCGCCTTACTTCACGGCGGTCAATTGTCCGCGAACCGCCCCGCCAGGGTTTTTCTTGGAGTGGATATTGACGTATAGCATACCGGACGAGAGCTGCTGCTCCTGCTCCTCGGTCAGCTTGACTGTGCCATGGATGGGACTTTTCGGCGCTGTCCCCAGCGGCACGACCACACCGGCATTCTTGCCGGCCGGGGCGGGGCCGTGAATATGGGCCGCCGTCACGTCGCTGGAAAATCCCTTGAATGTGACATCGTAGGTCAATTCGTGCGTGGCCGTATCCAGGCTTGCCGTTGCCTCGCCCGACCCGGCGGATTTGGAAGGCGGCACTTCCGAACCGGAACTCAGCGTGGCGTGGAATTTCTCGGTGGCCGCCGAAGCGGTTCCCGCAATCAGCACCGCGAAGCCGGCGATAAGCAGTGATTTGCGTAACATGAAACCTCCCTGTTTTCTGTCTCAGCGCGAACCGTTCGGGGGGGTGGGCCACCCCGCAGCGCCCGTCGCAAGATCGATGTGGGTGCGATTGTGCAGTTTATAATGGGGTTGGCCAGCGTTCGGTCCATCTTCACCCACATCGGCACCACGGTTGACGCGCCATTGGAACAGGAGAATATCGCCGCCTTCGGATCGACCGCATCAAGGCCGCAAAGCCGCCAAAATCCTGCATCAGGAAGCATCCCATGACCCTGACAAAAGCCCTCGGCCAGTTTGTCGCAGACCTGTCGCCAAACCGCCTGCCCGACGAAGCCGTCCGCGTCGCGCGCATGGGCTTCATCGATACCGTCGGCACCATGATCGCGGGCCGGAACGAGGACAGTGTCCGCATACTGACGGATACGCTGGCTCCCGGCGATGGCCCGGCCACCCTGACCTTCGGCAACCGTAAGGCCCCTGCCCTGGAAGCCGCCTGGATCAACGGCACCGCCGCACATGCCCTGGACTACGACGATGTCGCGCTGCGCGGCCACCCCAGCACGGTGCTGGTGCCGGCGATCCTGGCGGAAGCGGAGCATCTGGGTGCCTCGGGCGCCGACATGATCGCCGCCTATGTCGCGGGATATGAGTGCTGGGCGGAGTTGTTCCGCCGCGACACGGGCCTGCTGCATCAAAAGGGCTGGCACCCGACGGGTCTTTACGGCGCGGTCGGCGCCGCGGCGGCCTGCGCCAGGCTGCGTAAGCTGGACGCGGGGAAGTCCACCATCGCCATCGCCCTGGGCGCCTCGCAGTCGGCCGGATTGATGTCCAATTTCGGCACCATGACCAAGCCGTTCCACGCCGGCAAGTCCGCCCATGCCGGGATCGTGGCCGCCCGCCTGGCCGAATCCGGCTTCACCGCCAACACCGACGCGCTGGAACATCCGCAGGGCTTCCTGCACGCGATCTCCCCGACCGGTACGGAGGACCGCACCAGCGAGAGCAAGGCCGGTGTCGATTGGGCCATCCTGTCGCAGGGTCTGGGGATCAAGAAATACCCCACCTGCTACTGCACCCATCGCGCCATCGACTGTATGCTGGATCTGGTCGCCAACCACCCGATCGAAGCCGGGGATGTCGAGAAAGTCACCGTCAGCATCAGCGACTATTTCTCCACCGTCCTGCGCAACCACCAGCCGGACACCGGCCTCGCCGCCAAATTCAGCATCGAGTTCTGCATGGCCAGCGGCATCGTCGCCCGGCACGTCGGACTGCGGGAGCTGACAGACGCGTTCGTACAGCGCCCCGACATCCAGGCGTTGATGCGGAAAGTGGAAATCGTGACCACCACCGTACACGATCCCGAACTGCCGGGTGCGGCGCCGCACGACCAGGTTGTCGTCGGATTGACGAACGGGCGCACCATCCAGGGCGATCCGGTCGCCCGGGCAACCGGCCACGCGTCGCGCCCGCTGACCGATCGGCAGTTATACGACAAGTTCGCCGATTGCCTGGATGCCGGGGACTCGCCGATCCCGGCGGAGGTACTGTTCCAGCGCCTGTCCGCGATCCAGTCGATCGGCGCGCGCGACCTGACGGCGCCGACGGCTGGCGCCCGGGTCTGAGCATGGCAATCGGGCGCCGGATTATCCTCGGTTCGGCGCTCACCGCACCGTTCATCCGTACCGCCCGGGCGGACTCGATCAAGTTGCGGGCCTCGGTGGACACCGGTCCCGGCCACGGCCGGACGATTTCGATCGCCGACTTCCTGAAGAAGCTGGAAGCGGCATCGCAGGGAGAAATTACCTGCCAGTTGTTCGACAGCGGCCAGCTATTCGCCGACCGCGACGTAATCGAGGCGCTGGTGGTGGGGCGGGTGGAAATGGCCGCGCCCGGCACCTGGCTGGTATCGGTTTACGTGCCGGAAGCCGACATGGCGCAGTTACCGGTATTCTACGGTCAGCCGGCGGACATCGTCCATCGGGCGACCGACGGCATCCCCGGACACATGGTCAACGATCAGGTCAGCAAGAAGCTGCGGGTCGCGATCCCCGGCCGGTGGATCGACCTCGGTTTCACCAACTGGTACAGTACGCGCCGCCCGCTGAACACGCTGGCCGACTTGAAGGGGCTGAAAATCCGCAACTCCGGCGGCTTTGCCCAGGCGTGGCGGGCGCGGTTCTTCGGTGGCGTTCCTGTCATGATTGCGTGGCCCGATGTGCCCGTCGCGCTGTCGCAAGGCACATTCGATGCCCTGCAAACCACTGGCGAAAGCTGTGTCAGTGCCAGGTTGTGGGATGCCGGCCTGCGCTTCGGGCTGATCGATCGCCAGTTCATGGGCAGCTACATTCCCATGTTCAGCGAAAGCTTCTGGGCCGCGCTGAAGCCGGGATTAAAGACCCTGGTCACGGACCTGTGGGCGGCAAACATCGGGACATACCGCGCCAATATCGCGGGCGCACAGGGCAAGGCGGACGCGGACCTGCAGGACCACAGGGTCAAGCTGGCCTACGTCCAGCCCGAGGAACTGGCAGCGGAGCGTAAGCCGATGGTCGCCGATCAGGCCGCGGTTGCCGCGGAGATGAAGATTTCCCCGGAAATCCTGGATCGGATCAACGAGGCGATTACCGCGGTCAACTGATCCGGGTCGCTTGGCGACGACGATCGACACAACGGCGGCAGAGACCGAACGGGCCCCGGGGTTTGCCATCGATGCTGGACGACAGACCTCGACGGCTTACCCCACGATCGCACCATCCCGCGGCGCCTGCTTCCACGTTCCACCCCGGCCCCAACCGGAGGCAATTTCCTGCCGAATGACGATCGGCCGGAGGCGTAACGTTCGGTGCCCCTCGTTAGACGCCGAAGCCGCGGTCGGCCGGGATGATTTGCTTGAAAGAGCGCGGAGGGCGGGAAGGGCCGCCAGGGGTGCGCCGCCGGTCTTCGCGGCCCTGCCCGCCCTCCGCGCTCTTTCAAGCAAAATGAAGACAGAGTGACCATCTACGCTGGCGGTCCCGGCGCACGACCGGCTGACGGCGCCGGCGGAATCCCCATCTGGGTCCTGGCGCCCACGCCCGACAGGTCCTGACCGCAGCCGGTGCGGTCACGGGGGCAGGAAGCCGACCGCCGGTTAGGGGACGTGGCCGCCGCACTCAGCAGGCTGGATGAACGGCAGGTTCGAAACGCCAGCCTCGTCTTCCCCCGGGGGCCGCATCGGCTAGACTGACCACCAACCAACCGGAAGCGCCCGCCCATGAGCCAGTTTGCCGCTCTTATCCAATCCGCCCTGCCCGATGACGCCGCACGCGCGAGCCTCGCCGGACGGGTCTGGCGTCCGGAACCAGGTGGCCCGTCGGTGATCGCGATCCGGGACGGCGCCGTGCTGGACATCTCCGCCGCCTTTCCCACCATGCGCGACCTGTGCGAAAGCCCCGACCCGGCCGCCGCGCTGCGTTCGGCCGACGGAGAACCCGTTGGGTCGCTTCTGAATCTGCTGGCCAACACACCCGCCGACACGCGCGATCCGACGCGTCCCTGGCTGCTGGCGCCGATCGACCTGCAGGCGATCAAGGCCGCCGGGGTGACCTTCGCCATCTCCATGCTGGAACGCGTCATCGAGGAACGCGCCCGCGGCGACATGAACGCCGCCGGCGCGATTCGTCAGGAGGTCACGCGCCTGGTCGGCGACGATCTGAGCAAGCTGAAACCCGGGTCGCCCGAGGCGATGCGCCTGAAGGAAGTGCTGATCCAGCAAGGCGCCTGGAGCCAGTATCTGGAGGTCGGCATCGGCCCCGACGCCGAGATCTTCACCAAAGCCCAGCCGATGGCCGCGGTTGGCACCGGGATGGACGCGGGCATTCACCCCGGATCGTCCTGGAACAATCCGGAGCCCGAGGTCGTGCTGGCGGTTGCCTCCGACGGCAGGATCGTCGGCGCGACGTTGGGCAACGACGTGAATCTGCGCGACGTGGAAGGCCGGTCCGCCCTGCTGCTGGGCAAGGCGAAGGACAACAACGCCTCCTGCGCCATCGGCCCGTTCCTGCGCTTCTTCGATGCCGGATTCAGCCTGGACGATATCCGCTCCACCACCGTGACCCTGCGCGTGGACGGCCCCGAGGGCTTCGTGTTGGAAGGATCGTCCTCGATCTCCAGGATCAGCCGCGACCCGGCCGATCTGGCGGGGCAGATGGTCAACGCGCATCACCGCTACCCCGACGGCGCGATGCTGTTCCTGGGCACGATGTTCGCGCCGATCCAGGACCGCGACACGCCGGGCCAGGGCTTCACCCACAAATACGGCGACATCGTCACCATCGCGGCGCCGAAGCTGGGACGTCTTGTCAACCGCATGGCCAGAACCGACGCCTGCGAACCCTGGAGCTTCGGTCCCGGCGCGCTGATGCGCAATCTGGCGGGACGCGGGCTGATTTGACCGTTCGGCGGAGTCAGCCCTCGCGCCGCACCGTCATCGCATAGCGAAACCGCCCGCCCGGGTGCAGGTTGCGCGACAAGTCCACCAGCGTGCGGCCGCTGCCGAAATAGCGGCGCGTGATCAGCAACGCTGGGCTGCCGGGCTCAACCCGCAGCAGGGCGGCCTGTTCGGCGGTCACCAGCGTGGCTTCGATATCCTGATGCACCTCGGCGATCGAAACCCCGAACCGGTCCTCGATCTGCGCGAAGATCGCCCGTGTATGCACCCGCGGCGTCGCGGCAATGTCGGCATACCGTCCGTCGATCATCACCGTGGTCAGGCACAGCGGCCCGTCCGCCCCAAGCGGCCCGGGCAGTTCGCGCAGCCCGACCAGGCGCAGCCACTGTCGGCCGGGGCGGCATCCCAGTTCCTCCGCCTCCTTACCGGTCACCGACACCATGTCCGCCGATGTCACCCGATACTGCGCGTCAGAAGCGAACTGGAACAAATCCGGCAGCGATTGCAGCGTCTGATAGTAGCTGGTTTGCGGCCGGTTCGCCTCGACCCGCGTGCCGACACCCTTGCGCGCCGACAGCAGCCTCATGCCGCGCAGATGCCCGATCGCCTGCCGCACGGTCTGGCGGCTGACGCCGAACTCCTCCGCCAGCATGTGTTCGGTCGGCAGCAGGGACCCGATCGGGTGCGCGCCTGTCGCGATCCGGTCCTGCAACGTCCTGGCGACCTGAAGATAAAGCGAGGCGGACCCGTTATTCGTCATCGGGGCGCCTGTAACGCAGTCAGACAATCTTGTCTGCCCGCAGTTGCGCCACTTCGTCCGCGGACAGCCCCAAACGGCCCAGCACCGAAGCCGTATCGGCCCCAAATGCCGGGGCAGCCACGGTCGGCGGCGGCTGGCCGTCGATGCGCACCGGCCCGACCAGGCCCTCCACCGATGCCCCGCCCTCGGGACGGACGAACGAGGCGACCCGCCCGCCATCCCGCACGAACGGATTGTCCAGCGCCTGCCCCACGTCATAAACCGGCGAGGCCGGCACCACGCCGCCCAATGTCTCCATCCACTCCGCCGTCGTGCGCGTCACCAGCACCGAATCGAGGTCCAGGGTCAGCGCGTCGCGGTTGGCCAGACGGGCCTTGAAACTGGCATAACGCGGATCGGTGCCCCATTCCGGCCGGCCTATGCAGTCGGCCAACACCGGCCAGAACTTCTCCTTGTTGCACATCAAGAACATCCAGCCATCCTTGGTGCGGTAAAGCTGTGAAGGCGTCAGCGACGGATGCGCGCCGCGCGGTTCACGCCCTTGCAGATGCCCGGCATTCAGATACCAGGTGGCCAGATAGTTCAGGTTGTGCAGCGCGGTGTCGAACAGGCTGACATCCACGTCCATGCCGATCCCGGTTTTGCGCGCGCCCACCACGCCGGACACCAGCCCGAACACCGTCATCAGCCCGGTCATCATATCGACGATGGAGACACCGAACCGAGCGGGCGGGCCGTCCGGCTCCCCGGTCAGGCTGCAATACCCGGCTTCGGCCTGCATCAGGTAGTCGTAGCCCGGCCAGCTTTTACGCTCGTTATCGCGGCCATAGGCGGACAAATGGGCGCAGACGATGGCCGGGTTGGCATCCTTCAGCGAGGCATAGTCCAGCCCCAGCTTCTCCGGCAGATCGCCCCGCAGATTGTCCAGGATGGCATCCGCCTCACCCACCAGGCGGCGCAGCAGGCGCATGCCCTCGGGGTGCTTCAGGTTCAGCGTCATGCTGCGCTTATTACGGTTAAACGCCTGAAAAAACTGGCTATCCCCCTCTCCAAACATATACGGTCCCACCGCTCGGCCGACATCGCCGCCCTCGGCTGGGTTTTCGATCTTGATCACCTCCGCGCCGAGGTCGGCCAGCAGCATCGTGCCGAACGGGCCGGCGCCATATTGCTCGACGGCAATCACCGTGACGCCATCCAGCGGCAAAGTGCGTTGGCCTTGGGTCATGCGCCGCCCCCTAGATCGGATTGCGTTCGATAAGCCGGCGAGCGATCAGCAGGCGCTGAATCTCGTTCGTCCCCTCGCCGATCACCAGCAACGGGGCATCGCGGTACAGCCGCTCCACCAGGAACTCCTTGCTGTAGCCGTAGCCGCCATGGATGCGCATCGCCTCGATGGCGTTCTCCAGCGCGGACTCGGTTGCGAACAGCTTGGCCATTCCAGCCTCGTAATCCACCCGCTCGCCACGGTCGTACGCCTTGGCCGCCGCATCGACCAGCAGGCGGGAGGCCTGGGTGCGGGTGGCCATGTCGCCGAGCTTCAGGGCGATCGCCTGATGCTCGTGGATCTTTTTGCCGAAGGTGCTGCGCTGCTGGACATAGCGCACCGCCTCATCCAGCGCCGCCTGGGCCAAACCCACGCCGCGCGCCGCGACGTTGATGCGCCCCAGTTCCAGGCCGGAGATCGCGCAGGCCATGCCGCGGCCTTCCACGCCGCCGATCAGCCGATCGGCCGGGACGCGATAGTCCTCGAACACCAGTTCGGCGCTGTCGATGCCTTTATAGCCAAGCTTCTCCAGCTTGCGGCCGACCCTGAAACCGGGGCCTTTTTCGGCGATCAGCATGCTCATGCCGTGATGCCGGGGCTGGGCGTTGACGTCGGTTTTCACCAGCAGCGCCACGACGCCGCCCTGGATGCCGTTACTGATCCAGGTCTTGGTGCCGTTGACGACGTAATCGTCGCCGTCCCGCTTCGCCGTGACCCGAATGGCCTGCAAATCCGTGCCCGTATCGGGTTCCGTCAAAGCCAGCCCGCCGCGCAGTTCGCCCGAGGCAAACCGCGGCAGGAACGCCCGTTTCTGCGCCTCGGTGCCCGACTTGGCGACGATCGTGGCCATGATCAGGTGGGAGTTGATGATGCCGGCGACCGACATCCATACGGTGGAAATGCGCTCGATGATCCGGGCATAGGTCTGCGCCCGCAGCCCCATGCCGCCGTATTCCACCGGAATGACGGCACCGAACAGGCCCATTTCCTTCATCCGGTCCACGATTTCTTGCGGATAGATGTCGTCATGCTCCAACTGCATCGCGACCGGGCGCACATGGCGCTCCAGGAAGCGATCCACGCTGTCCAGGATCAGACGGTCCTGGTCGTCCTGTTCAGCGATGTCCTGACTGACGGTGTTCATACGACGGTCCTCGGGGAGATTGCGTCGGCCAAAGCGGCGACGGGATGGTGGGAGAGCGACAGCACGGCCTGTTGGATACGGTCGGTGGCGGCCGGGCTAAGCGCCACGGCGGCGTTCC
The DNA here is from genome assembly GCA_021805665.1 of Pseudomonadota bacterium. Taxonomy (GTDB): domain Bacteria; phylum Pseudomonadota; class Alphaproteobacteria; order Acetobacterales; family Acetobacteraceae; genus Rhodopila. The sequence continues at coordinate 10,299 of JAJZEV010000213.1, forward strand.
CCCGGTATTTTGCGACGATATCGGCGTTCGACAGTGGGCGATCCGGCGCGCCGCGATTGATTTCCTCGCGATGGCGCAGCGTCCGCCCGTCCCGCAGCCGAACCACAAGCTCGCCGGAGTAAGTGCGCGGAAACGGGGAATCCGGATCGACCGCATAACCAACCCGCGCCGCGAGGGCCAGAATGTCCGGGTTGGCCAGTGTTTCGGGCTCCAGTTCGGCCAGCGTCAACCGCCCGCGCATCCAGGCAGCGGCGACCAGGTACGGCACGCTGAACTGGGCATCGTAAGCGTTGGCCGGGCGCTGCTTGTTCGCCTGCGGCTCGCACACCACCGGGATGACCTGTTCGGGCACCAGCGCGGTGATCGACTCGATATCTGCCGCCGCGACGCCGTCACGCAGCACCAGCGCCGCGTCGATGGCGGCATGGGTAAAATGGCACGCCGGAAATGGCTTGATCGACGTTGCCGCCAGTTCCCAAACACCCCCAAGCCCCGCCGTCGCCCGGTTCAAATCCAGCCCCTCGGCCCGCGCGGCAAGGTAAGCGTTATAGAAGCCGAAGCGCCCGGAATAAGGCCGCGTCGCACCGATAAAGCCCTGCCGGGCGAGAGACGCGGCGGTGATACCGGCCTGGGCCGCCCAGCCGGGATGCAGGCGCTTGTTCCAGGCGCCATCCTCCAGGAACTCCAGCGAGCCGGAGGCCGTGGCCAGTGCGATCCCCTGCGCATGCACCAGTTCGCGTTCGGTCAGCCCGAACACCCGACCGGCTGCCAGCGCGGCGGCAAAGGCATTCACCACCCCGGTGGGATGAAACCCCGCCGCATGGAACAGGCCACCCGCCACCGAGGCGATGCGGGTCGCGGCTTCCACCCCGGCGATATAGGCAATCAGCAGTTCCTCGCCCGACGCTCCGGCATGCATCGCGGCGGCGAACGCGGCGGGGAACACCGCGGCGGTGGGATGGATGACGCCACCCAGATGCGTGTCATCGAAATCCAGCCCATGGCACAGCAGCCCGTTCATGATGGCGGCATCGCGCGGCGGCAGCCGGGCAGGCATGCCGAACACCGGCACCGCACCGGCACCCCCCAGACCTTGCAGCGCGGTCAACGTGCGATGTGCGAAGTCGTATTTGGTCGAGGCATGGGCGATGCCGACAGCGTCCAGCACATGATGCGCCGCGCGTTCCCGCACGACAGCGGGTATATCGCCAAGACGCAGGCCCGCGACGAATTTCGCCAGCCCCAAAGCCGGTTCCACCGCACTCATGACGCCACCGCGCTGGCTCGGGTGGGTATCAGGCTGCTGCGATCGAACGTCATGAACACCGTGCCGTCGGCTTTCAGACCCTGCGTGCGGGTAGTCACGATGCCCTGGGTCGGCCGGGTCTTGCTGGGGCGCACCGCCAGCACTTCGGATCGGGCATAGATCGTGTCGCCAGGGAAGACCGGGGCGGTCAGGGTGATTTCCTTCCAGCCCAGATTGGCGATGGCATTCAGGCTGATGTCGTCCACCGTCATGCCCAGCACGATTGCCAACGTCAGGCCGCTGTTGACCAACGGCTTGCCGAATTCGGATTTGGCGGCGAACGCGGCATCGCAGTGCATCGGATGACGGTTCATCGTCATCAGGCTGAAGTTGATATTGTCGGAGTCCGTCACGGTGCGCCCCGGCCAATGCTTGAAAGTCTGGCCAACGGTGAAATCCTCCAGGAAACGGCCATGCGTTTCCTGCTGTGGCGTCGTGTGATCCATTGATGGTTTCCTCCGGTCGTGTTTCGTGGACGCGCGGTTAGCGGACACTTACGCCACACCCCGACCGGAATTACCAAGTGGATCCCGGACCCTGAATGAAGCATCTGCGACTGCCGTTACCGACATCATATGTACGGACATATATCCGTCAAGCCACTTTTCTCGACGGGGTATAAACTGGCGCTGTCAGCCGAAAATAGGGTATTGACGGAGGGTATGTACGGACATGATAGTCAGTCCACAAAGCCGGAAAGGCTTTATGGAGGATAACTTGTCCGGACACACACAAACCAGAACCATGCCACGGATCGTCAATTCCGGCGCGCGCCTCGATCGTCTGCCGATCTCCCGCTTTCACTGGCGGGTGCTGTGGCTGATCAGCGCGGGTGCGTTTCTGGATGCGTTCGACATCTACCTGGCCGGCGGGGTCATCGCCGCGATGCTGCGGGAGGGCTTTTCCACCCTGCAACTGAACGCGGCGTTTGTGTCGGCCACCTTCTTCGGCATGCTGATCGGCGCCGGCCTGGCGGGCTGGATCGGCGACCGCATGGGCAGGCGGTATTCGTATCAGACAAACCTCGCGATTTTCGGTGTCGCCTCCATCGCCGCCGTGTTCGCCCCCAATATCTACTGGCTGATCGGATTCCGCTTCCTGATGGGTCTCGGCCTGGGTGCGGAACTGGTTGTCGCGGCCGGCACCCTGTGCGAGTTCGTCCCGCCCAGTTACCGGGGCCGCTGGATTTCGATGATGGGCATGATCATCAACTCCGGTCTGCTGGTTGCCACCTTCACCGGCTATTTCGTCATTCCCAACCTGGGCTGGCGGACCATGTTCGCCATCGCCGGCTGCGGCGCGCTGGTGGTGTGGCTGCTGCGCAAACGGATGCCGGAAAGCCCCCGCTGGCTGGAATCCGTGGGCCGGCTGGACGAAGCCGAAGCCGCCTTGCAAGCCATCGAACGCGAGACCGAGGCGCGCTGCGGCCCGTTGCCGGCGGTTGACCGGGTTCAAAGCCTTGAAATCGGCCATGTTCCGGTATCGCGCCTGTTCGCGCCGGATATGCGCGGCCGCCTGCTGGCCGCGTGCCTGACGGTCGTGGCGGTCAATGTCTCGGTCTATGGCTTCGTCGCCTGGCTGCCGACGTTTCTGGTGAAACAAGGCATGACCATCGTTCAATCGCTTGGATTCACGACATTGATGTCATTCGGCAGCACGGCCGGCGCGCTGGTGGGCCTGCTGCTGGCCGACCGTTTCCCACGCCAGAAATCATTGGTGGCGACGTGCGCCGCAATCGTCGTGCTGGGTGTCGTCTATCCCGCCATGCGCGACCCGGCGGCGCTGACCGTCGTCGGCTTCGCGCTGATCACCAGCATCTATGTCCTGGTTACCATCGGACTGTATGCTTACGTGCCGGAGTTGTTCCCCACCGAACTGCGGCTGCGCGGCACGGGCATTTCTGGCATGTGCGGCCGGGCGGCATCGATCTCCACACCGTATCTGGCGGTGATGTTGTTCGAACGATTCGGCATCCAGGGCGTGCTGACCATGGTGTCCGGGGTCCTCGTCTGCCTGGTGGCGGCGATCCTGGTGTTGCGGCTGGAAACCGGGCAACGCTCGTTGGAAGACACGACGGCGCCGGTCGCACCGGATTCCGTGACGGCAGGAGAATAGAACGATGACCGAAGGACCCGTCTGGCTGTTCGCCCCGGCGAACGCCGCCCGCAAGGCCCTGGGCGCGCTGTCCGGCAACGCCGATGTCGTTGTGCTGGACCTGGAGGACGCGGTCGCGATCTCTGAAAAGTCCGCCGCCCGCGCCGCGCTCGCCGAACTGGCAGCGATACCGCGTAACGGCGCGTTGTTCGTGCGGGTGAACGCCGCCAGCACCCCGCTGTGTATGGCCGACATGCAAGCGGCGGTCGCGGCCGGGGCGGACGGCATCATGCTGCCGAAAACCGAAACTGCCGCCGAGGCCGCTGCCGTGTGCTGGGCGCTGACCCAGCTCGACGCCGCACACGCCCGCCCTGCCCCGACGCGGCTGGTGCCGCTGATCGAAACCGCGCGCGGGCTGGCGAACCTGGACCGGATCGACTGGGACGCCCGGGTCCGTTGCGTCGCGTTCGGTTCCGTCGATTACGCCGCCGATCTTGGACTGTCCGGGACCATCGGCGACGAGGCGGTGGCGGACGCGCAATACGCGATTGTGCGGGCATCCCGGGCGGCGGGCCTGGAGGGGCCGATCGACGGGGTGACGCTGGAGGTTCGCAACACCGAGCTTTGTGCCCGTGACGCGGGCCGTGCGAGGGCGCTGGGCTTCAGCGGTAAACTGGCGATCCACCCCGCACAGACCGATCCGATTCAAGCCGCCTTCCGCCCGACCGCCGACGCGACCGCCTGGGCGGCCGAGGTTCTGGAAGCCTTCTCGGTGGCCGAGGCAGCAGGCACCGCCGCCATCCTGGTGCGTGGCCGGCTGGTGGATTACCCGGTGCTGAACCAGGCAAAGCAGATATTGGCCCGAAGCTGAACGGCGGCGTTTCGACGGTTCGGTGACCGCCGAAGCGTCCCGGCATGCGTTTTGACCCCACAGCGTGTACGCTGCGTTCCCATGAACGACGTCGCACGCATGGCCCGGGTCGCCGGACTGATCGGGGATCCCGCCCGGGCCAATATTCTGACCGCCCTGCTGGATGGCCGCGCGCTGACCGCGAAAGAACTCGCGTTCGCCGCCCGGGTGTCGCCTTCCACCACCAGCGGTCATCTCGCCCGCTTGACCGACGCCGATCTGCTGGCGGTCGAGAAGCAAGGCCGGCATCGGTATTTCCGCCTCGCCTCCCCGCTGGTCGGACAGATGCTGGAGGCGGTGATGGCCGTGGCTGGTCCGGCCCCGAAGTCCATCTGGCGCGGCAGCGAGGCGCTGCGAAACGCCCGCACCTGCTACGACCACCTCGCAGGGCGATTGGGCGTGGCACTGGCTGACTCGCTGACACGATCCGGCCACGTCGCACTGTCGGCCGACGGCGGCGAGGTCACCGACACCGGCCACGCCTTCCTGTGCGAATTCGGCGCCGAACCGGCCCCGGGCAAACGCGTATTCTGCCGCCCCTGCCTGGACTGGAGCGAACGCCGCCCCCACATCGCCGGCCGCCTCGGCGCGGCGTTGGCGGCTCGGTGCCTGGAACGCGGCTGGATCGCCCGTCAGCGCGACTCGCGCGCCGTGACGATCACACCGGCCGGATCGAGCGGATTTTCCGAAACCTTCGGCATCGATCTGAATGGATAATTGGGGGGGCTTCTGTTGCCCGGTGCCCCCCCGAACCGCGCCTATCGCTTATGCAGCGACGGCGAGCGCCTGATTATCGTTGGCACTTGTGATTTGACCCGATAACGGCGGTATCATGCCGGGCAAAAGGCGAGTCTTTACCACGCGTGTCGAGCCTGTTTCGCCCCCATATACCCCGATACCCGGGATGAATGGTGGAGGCGCCGGGCACTGCCCCCGGGTCCACAACGATTATTCCACGCGCCGTTTATCACCATAGTCAGCAAGCTGACGAGGCATGATCTAGGCTGTCACGGCCGCGGGTTCAAGGCATTTCGCGGATACCGTGGCGCAGTTTTGGATCAATCCGCAAACCGATCACGACCTGTCCAAAGCCGCGATCCTGGTTCGCGGGAACCTGGCCGCGATCAAGCCCCTCTCGGCCGTCTGAACAGGCAACCGGCCGGCCGGGTCCATGCTTCGGGGATCGGTGGAACGGGGTAAGTGCCGCCGAGCGCAATTTTGACAGCGCAGCCGCGCGGGGCTTTTCTCCGGACACGGAAACGACAAAGGAAACCGCCCCCGATGCGACCCATGGAAGGCATGCGCGTAGTTGCGCTGGAACACGCGGTTGCCGCCCCGCTGTGTACCCGGCATCTGGCCGATATGGGCGCCGACGTGATCAAGATCGAACGGCCGGGCGACGGCGATTTTGCCCGCGCCTACGACGATTATGTGAACGGGATTTGCAGCCACTTCATCTGGCTGAACCGCGGCAAGCGCAGCGTCACGCTGGACGTCAAGAACGCCGACGCCCGGGCGGCGTTGGACTCGCTGATCGCCGGGGCGGATGTGCTGGTGCAGAACCTCGCGCCCGGCGCCACAGCGCGGCTGGGGCTGTCGTATGAAGCGTTGAAGCCGGTCAATCCCAAGCTGGTGGTGTGCGATATCTCCGGCTACGGCGACAGCGGCCCGTTCGTGCGGAAGAAAGCCTACGATCTGCTGATCCAGGCGGAATCCGGCCTTATCAACGTCAACGGATCGCCGGAGGAACCGTCGCGAGTCGGCATCTCGATCGCCGACATCGCGACCGGGATGTATGCGCTGACCGGGATACTGGGCGCACTGCTGCGGCGCGGGCGCACCGGTGAGGGCGGCAACGTCAAGATCGCGATGCTGGACGCGCTGGGCGAGTGGATGACCTACCCGATGCTGCGCCACGCTTACACCGGGTCGGCCCCGCCCCGGGTGCCGACCAGCCATCCGGCGATCGCGCCGTACGGGGCGCACAAGACCAAGGATGGGCAGGTGATCCTGGGCCTGCAGAACGAACGCGAATGGGTGACGTTCTGCCAGAAAGTGCTGGGCAGTCCGGCCATCCAGACCGACCCGCGATTCGCCACCCAGAACGTCCGGCGCGAGAACCGCGAGGCACTGACGGCGGCGATCGAAAACTTCTTCAGCGACAAGACCTCTGTGGAAGTGGCTGCTCTGCTGGATCGTGCCGGCATCGCCAACGGGCGGATGAACCAGCCGATCGACCTGTGGAACCATGTGCAGTTCGAGGCCAGGGACAAATGGCGGACGATCCAGACCGAGAACGGTCCGGTTCGCGCGCTGCTGCCGCCGTTCATCTACCCCGAGGAGGAGGCCGTGATAGGCGACGTGCCGACGGTGGGGCAGCATACCGACGAAGTCCTGCTCGGGATCGGCTTTTCAGCCGAACGGATCGCCGCGATGCGCGCCGCCGGGGCGGTGTGACGACCGGTGTAGCTACGCAAGCCGAAGGAGCTCCGACATGACCGAATTCGACCC
>JAJZEV010000049.1 GCA_021805665.1 Pseudomonadota bacterium
TTCAGGACGACATCGACCACGCGGTCCAGCAGCAGGAACGGATAGCGGTGGGGAATGTCGTGCATGATGCGCTGAACGTCGATCAGTTCGATCGTCGTCCCGGATGCGGGCGGCAGGCTAACGGTTTCGTCCATGATGCTTAGTCCACGTCTGATTTTGGATTGCGGGAATCCCGCACCCGGGGGATGCCACCGTCACGCACCCAGCGGCGGATGGTTGCGACTTCCTTGAAGAAGGATTTTACCGGCTGGGCGGGCGCGCCGATCATGTCCGCCCGCGGCGGAACGTCGGAGATAACGCCGGCCTGGGCGCCGATCCGGGCCCCCTTGCCGATTCGCAAATGGCCCGCCACGCCGACCTGACCGGCCAGCACGACCTGATCTTCCAGCACGGTCGATCCTGATACCCCGACATGCGCGACAATCACGCACGCCTTGCCGATACGCACGTTATGGGCGATCTGGACCAGATTATCGATGCGGGTTCCGGCGCCGATCACGGTATCTTGCAGGGCGCCGCGATCGACGGTGGTATTGGCGCCGATTTCGACATCGTCTTCGATCACCACGCGCCCGACCTGGGGGATGGTGTGAAAGCCCTGCGGCGTGATGGCGAAACCGAATCCTTCCTGGCCGATGCGCGCGCCAGGATAAATGTACACCCGGTCGCCGATCAGGGCATGAGTCACCGATGCGTGCGGCCCGATACGAACGTCGCGGCCAAGTTCGACTCCGTCGCCAACGATAACCAGCGGGCCGATATGGCAGCGGGGGCCGATGACGGCGTCTTCGCCGATCACCGCCAGGGGGCCGATCTGGGCCGACGGATCGATTTGGGCGGAGGCGGCGACAACGGCCGACGGATGAATACCGGGGGCAACCGGCGGCAACGGATGGAACAGCGCGGCGACCCGGGCCCAGGCTACCTGCGGATCGTCGGCGACGATGGCGACCGAGGACGCGGGGACTCTGTCGCGCATGTCGGCATGGACAATCACCGCCCCGGCCTTGGTTTCGGCCAGGGCCGGCAGGTATTTGCGGTTGTTCAGGCAGTAGGTCACGTCCCCCGGGGCTGCCGCCCCCAGCGGGGCGATGCCGTGCAGCATCAAACGAAGTGACGGGGCGCTGGCGGCCCCGTCCTCATCCGCACAGGCGGCATCGACCACCGCGGCCAGACTGTGCGGGCCGGTGCGCCGGAAGAAGCGGGGATCGCCCGCTAACGCCGAGCGGTCGGCACGCGACGTCATGCTATGGCTTCTGGGCCGGATGCTTGGCGGCTGGGGCAGCCGGCTTGGCAGGGGCAGCAGCCGGTGCGGCCGGCGGATTCATCGCCATCGGGGATACGCCATCGGGGGGCACCACGACGCTGGGAAGCGCCTTGTTCAGTACTTCGACGACTGCCGGGGTCAGATCGAAATCCGCCGTGGTGCCAAGGATCTGCGCGCGATTCAGCACCAGATTGACGCCACGGGACAGTGCAACCTGCTGGGCCACCTGTTCCATGGTGCGGTTGATCTGCATCATGACGTACTGTCCGGCCTCCTGGATGATCCGGTTACGCTCGCCGAACTTGCGCTGGGCTTCGGTGGCGCGATCCTGGATTTCCTTTTCCTTGGTTCGGATTTGTTCAGGGGACAGCTTGGACCGTTCAGCGGCGAAGGACTGACCCAGATCGCGCAGCGTGGCCTGTTCCTTCTGGGCGTCTTCGTTCAGCTTCTGGCCGCGCGCGTTCAACTCCTTATAGGCGGTCTGATAGGCGGTGGACACCCGCAGCACGTCGGGAACCGACAGAATGCCGACGATAGCCGCCGGGGTTGCCTGTCCCTTGGGAATCGGCGGAATTTCCGGTGCGGGCGGCAACTGGACCTGCAACGGCGCCGGCTTTCCGTTCGGCTCCGCCCCGACGTCGCCGCCACCGATCGGCATACTGGCCGAGGGGCCACCCGATGTATGCGACGGTTGCCGTTCAGCGGGGGGCGCCCCGGCAGGCTTCACCTGCCCGGGCACGAACCACTCCGTGCTCTGCCCCTGCTGGGCGAACGCAACCGGCGGAATGAAAGCCAGCGCGAGGGCAACAGCCGCGCCGGAATATTTGATGTACTTTTGAACCACTAGAACCTCGTGCCAAAGCCAAACCGGAAAATTTGCGTTTGGTCGCCTGGTTGCTTGATCACAAACGGCGCCAAGTCAAGATTTATCAAGCCGAACGCCGTCTGCCAGGAAACACCGACGCCCGCGCCGACACGCGGTGCCGCAGACTGCAATATCCGACAGTTGAGGGTCGTTGTCGCCAGACACGCGCTGGGGCTTCTGAAAGAGGCGTCGGTCAACGCGCCAACGTCAACGAATGCACGCCCGGTCAGTCCCAGATCCGGCGATACGGGCAACGGATAATGCAGTTCGCTCGACTGAGTCCACATGAACCGGCCACCCAGCGGATTGCCGGTCAGCGCATCGGTTGGGCCGGCACCGCCGTCGAGGAAGCCGCGGAGATTATCGCCGCCCAGGAAGAAGCGATCGATGATTTCTTCGCGCCCGCCGGGCAGAAGCTGCATATACCCCAGGCTGCCGGCCATTCTGATCACCCAGTCCGGGCTGCCCATATAGCGTTCCAGGGGAATGTAGAAGGCGCCGTTCAGGTTCTCCCGAACAAACCTTGCATCGCCGCCAAGCCCGGCGAAATCGGTGCCAATCTCTAGAATGCCGCCGGAATGGGCGTTCACGCGGGTGTCCCGGTAATCGATTGTGACGACCTGGCTGATCTGCGACATAACCGTCGTGCCGGCTTCGTTCAGGATGAACGGGCTGGCACCGGTTTCGATATTGTAAACCTGACGATCGACGGCAGTGTAGGTCCAGGTCTGGCTCAGATGTTCGTTAAAGCTGTAGCCCACGTGCGTATCGAAACCGATACGGTTTTCGTCATAGGGTTCGGTTCCCAGGAACATGGTCTGGATCAGGAACAGGTCGATGCCCGCGACCAGGTTCCGGTCCAGGAAGTAGGGATCGGTCAGCGACGCATTGATCGAACTGTTGAACTGGGCCAGCACGCCATTGATGCTGGCGTTCAAACCCGAGCCGACCAGGTTCTTCTCTGTTAACCCAACGTCGATCAGCGCCCCGGCGTCGGTCGAATAACCGCCGCCGAAAGACAGTTCGCCAGTGGCCTTTTCGGAGATATTGGTCAGCAGCACGGCCTTGTCAGGGGCGGTCCCGGGATTCGTGACGACATCGGCGCTGGTGAAATACCCAAGGTCCGTCAGATGGGTTTTGCTGGCTCGTACAGCCTCGGAGCTGTACGGATCGCCCTCGGCGATACTGAACTCCCGCCGGATCACCCTGTCCTCGGTTCGGGTGTTGCCGACGATATCGATCCGCTCGACATAGACGCGCGGTCCCTCTCCGACATTGAATGTCAGATCGATGATGTGCTTTTCGACATCGCGCTTCACCTGCGGTTTCACATCGACGAACGCATACCCAAGGTTGTGAACCGCCAGTTCAATCGCATCGGTGGATCGTCCAACCGCATCGCCATCGTACCAGTCGCCGTCCCGGAGCTGCAGATTCGGCTTCAGCACGTCCGCGGTCAGATTACGAATCTGCACCTTGATATCCACCTTGCCGACCTTGTACCGTTCCCCTTCATGCACCGTGAAGGATAGGAAAAAGGACTTGCGGTCGGGTGACAGCTCCGCCGCGGCATCGGTAACCTCCGCGTCGGCATACCCATTTTTCAGATAGAACCGACGGAGCAGTTCCTTATCGTAAGTCAGGCGTTCTGAATCGTAGGTGTCCGAGGAGGACAGAAAGCGCCACCAGCGATACTCCCGGCTGGTAATCACCTCGTTCAGCCGCGCCTCACTGAACACCTTATTGCCGTTGATGACGATCCTGCTGATCAGCGCGGCCGAGCCTTCGTTAATCTGAAAGACGACATCGACGCGGTTCTGATCCAGGCGGACGATCTTGGGTTCCACCGTGGCATCGTAGTAACCGCGCTTGGCATACATACTAAGAATGTGGGTCCGATCCGCCTCGGCCAGGGCCGGGGTAAAGACCGCACGCGAGCGCAGCTGCAATTCCGGCCGAAGCTGATCGTCGGTCAGCTTGTGGTTACCTTCGTACCCCACGCGACTGACGATCGGATTTTCGACCACCCGGACAATCAGCGTGTCGCCGCTGCGGCCAAGCTGGACATCCTTGAACAGACCGGTGGCATAAAGCGTTTTCAGGCTGCGATCGACACGCTCCGCATCGAATGCATCGCCCTGGCGGACCAGCAGGTACGAACGGATGGTTCCCTCTTCGATCCGCCGGGCGCCCTCGATCTTAATGGCCCGAATGATCCCGGTATTCATGGACGGATGCGCGGCAGCCGAACGTGGTGGGGTAACACGGACAGGAGACGGGTTGTCGGGAGCCGAAGGGGAAGGCGCGGGGGTTTGGGCGGCTGACGTTCCGATAACCAGCACTGGCATCAGGCAGGCGGCAAGCAGCCGCTCAGCACGGATCGTTAACAAAAGGCTGGTCCCCCTAACGGCACGCGGATCGTGAACGACTCGGCACCGGTCGATGACCCGGTCCGTACGGGCCGCACCATAGCGACGGCGGACCACCGATGCTAGTAGCCGCTTGCGTAGCCCCCCGATCTATACAATGGATTGATATTAAACAACAAAGAATATAGCACGCCCCGCCTTGCGTGCCGGTCTGGTCAGCCGATCAGACTGACCACCCAGTGGAACACGCCCAAGTGAGTCAAATCGTTCCAGGTCGCGAAGATAAACAAACTCGCGAGGAATGCCAGGCCGGCCCGGAAACCGTATTCCTGCGCCCGCTGCGGTATCGGACGGCCGCGCAACGCCTCCAGCAGATAGAACAGCAGGTGCCCGCCATCCAGAACGGGAACCGGAAACAGATTGATCAGACCCAGATTGACCGACAGCACCGCGATGAACGACACCAGCGTCGCCGCGCCCAGCTTCGCGACCTGGCCGGAAAGCTGCGCGATCCGCAGCGGGCCGCCAAGTTCGTCCGTGCCGCGGGAACCGCCCAGCATCTGGGCCAACCCGGCGAATGTCTCGCGAGTCACGGTCCAGGTCTGGGTCACGCCACCCAGCAGGGCCACCGGAATGCTGACGTGGCGATACTCGACGACACCGCCACGAACGCCCAACAGCCCGACCTTATGGTCGCCGGTGCCGACCGATTCGGGGGTCACCTCGATGGCCTGATCGGCACCGTCGCGGCTGATTTCCAAGGTCAGCTTCCGGGCCGGATGGGCCGCCACGATGTTTTTCAAATCATCGAATGTGTCGATCGGCTGACCGTCGATGGACATAATACGGTCATTGAGCAGCAGGCCGGCCCGCGATGCCGCGCTATCGGCGGCCACGCCGCCGATAATCGGAAGCGGAACGGGCTGGCCCACGGCGATGAACAAGCCGGCGAACAACACCATCGCCAGAAGAAAATTGGCGACCGGCCCGGCGGCGACGATGATCGCCCGGGATAGAACCGGCTTTTCGTGGAAGGTTTCGCCGGGTATCCAGGCTGCCCTGACCTCGGGCGACACGTCTTTCGGATTTTCCTGGCCGTGCAGTTTCACGTAGCCGCCCAGCGGCAGCCACGCCAGCTTCCAGACGGTACCCCTGCTGTCGGTCCAGGAGGCGATCGTCGCACCGAAACCGATGGAAAACGCCTCGACCCGCACGCCGCGCCAGCGGGCCGCCAGATAGTGCCCGAGTTCGTGAACGAACACGAGGACGCCAAGCACGACGACGAAGGCCGCCGCACTGCGAATGACATCTGGAACAAACGCAAACACGGGGATTATCCTCGGCAAATCAGGGGACGGACAGGGGCAGCAAGTCCAAGGCAGTGCGTCGGGCCAGAGCATCGAGGGCGACCACATCCTCGATCGATTCGGGCTTTGGCGTTCCCAGCCTGGAGAGCGTCCGCTCCACCGTGCGCGAGATATCCAAAAATCCGATACGATTAGCCAAAAACGCCTCGACAGCGATTTCATTCGCCGCGTTCAAGATGGTGGGGGCTCCGCCGCCATTTTGCAACACTTCACGCGCCAGACGCAGCGAAGGAAACCGCACGAGGTCCGGGACAGTGAATTCCAACCGGCCGACCGCCGCGAGATCCAGCCGGGGCGAGGCTGTCGTCATCCGCTTAGGCCATGCCAGAGTATGCGCGATCGGTATCCGCATGTCGGGCGAGCCCAACTGCGCCAGCACGGATCCATCCTTGTAGCAGACCATCCCGTGGATAATCGATTGCGGATGCACCAGCACGTCGATCTCGGTTTCATCCAGGTCGAACAGGCGCGCTGCCTCGATCAGTTCCAGACCCTTGTTCATCATCGTCGCGGAGTCGATGCTGATCTTGGCGCCCATCGACCAAACCGGGTGCTTCAGTGCCTTGGCCGGAGTGGCGTTTTCCATCTCCTCCAGGCTGGCGGTACGGAACGGGCCGCCGGACGCCGTCAGGATGATTTTTTCCAGCGCACCGCGATTGCCGTCGGCCAGGGATTGGAAGATCGCATTGTGTTCCGAATCCACCGGCAGCAGGGTCGCGCCGGCTTCGCGCACCGCGCGCAGCATGACATCGCCCGCGCACACCAAAGCCTCCTTGTTGGCGAGGCCGACGAATGCGCCGCGCCGAACCGCGGCAAGAGTGGGGGCCAAGCCCGCCGCGCCGGTAATCGCTGCCATCGTCCAGTCGGCATCCATCGCCGCGGCGGCAACCACGGCCTCCTTGCCGGCCGCGATTTCTATGCCGGTGCCGGACAGCGCGTCGCGCAGGGCCGCGTAGGACGCCTCATCCGCTACCACAGCCAGTTCGGCCCGCAGCGCGACGGCCTGCCGAGCCAGCAAGGCGGCATTACGGCCGGCAACCAGCGCACGGGTATGGAAACGCTCTGGCTGCGCCAGCAGCAGTTCGATGGTCTGGGTTCCGACACTGCCGGTGCTGCCAAGCACACTGACAGTACGAGGCGGACTGGATGGGGATATTACAGTATGATCGATATTCATTCCCACAGGACTACTCCACGTCCAAGCATCAGCGCCAGTAGGGCCGCTGCGGGGGCGGCGGTCAACACAGCATCCAAACGGTCCAGCAGGCCCCCATGCCCGGGAATCAGATGGCCGGAGTCCTTGACACCGAAATGGCGCTTCACCTGACTTTCGAACAGATCGCCCATTTGACTGATGACGCCAATAAAAGCCGCGAAACCGGCGGGCCGCCACGATGGCATGCCGTGCGACAGCAGCGCCGAGGCCACCAACCCGGTCGCGGCGGCGGCAATCAGGCCACCGACCGCGCCGGACCAGGTCTTTCCCGGTGAAATCGACGGCGCCAGTTTCGGGCCGCCGACCGCTCGGCCGGCCATATAAGCACCGATATCGCTAGCCCAAACCACCAGCAGAAGCACCATCACATTCACGCCGCCGACCCCGGCGGGCTGTCGCAGCCAGACCAGCGCCACGGCGCCAATGCCCAGGTAAGGAATACCGAACGCCAACGGACGATCGCGGGAAAAACCGCCGGCAACGGCAATTCCAGCGGCGGTGGCAACCGTCAGCAGCGCCGCGGCCGGCAAAGTGCCAACGCGGACGGTGACCAGCACAGCCAGCGGCAGCGCCGCGAACAACAGGATCGCCGGCATCGCGGTTCGCTGGCGGCACAGGCCCAGCCACTCGAAAGCCAGGCCGGCGGCGATCAGCGCGATCATTCCGGTAAAGGCGTCGCCGCCCAGCCAGATACACAGCAGGGCCAGCGGCGCCAGAACGGCAGCCGACAGCACACGCAATTTCAGGTCGGCCCAGCGGGATCCGCTCAACGCTTTCGATCCTTGGAACGGTTCAATCCTTGCGCGCACCGAAGCGCCGTTCGCGCCGGGCGAATTCGGACAGGGCGGCGGAGAAGTGGGCACTGTCGAAGTCGGGCCACAGCACGTCGAGAAACACCAGCTCGGCGTAAGCCGCCTGCCACAGCAGGAAATTGGAAAGCCGCTGTTCGCCCGAGGTGCGGATGATCAGATCGGGATCGGGCATGCCGTCTGTGGCGAGGAAGCGGGCGAACATATCCTCATTCAGGTCATTCGGGCTCAGTGCGCCACGTTGAACGGCAGCGATCGCGGCACGGGCGGCGGCGGCGATTTCCGCCCGCGCGCCATAGGACAAGGCGATGGTTAGATTCAGGCGCGAATTGCCAGCGGTGTCACGCTCCGCGGCTTCCAGATCGCCCTGGATATCTGAATCGAAGCGGGTTCGATCGCCGATGAACCGCATCCGCACGCCGGTTTGCTTGAGTTCGGCGATCTCCGACCGCAGATAACGCCGCAGCAAGCCGGTCAGGTCCATGATCTCCCCGGCCGGGCGGCGCCAGTTTTCGCTGCTGAAGGCGTAGATCGTCAGCCAGGACACACCCGACTGGATGGCAGCCTCCACCGCGCGGCGCACCGCTCGGGAACCTTCGCGATGCCCGGCAACCCGCGGCAGACCGCGCGACTTTGCCCACCGGCCGTTGCCGTCCATGATGATGGCGACATGAGCGGGCACGGTTACCGGGACGGCAACAGCCCCCGTCGTGATGGATGCCACGGCATGGGACGCGGCGACGGCTGTTGACACCTCATTCTCCGACACGAACCCCGGGGCTGCCCGTTTGGTGAAGACAGGCATCGAATGCCCTGACCCGCCGCCTCAAACCTGCTTAATATCCTTTTCCTTATCCACGATGGCTTCGTCCACCTTTTTAATGAACTGGTCGGTGAGTTTTTGAACTTCGTCGGCCCAGTTCTTCGCGAGGTCCTCGCCGATCTCGTGCTTTTTCTCCAGGCCCTTGATCTGCTCCATGCCGTCGCGGCGAACGGCGCGGACGGAAATCTTCGCCCCTTCGGCGTATTTGTGCGCCATCTTGGCCAGTTCGTTGCGGCGTTCGGTGGTCAACTGCGGGATCGGCACGCGCACCAGCATGCCGTCCGCGGACGGGTTCAAACCCATGCCGGAGTCGCGAATGGCCTTTTCCACCGCCGTGACCAGCGACTTGTCCCATACCTGCACCGTCAGCATGCGCGGTTCGGGCGTGCCGATCGTGCCGACCTGGTTCAGCGGCGTTTCGCTGCCATAGGCAATGACCTTGACCGGTTCCAGCAGGCCCGGGTGGGCACGTCCGGTTCGCAGGCCGGAAAATTCACGGCGAAGGGTCTCCATCGCGCCGTCCATACGGCGCGACAGATCGGTTTTCAGGCTGTTTAGGTCCGCGGTGGCCATGATATGCCTCCCAACTCCGTCTAGTTTTCGATGATCTTGGTGAATGCACCCTCGCCGCGCATGACCTGTGCGAACGCACCGGGCGCGTGGATGTTGAACACGACGATAGGCAGGTGATTTTCGCGTGCCAGACTGATCGCCGCGGCGTCCATGACGCCCAGATCGTTGGCCAGGACGTCCAGGTAGGTCAGTTGCTCGTAACGGGTCGCTCCCTCAACCTTACGCGGGTCGGCGGAATAAACGCCATCGACCTGGGTGCCCTTCAGCAGGGCATCGCACTTCATCTCCGCGGCGCGCAGGGCGGCGGCAGTGTCGGTGGTGAAGAACGGGTTGCCGGTGCCGGCGGCGAACACCACCACCCTGCCCTTTTCCATATGCCGTTCGGCCCGGCGGCGAATATAAGGCTCGCAGACCGAGGCCATCGGAATGGCCGACTGCACCCGGGTCACGACATCCTGTTTTTCCAGCGCGGATTGCATCGCCAACGCGTTCATCACGGTCGCCAGCATGCCCATGTAATCCGCCTGGGCACGGTCCATGCCCGAGGCCGCACCCGACACACCACGGAAGATATTGCCGCCGCCGATGACGACGGAAACCTCCACCCCCATCGCGACAACATCCTTGATGTCGTTGGCAATGGCGTTGACCATGCCGGTATCCAGACCGTAATCGCGCCGGCCCATCAGCGCTTCCCCGGATAGTTTCAGCAGGACCCGCTTATATACGGCTGGCTTTGTCATAAGACTCCCATGGGGAAATTGAATATCGGCGGCACCCTAATGTCACCGAGGGTCCGGGACAAGCCGATGCTGGCGGGCTCTGTCGCGTTTCCGCCGCGGGGCGACGGGCGACAACGGTTAGCCGTTTAATCCGGTTTCATCCGCGGCTACGCTTTCCCGCGATCCGGCGCGCCGGAGCAGTCACCAGGAGCCATTCGCGCCGATGCCAGCACTCCTACCTTCGCCCGGCTTCGCGCTGCTGCGCTGGCCCGATCCTTACGACTCCGCGGCTGGCGGGCGGCTGACGGAACGATTCGAGGCGCTTGGCGAGGATGCCGCCCGGCTTCTGGCGATCCCCGGCGTGCCCGCGATGTTGATGGGCGTGGGGGGCAACAGCCCGTATCTGGCCGAACTCGCCCTCCGCGAACCCGCCGCGCTGGAGCGGTTCGTGACCGCCGGCCCGGACGCGGCCCTCGCTGCGGTAATCGCCGCACTTGGACGGGTGTCAGCCACGGAAAGGCGCCCGGAGATCGCGGCAGCCCTGCGCCAGGCCAAACGGGAAGCAGCCCTGGTGATCGCCCTGGCCGATATCGGCGGCGCCCGGGCACTGGAACAGGTCACGGGCGCGCTGTCGGCACTGGCGGAGGCAACGCTGCGGCTGGCGCTGCGCCATTTGCTGCGGACCGCGCACGACGCGGGCGAAATCCGGCTGCGCGACCCCGGCCGCCCGGAACTGGAGTGCGGGTTCGTCGCGCTGGCGATGGGCAAACTGGGTGCCGGGGAACTGAACTACTCCTCCGACATCGACCTGATCCTGCTCTACGACGCCACTGCTCCGGTATTCGCTGGCGGCCGCGCGAGGGACGGCATCGGCTCGTTCACCTCCCGTATCGCGCGCGACATCGTCACGCTGATGGAGGCCCGCGATGCAAACGGCTATGTGTTCCGCACCGATCTGCGGCTACGGCCCGATCCGGCGGCGACCCCGCCCGCGGTGTCGTTGCATGCGGCCCTGACCTACTACGAAAGCATGGGCCAGAACTGGGAACGCGCCGCGATGATCAAGGCGCGGCCGATCGCCGGGGACCTGGCGCTGGGGACGCGGTTCCTGGAGGCGATCCGCCCCTTCGTCTGGCGGCGCGGGCTGGATTTCGCGGCGGTGGCGGACATCCACGCGATGAAGCGGCGAATCGACGAAGTGAAGAAGTCGGCGCTGGGTGCGGCGGACGACCCCGTGGTTCGGGTTGCGGGGCACAACGTGAAACTCGGCGAGGGTGGGATCCGGGAGATCGAGTTCCTGGTGCAGACGTTGCAGATGGTCTGGGGCGGGCGCGATCCCAGCCTGCGGCTGCGGCCCACGCTTGCCGCCATGGTTCGGCTGGTGGAAACCGGCCACCTGGAAGAAGCGACCCGGCTGCAACTGGAGGAGTCCTACCGGTTCCTGCGTCAGGTCGAGCATCGGCTGCAAATGATCGCCGACCGGCAAACCCACGACCTGCCCGATTCAGCCGACCAGATGGACCGCATCGCCCGGTTCATGTTCCACGCCGACACAGCCGCATTCGCCCGGGAGGTGCTGCGCCACGCCGGGATCGTGCGCGCGTGCTACCGCGCGGTGTTCGAGTTCGTGCCGGCGTCGCCGGAGACCGAGGCGGCCGGCACCGATCTGGATTTTCGCGGCGACGCGCCCGAACCGGCGGGAACCGTGGCGGCCCTGACCGCGCTTGGCTATCGGGAACAGGCGCGGATCGTCGCGGCGGTGCGGCGGTGGTTGTCCGGACGGGTGCGCGCACTGCGGTCGGATCGGGCGCGCGACCTGATCGCCACGATGCTGCCGTCGATCCTGGCGACGTTGGGCCGGCAGCCCAATCCGGATGAGGCGTTCAACCGCTTCGACCGACTGGTCAGCGCCTTGCCCGCCGGCGTGCAGCCGATGTCGCTGTTTCAGCGCAACCCCGAGCTGCTGGAACGGATAGCGGCCGTTCTAGGCGCGGCGCCGATGCTGTCGGAGCACCTGGCACTGCATCCAACGGCGCTGGAGGGGCTGCTGGACGTTCACTCCGCTATCGACACACGCCAGACGTTACTCACCCGAACGGCCGCCTCCGCTGGGCTGGAGGACACGATCCGCACGGTGCAGCGGGCGGTGAAGGAGCGCGACTTCTTCCTGTCGGTCGCCACGCTGGAGGGGCAGTTGGACGCCGACCGGTCGGGCCGCGAACGCACGGCGCTGGCGGAGGCGGCATTGGCGGTTCTGATGCCCAAGGTGCTGGCCGACTTCGCTTCCCGCTTCGGACGGGTGCCGGGCGGCGGGTTGGCCGTGGTGGCGATGGGAAAGGCTGGCGGGCGGGAGATGATGGCCGGGTCCGATCTGGACCTGATGTTCATCTACGATCACCCGCCGGAGGTCGCCGAAAGTCGTGGCGCCCGGTCCCTGCCTGCCAGCCAGTGGTTCATCCGGGCGGTGCAGGCATGCATCGGGGCGCTGACCGCTCCGGGGGCGGATGGGCAGATGTATGCGCTGGACATGCGGCTGCGGCCGTCGGGCAACAAGGGGCCGATCGCCGTCTCCTTGGACGGGTTCCGCCGGTATCATGCGGGCGAAGCCTGGACCTGGGAGCGGATGGCGCTGACCCGGGCGCGGGTGGTCGCGGGGCCGGCGGAACTGCGGCGCAAGGTGAACGCGGCGATCGAGGAGGCGATCCGGCGGCCGGTGGCGGCGGACGTGATTCGCGGCGATGCGGCGGCGATGCGCGAACGTATGATGCGGGAAATCAAACCGCACGGTCCATGGGACGTTAAAGCCCGGGCAGGCGGTCTGGTGGATATCGAGTTCATCGCGCAGGTGCAGCAACTGATCCATGCCGGGGATTCCGGGTTCCGGCGGGATCAGACGACACGGGTGGCGTTGCGGCGGCTGGGCGCGTTCGGGGCGATCGATCCCGCCGATGCCAGGCTGCTGATCGAAGCGGAGCGGCTGTGGCGCACGATCCAGGGCATGCTGCGGATGACCGTCGGGCGGCTGGAGGGCGCGGATGTGCCGCATGCCTCGGCACTGCCGATGTTACGCGCGGCTACGGCGGTGGGGGTGCGGGCCGACAATGCGGAAGGGCTGCTGCGCGAAGTGGACCAGTTGGCGCTGCGGGTGCGGGCGTTGTTCGCGACGTATGTCGGCGGCAGCTGAAACCGGCGTCCACGAGGCCGAACAATTTGGGTTACGCGCGCGCCAAAATCGATCGAGTCGCAAGTCCGTGGTTGATACGGCGCCTTACCGATCGGTCTCGCTAAAGGCCGTCCAAGATCAGGGGGTGACGTATATTAGGACGGCGCGGTCGCGATAACCGGGAGAGGCTTGGGCGCAAGCCGGTGCGATCGGGGCCTTGGCAGGCGGTCGAACAGGCCGATAGCTCATCGCTGCCGGCGAAAATACTCATAAAGATCGTCAAATAAAGCTCCGCCGCGTGACAGCCGCCGTTCATCCCGGGTTTGCGCCAGCCGGAGGCCCTCGATCAGCCGGGCGATGCCGCGGGCCTCTTCGCGGCCAAATTTAGCATCCTTCAAGTCGATATCGTGAACGATTTCCCCGATTGGTACAAGCGCGGGATCCGTCAGGTTCATCCGATCCCGCAATACCTCGAATGTGCATCGATCTCCCTCGTGGGTGAACTCAGCCTCGAACATGTCGAAGCGCAGTTCCCCTGGTTCCGGGACATATCCCTTCGCCGCGACAAACTTGAACTGGGCCTGCCCGTCAATGAAGCGCCGAATGAGCCAAGCCGACGCAATCCTGTCCACATGCACGCCCTGTCTGGTCACCCATATCCTGTTTTTCCAGTCGGCTATGCCGCTCGAAACCCCGGCTCCGCCTGCCTGCCCTGCTTCCGTTGACGCCGCCTGAAGCAGCCGAGCGTCGAGCTCTACGAGCAGCCCGTTCACCGTCTCGCGGCCATCGGCGCCAAAAAAATCGATCTCCAGTATCCGTGCCGCCTCCGTCTTCAGCCGAACCAGTTTGGCGCCCGCGTCAGCCAGGACGTTCACCTCACCGATCGGCCGGGCCAACGCCTGGAGGAGAACCTGCGCCCCTTTCGCAATAACCTCGTACTCCGCATCCCGGGCTTTGTTGAAGAGATCGCGCACGTCCTGATCGGAGAAGCCGTCCACGATGCGTGCCTCGTAAATCACCCCGTCGCCACCGCCCGCCGAGATCTCCTTCAGAATCCATGCAAAATCCTCCTGCGTCCGCTCAGTCGCGGGGAGCGCATAGACCGAGTTCTTCAACGTCACCGCCCCGAGTCCCTGGAGCCGCCGCCAGACCTTCACGCGCAGATAGGCAGGCTTTGCAGGAAGTTGATGGACAAGGAGCAGCCACGACGCCGGGACTTGGACGCCGTCAAAGGATTTACTCATAGGAACTTCGTATCACAGAACCATCCCGCATGAACAGATTGTATCATGTCACTAGACGGGTTATGGCTTGGGTTCGTGTCAGGGATGCAGGCCCATGCCGATGAGTTACGAGCCCCCGGGAGCCCCATGCCCCAAAGGCGAGGCTGCCATCATCGACGATCTCGTCCTGCTTGCCAGCGAGGTAAACGCGGCGATCCGATCGCTGCGCCCAACCGGCATCGAGGTGACCGCCGTCCATAACCACATGCTGGACGAGCAACCCCGGATGTTTTTCATGCACTTTTGGGCGCACGACCACGCGGTAAGGCTGGCCGGGGCGCTGCGAGCCGCGCTCGATCACATCAACCTGGTCCGAGAGTGAATTGCAGCCATGCCAGTGTCCCGTCGAAAGCGCATCGTTTTCGGGTTGCTCTTCCTCCTGGTGGCCTCGGCGCTGATTGCTGGCGTTCTCTTTCAGGCTGTCGCTCCCGGCCTGTCCGTCGCGCGGCGAGAACCACCGCGAATGGAAGTGGCGATCGCCACATGGCTGCTGCACGCCAGTGTGCCGCAGCAGGCCAAAATGCGAGCCAATCCGCTGGGTAACGATCCGGCAGATATTTCCGCCGGCCGGGACACATTCAAACAGAAATGCGAAATCTGTCACGGATATGATGGGAGCGGACGGACGGAGATTGGTTCGGGTGAATATCCTCGCCCGCCCGAGTTGCGCGCGATCAACATCACGTCGATGAGGGACGGCGAACTCTTCTACCACATTCGCAACGGCATCCGGAATACCGGTATGCCCGCTTGGCAAATGCCCGATCAGCAGCTTTGGCAGGTCGTTGCCTATCTTCGCCATTTACCACGAACCGCTTCGTTGGCTACGGGGCCAGATATGCCGCCGCTTGGGCTGCTTATTCAGGCGGAGCCGCCCGCGGCGAGCCTGAGCGGAGATGCCACCCCGATCCCAGCGGGCGCACATGGCCATTACGTGGGTTCGACAGCCTGCAAAACCTGCCATCTCGCCATCTATGATCGATGGAAGCAGACCCGGATGGCTAATGTTGTGCGTGATCCGCGAGAACATCCGGACGCTATCATCCCCGACCTTTCCAAGCCTGATCCGCTTGTCAATTTTACCAAAGACGATATCGCGCTGGTGTACGGCAGCCGATGGAAGCAGCGCTACTTCAAGAAGATCGGCGATAACTATTTCGTCTTGCCCGCGCAATGGGACGTCGTCCACGCGAAGTGGAAATCCTTTTTCGTGGAAAACGGCGCCGACTGGTGGGCGACGCTCTATCCACCCGACAATTTTCAACGCCCGACCGGCCCACTTTGCGACGGCTGCCATTCGGTGAACTACGACATCAAAACGAAGACAGTAACCGAGTGGAATGTTGGCTGTGAAAAGTGCCACGGCGCGGGCAGTGATCACGCCGAACACCCGACGAAGTCCAACATCGTGAATCCGGCGCGTCTCGACTACGTGAATGCCAACGATACGTGCATCCAGTGCCACTCCCAGGGACGGCCCCCCGGCAATCCGATTGATGGTAAATTCTACGACTGGCCGGTCGGGTTCCACGTCGGGCGCAGCCTCAGCGAGTTTTGGAGGCTTGAGACCAAGAAACGGGGAGATACGTCCTTCTATTATTTTGCCGACGGCACGGCGCACAAGAACCGTATGCAGGGCAACGATTTCGTCACAAGCCTGATGTACGAACGCGGCGTCACGTGTTTCAGTTGCCACGATCCGCATGGGTCGGAGAATCAGGCAATGTTGCGCAGGCCGGCCAGTTCGGTGTGCATGGATTGCCACGGCCCGAACACGCAAAATGGCCCACATGCCGCGACGATCGAGGCACACACACACCACAAACCGGATAGTCCCGGGAGCGCCTGCACCGCCTGCCATATGCCGAAGATCGAGCAGACCCTTGGCGATATCAATGTCAGCAGCCACACGTTCCACTTTGTCACGCCGTCGGAAACCGTTGCGTCGCATATCCCAAACGCCTGCAACGTCTGCCACACGGATAAGACCCCGGCCTGGGCAACATCGGCCTTGATGAGCTGGAAGGACCGTTCCCCTTGGCGCATGGACGGGGCGGGGCAACCATAGAGGGAGGGCTTTTTGCGATCACGGCGGTTCAGCGGCAATCAAGGTGAGAACGCCCGGCAATCCGCATGACATATCTTTTCGCGGCTTGTGCTAACGGCGGAGCGTAACCAGACCGGGAGTGCGTGCCGCGGAAAGATCGACGTGACGCCTTCCTTGGCAGGTTGGGAGGCGGATCATTCTGTTATCGCATCAGTTCGGGCAGGAGTTGGTTGGACGCTGGCCGGTGGCTTCAGAACGTAACGCCAAGCGATGGGCTCTCCCATTATGCGGGTTCTCAGGCGTAATGGCCCTGCTGGCCTGAAACGCATATGGCCGGCACAAGGCCGGCCATAGCGACAGCGATCGAGCCGGGGATCAGACCCCGGCGGTGGCGGCGACTTCGGCGGCGAAGTCGTCCTTCGGCTTTTCG
>JAJZEV010000149.1 GCA_021805665.1 Pseudomonadota bacterium
ACCCAAGCAGGGAATCGAGCAGACCCATGCC
Organism: Pseudomonadota bacterium; assembly: GCA_021805665.1. GTDB lineage: Bacteria > Pseudomonadota > Alphaproteobacteria > Acetobacterales > Acetobacteraceae > Rhodopila. The sequence continues at coordinate 32 of JAJZEV010000149.1, forward strand.
CGCCACGAATCCCATTCTCGCGTTCTTGCGAATCCCCTATTTTGATGTGGGCCGACGTTTTACCCTGACCTGTTGCCTTCCAGACTCACCACCGCCCGTTGCAACCGCGACTCAATCGCATTGAGAACTGCTGGTCGCGAACACCCGGGCTTGACGGAAGGCGCCCGGGGTGGCCACACCGGGCGCATGGACATTCGCGGCCTGACAGACCTGCAGGTCAACGGCTATGCCGGCATCGACTTCAACGACGCCGGGCTGACCGCCGACGCGCTGGACCACGCCTTGGCGGCGATGCGCACGGCGGGCGTCGCCACCTGCCTGCCAACGCTGATCACGGCGGACGAAGCGGTGCTGACCGAACGCCTGCGCGCGCTGGACCGCGCGGTGGACGCCAGCCGCCTCGGCCCGGCGATGGTGCCGGGCTTCCATCTGGAGGGTCCGTTCCTGAACCCGGCACCGGGCTACGCCGGCTGCCATCCGCCGGCGGCGATGATCCCGCCGGACGCCGCCATGCTGGACCGCGTGACCCGCGACCTTCGCCGTCCGGTACTGCTGCTGACGCTCGCACCCGAACGCGACGGGGCGCTGGCGCTGATCGCCCATGCCCGGGCGAAGGGGATGGTGGTCGCCATGGGACATACGGCAGCCGGCCACGCCGCCACCGGCGCCGCGGTCTCGGCGGGGGTGGTGCTGAGTACCCATCTGGGCAACGCCCTGCCGCAACCGCAGCCCAAATTCCTGAATCCGCTGATGGCGCAACTCGCCGCGGACGGGCTGAGCGCCAGCTTCATCGCCGACGGCATCCATATTCCGCCCGAGGTGCTGAAGGTGATGATCCGGGCAAAGACCCCTGCCCGGTCGATTCTGGTGACCGATGCAACCGCCGCCGCCGCCGCGCCGCCGGGCCTGTATGCGTTCGCGGGGATGACGATCGAACACACCGCCGACGGCTCCGTCCGGATTCCGAATACCGCCACGCTGGCCGGGTCCGCCCTGACGTTGGACCAGGCCGTGCGCAACGTCGTCGCCTGGGGGCTGGCCGATCCGCCGGCGGCACTGGCGATGGCGTCGGTCAATCCGCATGCACTGCTTGCTCCGGCGCTTGCACATCATGGTATTATTTGGCCGACCAACGGAATTTCTTCACGTTGAAAACCTTTTATTAACCAATGGTCCGATAGTCTGCGGATGAAACCGCGACTGCGCCACCCCTGACTTGCCCCGCGGCTGGAGAAGCCGATCCGTGTCCGACGAACCGCGTGCGCGATGCTGACCGCGCAGCCCGAACCAACCGCACAGTGGACGCGGCCCGCCCGGGTTGCCTGCCGCCTGTGCGGCGCGCGCCTGCATCGCAGCGTGCTGGACCTGGGCATTCTGCCGCTGGCCCATCGCACCGTCGCACTGGGGGAGGACGCCCCTGCCTATCCTCTGCATGCTCGGATGTGCGACGACTGCCTGCTGGTGCAGATATCGGACGATGCGGAGGCACCCGCCACGGCCACCCCGTACCTGTCCTCCAGGTCGGCCAGTCGCGTCGCGCGGGCCGGGCAATTCGCCACGGCGATGATGAAGCGGCTGCGGCTTGGGCCGGGATCGCTGGTGATCGAAGCAGGATCGAACGACGGCTATCTGCTGCGCCACTTCAAGAACGCGGGGGTATCGGTCCTGGGGATCGAACTGGCCGCCGCGGCGGGCGGAGTCGCCACGCGTAACGGCATCGCGACCGAAATAGCCGCCTTCACCACCGAAATCGCCATGGAGGTCGCGGTGCGGATCGGGCGCGCCGATCTGGTGGTGGCAAACTATGTCCTGAACCACGCGCCAGACCTGTTCGACTTCGCGGCCGGATTCGCCGGTATCCTGCGCCCGCTGGGCGTGGTGACCATCCAGGTGCCGCATCTGCTCGCCCTGGCGCAAAGAACCCAGTTCGACGCCTTTCGGCACGATACCTACACCTATCTGTCGCTGCCGGTGCTGGAGCGGGTGCTGCGCTCCGTCGGGCTGCGGGTGTTCGATGCCGAACGGCTGCCGGATCGCGGCGGATCGCTGCGGGTCCACGCCTGCCACGCCGAAGCCCCCCACGCCGCCCGCCCCGGCCTGAAATCCGCCCGGTTGGCCGAAACAGCCGCCGAATTCGAACGCAGCGACCTCTACGCGGGCTTCAACGACCGGGCCGCCCTGATTCGGGAGGAAATCCGCGCCTTCCTTCAGGTCCGCCGGGAAAGCGGGCGGCGCATCGCGGCCTTCGGCGCGGTGGCCCGCGGCAGCACGATGCTGAACGCCTGCGGCATAGGCACCGATCTGGTGGACTGCGTCGCCGACCCCGATCCGGCGCAGCACGGACGGTTCCTGCCCGGCACCCATATCCCTATCGTACCGGTTGAGGCCCTGTTGGAACGCCCGCCCGACGACATCCTGATCCTGCCCTGGACCCGGGCAGCCGAGGCCGCGATGCCGCTGCTGCCGCTGCGCCCACGCGGGGTACAGATGTGGGCGATGCTGCCCCGGGTCGGACGGGTGTAGCCGTTCGGGGCATCCTCTGGCAGGCTGGCGTCAACGGCATCGGGACTTCGATATGGCATCGCGAGACAGCGCCCTGGTTCGGGCAATGGACGTATTCGACTCCAACCGCTTTCGCGAGCGGCTTGCAGGACTCGTGACGATCCCCAGCACCTCGCAGGACCCCGGACACCAGGCCGATGTCCAGCGTTATCTGTCCGACGCCATCCAGCCGTGGCTGGAAGCCATGGGCTTCAGTGTCGAAATCCACCCCAACCCACGCTACGGCTTCGGCCCGATCCTGTTCGCCGAACGACTGGAAGGACCGGACGGCCCCACGATCCTGACCTACGGGCATGGCGACACGGTACGCGGCCTGGACGACCAATGGCGCGCCGGCCTGTCGCCCTGGACCCTGACCGAGGAGGACGACCACTGGTATGGCCGCGGCACCGCCGACAACAAGGGCCAGCACGCGCTGAACCTGACGGCGCTGGAGGCGGTGCTGGCCGAACGCGGCGGCCGGCTGGGCTTCAACCTGAAGCTGATCCTGGAAACCAGCGAGGAACGCGGCTCCATCGGTCTGCGCGAATTTGTCGCCCGGGAAGCCGACCGCCTGGCGGCCGATGTGCTGATCGCCAGCGACGGGCCGCGCGTGATGCCAGACGTTCCGACGATCGCCACCGGGACCCGCGGCACCTACCATTTCGATCTGGTGGTGGATTTGCGGCCGGGCGGCGTTCATTCCGGCCATTGGGGCGGCCTGACGACCGATCCGGCGATCGTGCTGAGCCACGCGCTGGCCGCCATCATGGACCGCGACGGCAAAATCCTGGTGCGCGACTGGCTGCCGAAGAACGGCGTGCCGGCGGCGGTGCGCGCGGTGCTGGACGGGTGCCCGGTCGGCGGCGGCGGCGAGTCCGCCAGCATCGACCCGAACTGGGGCGAACCCGGGCTCACCCCGGCCGAGAAAATCTATGGCTGGAACAGCTTCATCGTGCTGTCGATGCTGTCCGGCCGGCCGGAGAACCCGGTCAATGCCGTCGCCCCGAATGCCCGGGCGCATTGCCAGATCCGCTACACCGTGGACAGCGACCCGGCCGGGTTCGACGCCGCACTGCGGGCGCATTTGGCGGACAACGGGTTCCCGCGGGTTCGCGTCGAAAACTCCTACGTTCGCATGCCGGCGAGCCGCACCGATCCGGGGCACAAGTGGGTGCGCTGGACGGTTGGCAGTATGGAGCGGTCGCTGGGCAAGCGCGTGCAGGTGATCCCGAACTCCTCCGGCGGCCTGCCGGGGGATGTGTTCGTGGATTATCTGGGCGTGCCGCTGGTCTGGATCCCGCACAGCTACAACGGCTGCAAGCAGCACGGACCGGATGAGCATCTGCTGACCGGCCCGGCGCGCGAGGGGCTGGCGGCCTATACCGGGATATGGTGGGATTTGGGGGAGCCCGGGACGCCGTAGGCGCCCCTACCCGCGCGCGATAACCGTCGTCCCGCCCATATAGGGTCGCAGAACCTCCGGCACGACGATCGAGCCATCTTCCTGCTGATAGTTCTCCATCACCGCGATCAGCGCCCGCCCAACCGCCACGCCCGACCCGTTCAGCGTGTGTACGAACGCAACCGCCTTGCCATCCGCCCCGCCGCGATACCGGGCATTCATGCGCCGCGCTTGAAAATCCTTGCAGTTGGAGCAGGAGGAAATCTCGCGGTACATCCCCTGCC
>JAJZEV010000070.1 GCA_021805665.1 Pseudomonadota bacterium
AACGTCCCGGCGGGCGATCTTCCGCCGTTTTCGGAAACCGTCATACTCGGCGAAACTGCGCTGCATCCGGGGCGATCCTCTCTGTCAAAGACAGAGAATCATACCGAATACGTATCGTAACGTACTTCTTCAGAGTTTCGTTAGCTTTCGGACGGACAACGGCAGAAACAAGCCGGCGTTACCGCCCTGTTCGCCAAAGCAAGAATTTGAACTACCCGTTTTAACTGAGCTGATGCCGTCTAGATGGCGTGCGTGGGGCTCCACGGTTCCTGCCACAGCGCGGCGTACGCCAGCGTCTACAATTTCTCGACCTGAGAGTATTCTAGTTCCACGGGTGTCGAACGTCCGAAGATCGACACGCTGACCTTCAGGCGACCTCTGTCCTCATCAACTTCCTCGACAGTGCCGTTGAAGCTGGTGAACGGACCGTCGGCAACACGAATTTGCTCGCCAATCTCGAACAGCACCGCTGGACGGGGGCGGTCAACGCCCTCCTGGTTCTGCTTTAGAATGCGATCGGCCTCGGCGTCGCTGATCGGGCTAGGCTTCGTCTTGCTGCCCAAGAATCCGGTAACTTTTGGGGTATTCTTCACCAGATGCCAGGCATCGTCCGTCAGATCCATCTTCACCAGAACGTAGCCCGGGAAGAACTTATGCTCGCTGTTGATCTTGCGTCCGCGCTTCACTTCGACAACATTCTCGGACGGTACCAAAACCGCCTCGAATTGTTCGGCCAGACCCTTTTGCGAGGCCTGCTCCTGGATCTGCTGGGCAATCTTCTTCTCGAAGCCGGAGTAAACGTGGACGACGTACCAATGTTTGGCCATATGCCGGAAACCCCCTCAGATGCCCACGTTGAACAAGGCGCGCACACCCAGGCCGATAGCCTGGTCGACTACGAAGAAGAAGATGGCAGCCATCGCCGCCATGGCGAACACCAGACCAGTGGTCACCATCGTCTCCTTACGGCTCGGCCAGGTTACCCTTGCGATCTCCGCTCTGACTTCACGTACGAATTTAGCCGGTTGGAACGCCACGTTCGTAAATTCCCTCGATGATCGCCGGTCAGACCCCGCCGGCGCAGCCCATTGCCAGTCCTCCCCCGGGATATTGTCCCGATAAGGACTGGCAGGGGTGGAGGGTCTCGAACCCCCAGCCTCCGGTTTTGGAGACCGGCGCTCTAGCCAATTGAGCTACACCCCTGCAGTGGGCTAGCGCTTGAGCCATGGACGAACAGTCCATAGGATCGGACGCAGCGAAGGCGGTAGAAAGTCCCCACGGGCCGTATTGTCAAGCCTTTATGGGCGATAAGATGAGCGAGCAGGCGAAGGCGTCCCGATTTTCAGGCATGTTCTTACAATGTTCTTGACTCCAATTGCATCCCATGGGATGAGTCGATCAGAACATAGTGCGAACGCGAGGGACAGTATGCTGGACCGGATGGAAGCGAAAACAGACCGCGACGTAACGACCACCATGGATATGGCCAGCTTGCCGAACGATACGACAGCCGAACGCGTCCCGCAGCTGCGTGCTGCGGGACGCGGGGCGGTCAGCAACCCCAAAGTGCGATTCGATTCGTACGGCGCTTCCCCCTTTGATGATGGTTGGGATACGCTCACGCAGGATATTGGCGATCTAGCGCGCCTTGACACTACGTTAACCCGCGACGCAACCCGTTCGGCGATCAGCTGGAACGCATCGCCCGATCTCGGGTTCGACCGTGCTGTCAATCCATATCGGGGGTGCGAACATGGGTGCGTGTACTGCTATGCTCGGCCTACGCACGCGTATCTGGGGCTTTCGCCGGGCCTTGATTTTGAAACCAAGTTGATCTTCAAGCCAGAGGTGGCGGAACTGCTGGAGAAGGAACTCCGCAAGCCCGGCTATACAGCAAAGACGCTGGCGCTCGGTTCCAACACCGATCCCTATCAGCCCGTGGAGCGGACGCTAAAGTTGACCCGCGCGATCCTGGAAGTGCTGGACCGCTACAATCATCCAGTCGGGATTGTGACCAAATCGTCAGGTGTGCTGCGGGACCTGGACATCCTGTCGTCGATGGCGAAACGAAGCTTAGCCCGTGTGCATATCTCCATCACCACGCTGGACGCAAAGCTGGCCCGGGTCATGGAACCGCGGGCAGCGACTCCCGCCCGCCGGTTGCACGCCATCGCGGAGCTGACGCGGGTGGGTGTCCCGACAGGCGTCCTGGCGGCACCGATGATCCCGGCGCTGAACGATGCGGAATTAGAGAATATCCTGGAAGCCGCGGCGAAGGCAGGGGCACGACATGCCGGCTACATTCTACTGCGGCTGCCGCTGGAGTTGCGTCAGATATTTGAAGCATGGCTGAATACAAATTTTCCACAACGCGCCAAGCATGTGCTGAGCCTGATCCGGCAGACCAGGGATGGCGAATTGAACGATCCGCGGTTCCATCGGCGTTTTTCCGGCCAAGGCGTGTACGCGGATTTGCTAACCCGGCGTTTCACACGTGCGGCGCGACAGTTTGGCTTCGGCGAGGCAAAGACCCAGCTTGATTGCGATCGCTTCGCCATTCCGGCGGGTGCCACCGCGCCGGCTCCAGCCCAGATGTCGCTTTTCTAACGCCACCTGGGGTTCTCTCCGCTGTGCCGGGAAGACGGTAGAAATTTGACATTTTCGGGGGTATGCCCAGGGTGTTCTCCGACGAAACTCGGGATCGTGAGCGGACGCAGAACACGAACACAGAGTTGTATTGAACCGCCCCGGGTTTGCCTGAGGCTGTTTGGTTTGAGTCACGCCGCCATGGCGTGCTCGCTAGCTTGGGCATAATAGCGCGCCTCTGCTTCGGCCGGCGGGATATTTCCGATCGGTTCGAGCAGGCGGCGATTGTTGAACCAATCGACCCATCCAAGGGTCGCAAGTTCCACGGTCTCGGCGCTGCGCCAGGGACCGTGGCGGTGGATCAGTTCGGCCTTGAACAGGCCGTTGATGGTTTCGGCGAGCGCATTGTCGTAACTGTCGCCGACGCTGCCGACAGAGGGTTCGATGCCGGCTTCCGCCAGGCGCTCGGTGTAGCGAATGCTGACATATTGCACGCCACGGTCGCTGTGATGCACCAATTCGCCTTGCCGCACCGGCCGCCGGTCGCACAAGGCCTGTTCCAGCGCATCCAGCACGAAGTCCGCGCGCGCCGAGCGCGACACGCGCCAGCCGACGATGCGCCCCGACGATGCGCCTGGCAAACACATCGATGACGAAGGCGACATAGGTAAAGTCTGACACCCACAGCACATCGGGCACCGGCGCCCGGAATTGCCGGTTTACCCGATCCCGCGGACAAGGCGCCGCCGGATTGCCGATCGTGGTTTTGACCGTGCGGCCCCGCACAGCACCCGCCAGACCTTGCGCACTCCGTATACCTGAAAGTTCGCCTCCCGGGCCCGCTTGATGTCCGCTTGCAGGGCCGTATCGCGACGGGCCCGATCGTCGCTTGTCGGCCCCGGTCTGTGCCCCTGGTCGCGCTCGGCCTGCCGCACCCAGCCGCGCAGGGACTCCCCCGTGCAGCCGATCTTGGCCGCAATCGAACCGATCCCGCCCATTGCGACGTGTGATCCGCACCGTGCTCCAGCACCATCCGCACCGCACGCGAACGTACCTCAGCCGAATACCTGTTTGCCGTCTTTGCTTTGTCCATGACTCCAACCTCTCAAGGTTCAGAGCCTCCGGCAAACCCGGGGCGGTTCATATCCTCGGCGCTGAGCGGAGCCGGTTTGAATCCGCCAGGCCGGGCGTCCCTGCCTTTATTCGATTGAAGGACCGCGTCTCCATTCCTTAATCGCCGCTCGCTTTGCGGGACCGCGGCCCCGCTAAACCATTGGGCGCGTTACGCGTCACGAGATATAACCCAGATGCCAGGACCACAACCCCGCAGCGAGCGCGCCGCGACTCAAGCCGAGCGGGCCGCAGCCTACAGGGTGCGGCGTAAGGCCACGGTTGGCGATGTGCCGACGAAGCCGCCGATGGTTCTCCTATATCGTCGGCTTGCCGATCGGCGCAGTCAACCGGAACGGTGGGCGGATGTGGTGCAGACACTGGCGGACATACTGGACCAGTTTCAGGAATGGCGGGACAAACTGCCCTCCAGCCTGGAAGACATCCCGACAGCGGAAGCGCGCGATACCGCGCTGGAGATACGCGGTCATGTCGAAGATCGTCAGGCAGTTGAGTTGCCAAAAGGTTTCGGACGCGACTGACGGCACTCATCGTTGGCGCC
>JAJZEV010000221.1:0-3930 GCA_021805665.1 Pseudomonadota bacterium
ATATTCGGCGGGCATGGCAGAGTCTGTCCGGAGCTTGAGAGTGGCGTCAGCACCCAATCTCTAAGCGATTCCAGACAGTTCCGCCGTGCCCGTTTACGAATCCCTGCTATGCAAGGAATAAGATGGGCTAGCCCCTACTCCACGCCCGGCACCCAAAGGCTCGGCACGACGCACGATCCATTGCCGGCGGCGGTGGTGTCGCCCTTCTGGTTCGTTGCACTCACCTCGACGCTGACGCGCACACCGTTGGTAACCTTGGCAATGTCCGTGACTTTGCCGCCGAACGTCACCGTGTCGCCCGGCCTTACGGGGCGCAGGAAGCGCAGCTCCACGACGCCGTTGCGGTTGTAGATCGCGGGGCCGAAGAAGCGCCGCAGCAGTTCCGTGCCAAAGGTCAGCGACATGCGGCCGGACGCCACCGTGCCCTTGGTGCCCAGCACGCCCTGCGCCGTCGCCTCATCGGTGAACTGGCTCGGGCCGGTGTTGCCGCCGCTTCTCTCGAACAGGTTGATCGCCTCCTGCGTCATGGTCTTGACCAGGGGCGGAATGGCGTCGCCGACGGCGAAGCTGTGGGTCATTGCCATTTCTTGCCAACCTCCGACGGCTGCTTCAGTTCATGGGTGATGACCCGGTCCAGCAACCGGCCGTCCTCATCCACCGACACGGCCTCCGTAACGATATAGTTCTTGCCCCGGCGGAAATACTTGTCGGCGATCCAGGCCTGCACGGTAATCTTCTTGCCGGCGACAGGCGGATTGTAGCAATGAAACGTGCATCTTGCGTTCACCGAACCATCGTCGTGATACACCGCATGATACGCATTGACGTCCACCTTGTGGGAAATCGTCGGAAACGCCGCCTCGGGGTCCATCACCCCCTGGCGAAACTCGTCGATCATCTGTTGCGTCAGGACATAGGAAAATCCCGGCAACGGCTGGCCAACCTCCAATGCGTCCCAATCGAGCAACTTTGTTTCGTGCTCTCCCGCCATGTTGTTTCCTCTCTGCGATGCGGCCTGCTGCCATCGTTAGCGCACCCGGGGCGGCGGGAAAAGAACGGCGCCGACGACGATCGCCAGGGCCGCGGTGCATCGATGGAGCCGCCATCGGTTTCCTGGCCGGTATTGTGTTCATGCCCCGCGATATCGCCGCGGCCCCGGCCTATCGTTTCGGCACCGGCACCCCGGGCACCTTCAGCGTTACGCAACCCAGGGTATGGTGCGTCGTGAAATACAGCGTCTTCCAATCGTCCCCGCCAAAGGCCAGATTTGTTGTCGTATGCGCGCCATGCACGATCCGGCCCAGCTTCTTGCCGGACGGGTCCAATATCCAGATGCCACCGGAGCCGCCGCAGTACACGTTGCCAAGGCTGTCCACCTTCATGCCGTCCGGCACCCCCGGTTCCTCGCCGAGCAGATCAGCGAACACCCGGTCCGTGTTCCGCGCCAGCATGCCGCTTGGCGCGATGTCGAACGCCCGGATGTGGCCGCGCCGGGAATCGTTGATGTAAAGAACCGATTCGTCCGGGGAAAACGCCAGGCCGTTGGGCAGATCGAAGTCGTCAACCAGCAATGTCTTCGTCCCAAGGTCCGGCGTGACCCGAAAAACGGCTGAATGGCTGCGATCCCATTCCGGCCGTGCGGCGTTGCCGGTCCACGGATCGGTGAAATAGATGCAGCCATCGGAGCGCACGACGACATCGTTCGGCCGCCACAGACGCCGTCCCTGAAAACTGTTCATGACCACGGTGATATCGCCGTCGGGTTCGCGCCGCGTTACCCGCCGGGCGGCGTTCTCGCAGGCGATCAGCCGGCCCTTGTGGTCGCGGGTCAGGCCGTTGGCGTGATTGGTGCGTTCCTGATCCACCGACAGGCCCACACCCGGTTGGTACTTCATCCGCCGGTCGTGATGAATGTCGCTGAACAGCAGATAACCGCCCTCGTGCCACCACACCGGACCCTCAGCCGGGCCCTTGGGGCCACCGAGTCCCTCGGCCAGGATGCTGATCGGCGCCGCGATGGAGACGATTGTCTGCAACTCTGGCGCCCACTCGTCGATCCGCTGGTGCATGACGTTTCCCATATTCTTTGTTAGGCGGACAATCTCACCACCCGCCGCCGCGGACGGCAACCCGGGCCAAAGACTGGTCCGGCTCTGGTCAATCCGCCGCTGCCGGGGCATCGTCGGGTGGCCATGTGTACCGTCGTTGTCCTGGTCCGCCCCGACCACGCCTATCCACTGCAACTCGCCGCCAATCGCGACGAGCACCGAAACCGTGCGTGGTCGCCGCCAGCCCCGCATTGGCCGGACCAGCCCGATGTCATCGCCGGGCTCGACCGAACCGCGGGCGGAACCTGGATGGGGGTCAACGGCGCCGGGGTGGTCGCGGCGATCCTGAACCGGTCAGGCACGCTTGGGCCGATTCTGGGCAAGCGCAGCCGTGGCGAAATTCCGCTGCTCGCCCTGCGCCACGCGACGGCCAGCCAGGCGTCGGGGGCCGTGTCGCGGATCGATGCCGGCGAATGGCGCGACTTCAATATGGTGATCGCCGACCGGACCGGCGCATTCTTCCTTCGCGGCGTTGGCGAAGGCCAGCCGGCGGTGGTCCGGCTTGCGCCCGGTGTGTCGATGGTGACGGCCTATGACCCGAACGATCCGGCAAGCCCCCGCGTCGCCCGCCACCTCGATCGCTTCCGCGCGGCGGTGCCCGACGGGCCGGGGGACTGGCAGGCATGGCGGACCATGCTGTCGGACCGCTCCGGCGCGGTCGGCGAGCAAATGAACGTGGTGCCGCGCCGCGACTTCTGCACCGTCTCTTCGTCCTTGCTTGCAATTTCCGCCGCCGGCCGGATCACCTGGTGGTTTGCCCCGGGTTCACCGCACGAGACCGAGTTTCTACCGGTGGATTTGTAATCGGGCGGTCAGCCGCATGCCACCGTGAATGGGAGTATCTGACCGTCCCGGCCGGTCAGGCCGTTCATTGTGGGTTTGTTCCAATTTTGACATTTCGATACCCGACGAAAAACTCCCCCCTTCCCATTCGACAGCACTTGTCTCGACTTTCCTTTTTCCAGGCATTGGCTGCGGGATCGCGTGGGCGCCGAGCAATGGTTACGGGTGGCTTTCGAGAAAGACTATCGAGGCTCCGGGGAACCGGCTGAGCGGGACATAGACGTGCTTGGAGGTATCATTACCGACATAGAGCCCATATCCTGTTAAAAAAAATAAGCCGCCGCTCGATCTTCGAGTATCATGTATCCATACCGAAGGCATCCGGAATTTTCAGTATCTTTTTTTCTAAATTTTCTGGATATTATAGACTACTGCTTTCTTTTTCCGGTCATCGCCCGCGAGCCGACATCATAACGGTTCGAATTTTGGCTTTATTCATCTGTTTACACCATATGCGATTCTGTATATCGGTCAAATTTTCGCGATTGTATTGTTGTTCTATCCATTTGCATTGACCGTTACTCGTCAAAGTCAATACTTAGCACCGCTCAAAGTGAAATGAACCGCTTAGGAGGAAGGCCTTGGAACGCGATCGCTCCGACAACCGCTGCCCCAACAGGACCGACGATATTGCCCGCATATACGGCAAGATGGATATCGGGACGTTGCGGCTCACCTACGGCCAGTCATTCGGCCGCGGACTCGATCCCAATCTCCGGCTCATGCACGCGCTGAACCAATTAGATGAGACATCCCTCGAAAACCTCATCTGGGACCTCCCAAAGAAATAACGCGTTCTTGCCGGCATGCCCTGGCGAAAGACCGCGCAAAGACAAAGTGGGGCCATTTGCGCTCGAAAGGGTGCGCGCCGCTCATGAATCTATCCGTTACTTCTGTTTACTTCGCACAACCTTCCGCTTTTTTCATCCCCGGTTCCGCGGCAGGCCCGGAAATCAAAATGAAAATCGTTGGACCAACA
>JAJZEV010000221.1:3940-4252 GCA_021805665.1 Pseudomonadota bacterium
CAATCGGGTTTTCGATCCGATCGCCTGCATCCCGCCCCGGCGGCGCGTTACCGCCCGTGAAACGTCGTGGAAAGGATCCGGCATGAAATCCATCCTGGCGCTGGTCGTCGAGGAAACAGACCCGCCAGGCCACGCAAGCGCTCCGCCAAAAGTGCCGAGCGGCAGCCGCTGATGATCGCGTGCGGTCCGGCTGATGCCCTGGCCACGGTCATTGCAAACCGCGCGTCAGCCCGGCGCACATCAGGATCGGCGGCACCTTGAATCGAAAGCCCCGGGACTCAACGCCCCGGGGCTTTCCTTAACTGTACAGCG
>JAJZEV010000123.1 GCA_021805665.1 Pseudomonadota bacterium
CACGCTGTCGCGGCTTGGGTTTTCCAGGTTCAATGTCGGCGGTGCAACGCCGTCGCGGATCGCCAGGATGGAGAATACAGCCTCGATCGCACCGGCCGCGCCCAGCAGATGGCCGGTTGCCGACTTGGTGGACGACATGGCCAGACCGCGCGCGGAGTCGCCGAACAGACGCTCCACAGCTTCCAACTCCAGGTCGTCGCCCATCGGGGTCGAAGTCCCGTGCGCGTTGACATACTGGATATCCGCCGGGCTGAACCCGCCGCTACGCATCGCCGCCCGCATCGCCCGGAACGCGCCGTCGTGTCCATCCGCCGGGGCGGTGATGTGATGGGCATCGCCCGACATGCCGTAGCCCGACACCTCGGCATAGATTTTCGCGCCGCGCTTCTTGGCGTGTTCGTATTCTTCCAGCACCACGCAGCCGGAGCCCTCGCCCATCACGAAGCCATCGCGATCCCGGTCCCAGGGACGCGACGCCGCCGTCGGGTTGTCGTTGAATCCGGTGGACAATGCCCGGGAGGCACAGAATCCGGCGATCCCAAGCTCGCAAACCGTGGCTTCGGCGCCGCCGGCCAGCATGACGTCGGCGTCGCCCCACCCGATCAGGCGGGCGGCGTCGCCGATGGCATGCACGCCCGTGGCGCAAGCTGTCACGACCGAATGGTTCGGGCCCTTGAAGCCGTACTTGATCGATAGATGGCCGGACGCCAGATTGCTGAGTGCGGAGGGGATAAAGAACGGCGACAAACGCCGCGCCTTACCCTCATGCACCAGGATCGATGCGTGATAGATCGTTTCCAGTCCGCCGATTCCCGAACCGATCATGACGCCGGTGGCGCACTTGTCGTCCTCGGTTTCCGGGACCCAGCCTGAATCCTCAACGGCTTCGGTGCCGGCCACCATTGCCAGATGGATAAAGCGATCCATCTTCTTCTGGTCCTTGACCGGTATCCACTCATTGATATCCAGATTTCCGGTTTCACGGGTGCCGACGGGCACCTGACCGGCTACCTTGCACGGCGAATCCTTTGCATCGAACACCGTGATGGCGCCGATCCCGGACTCGCTGTTGATCAACCGGCGCCAGACGTTTTCCACGCCCAGCCCCAGGGGACAGGCGATCCCCATGCCCGTCACCACTACACGCCGCATCGCCGCAGGCCTTTCGCGCTGGTCAGAAGCAGGTCTTACTGCTGCTGCTTTTCGATATAATCGACCGCATCCTTGACGGTAGCGATCTTTTCGGCGGCATCCTCGGGGATTTCGACGCTGAATTCCTCTTCGAACGCCATTACCAGTTCGACCGTGTCCAGGCTGTCGGCGCCCAGGTCGTCGATGAAGGACGCGTCCATCGTCACCTTGGATTCATCGACACCAAGGTGTTCCACGACGATCCGCTTAATCTTGTCAGCAATCTCGCTCATCGGCTCCGCTACTCCTGAACTACTGTTCGTTTATACTCGTTGTCCGGCTTTATCCGCGACCGGCGCCTGTCCCGGTTCACGAAGTGAGCCCGCGCCAAACATAGCGTCGGGCGCTTAGCATGCTTTCCCAAGAACGGGAAAGGCCGACGGTTCGTTATGCTTTACACTAGATCATCGCCATGCCGCCATTGACGTGGAGTGTGGCGCCAGTGACCCACCCTGCCTCGTCCGACGCAAGATATACAACAGCGGCCGCGATGTCTTCCGGCTGCCCGAGGCGCTTCAAGGGAATCGAGTCGGTCAGCTTGGTCTTCTGCGCCTCACCCAGAACATCCGTCATCGGCGTCACGATGAAACCGGGTGCCACGGCGTTGATGGTCACCCCGCGGGAGGCGACTTCCTGTGCCAGCGCCTTGGTCATGCCCACCAGACCGGCTTTGGCGGCGGCATAATTGGCCTGACCGGCATTACCGGTGGCGCCGACGATGGAGGAAATATTGACGATTCGCCCCGCCCGCCGCCGCAGCATGCCGCGCAGGGCCGACCGGGTCAGCCGGAATGGCGCCGACAGATCGACATCGATCACCGCCTGCCAATCCTCGTCGGACATGCGCAGGGCCAGCATATCGCGCGTCATGCCAGCGTTGTTCACCAGAATATGCAGCGGGCCGCAGGCTTTTTCCGCGGTTTCGATCAACGCTTCGGGTTCGGACGCATCGCGCAGATCGGCCGGGCAGACATGCGCCCGCTCGCCGAGTTGAACCGCCAGAGCTTCCAGCGCATCGCGGCGCGTGCCGGACAGCGCCACGGTCGCGCCCTGCGCGTGCAGCGCCCTGGCGATCGCCGCACCGATGCCGCCCGAAGCGCCAGTGACCAGCGCGGCCTTGCCGTCCAATCGGAACATCGCCGCTTCCCTTTCGTTCCCTAGAGACTTTTCAGCACGGCTTCGATCTCCGCCGGTGTTCCGGCTGATAGCCCGGTCGCATCCGGTGCGATTCGCTTGTTCAGTCCCGTCAGCACCTTACCGGCGCCGAGTTCTATGTATCGATCGACTCCCATGTCCGTCATCGCGGTGACACAGTCGCGCCAGCGCACGGTTGCCGTCACCTGCTGTATCAGCAGGTCGCGGATTCGCCCAGGCTCGGATTCACGATTCGCCGAAACATTCGCCACCAGCGGCACGATCGGGGCCTTCGGCGGGGTGGTTTCAAGCGCCGCGGCCATCGCGTCCGCCGCTGGTGCCATTAGCGCGCAATGGAAGGGGGCCGACACCGGCAACAGCATCGCCCGCTTCACGCCCTTGGTTTTGGCGATTTCCACAGCCCGCTCGATCGCGGTGCGATGGCCGGAGATCACCACCTGGCCACCGCCGTTGTCGTTTGCTGGCTGGATGACTTCCAGCTTGCCGGTTTCCGGCACCGGCGCGGCTTCGGCACAGATTTCCATCGCCTGTGCCATGTCGGCGCCCAGCAGGGCAGCCATCGCACCCATGCCGGCGGGCACCGCCTTCTGCATCGCCTGGCCGCGCAGTTTCAGCAGCCGGGCTGCGTCCTTGACGGTGAACGCACCGGCCGCGGCCAGCGCGGAGTATTCGCCCAACGAGTGGCCGGCGACCACGAACGCCTTGCGTTGCAATGTCGTACCGCCCTCGCGCTCCAGCACCCGCAACACGGCCAGCGAGTGCGCCATGAGCGCGGGCTGGGTATTTTCGGTCATTTGCAGTTCTTCGGCCGGCCCCTCGAACATCAGCTTGGACAGCTTTTGCTTCAGGGTTTCGTCCACTTCCTCAAACACCTCCCGCGCGGCGGCGAACGCGGCGGCGAGATCGCGGCCCATGCCGACGGCCTGGCTGCCCTGGCCCGGGAAGATGAACGCGTTGACCGGCATGGTGCGGTGACCCTCGAAAGGTTACGAACGGGTAGGATTGGCGCGGGGGCGTAGCGGCGGGCCGCGGCACTGTCAAGGAAAGCGCGCGGCTGGTGCTGGCCGGACTTGATCTCGTGTCGCCTGGCTGGATGCGTTTGCCATCGCCGCAGGCAGCCCTGTCACTGCGTCCGGACCCACCGCGTGCGCCGGGGCAACCGCCGCGAATGAAACTAAATTGTAAGCCAAGCCATGCGAAGAAATGCCTCAATATGGAGGCAATGGCTCCATGGCTGAAATTTCTCGATCTAGTCCGTGTAGTTTAGGATTGTCGGGTATTATTTGAGACGATGGTGGGGTGCCGGGGAATGGATGGCAGGCAGTCAGAATATCGAGTTTTCGTTGGCGGTGCCGTGGCAACGGTCTTCGCCGCTGCTGTCTGCTTTTCGCCCGGTTCGGCTGCGGCCGCGGACCCAAACCTCGCCATCAACGGAAGCTTTGCCACGACGGCAACGACGTCGGCCGAATTCGGCTCGACCAACAACGGCTACACGCCAACCGTGCAGCTAACCGGCTGGACCACGGCAGGGTATAATTTCGTATTTCTGCCGAACACCGTCGATACATCCGGCGCCCTTAGTCAGTACAATGCGACCGCTACCACCGCGAGCCCCGGACTAAGGCTGTGGGGGCCGAACGACGGGGGCGGCGCGAACGGTCTTGTGCAGGCCAGCCCGACCGGGGGCAATTTCGTGGCGGCTGACGGTGCCTATGAGGTCTCCGCGATCAGCCAGACCATCAACGGCCTGAAAATCGGTGCCAAGGTCTATGTCTCGTTCGCCTGGGCCGCGGCGCAGCAATACAACTTTTCCGGCCCTACCAGCGACATGTGGACCGTTGACCTTGGTGGCAGTC
>JAJZEV010000180.1 GCA_021805665.1 Pseudomonadota bacterium
TTCTATGCGGGATCGTTTGCGAATGCAAGCGCCTTTCCGACGGCTTTTGCGATCTTTCCGCCGCGGTGTAGAAAGGTGCGGAATACGGCTGGGGGAAACCAGGCAAATGCGCCAAATGACACTGGTGGGCTTCCTGCAAGCCCAGAACTGCAGCAACTTCGTCGGCTCATGGCGCCACCCCAAGGCCGCCCCCGACTTCACCTCGCCCGAGTATTACCGCCGCATCGGGCGGACGCTGGAAGCGGGTAAATTCCATCTCGGGTTTTTCGACGATCGCCTGGCAATGCCCGACCTGTTCGGCGGCGACCACGCCCAGACCGTCGCCAACGGCATCCGCTGCGTGAAGATGGATCCCGTCACCATCCTGACCGCCATGGGTATGGCCACCGAACGTCTCGGCTTGGGGGCCACCTATTCCACCACGTACTACGAGCCGTTTCATGTCGCCCGCGTCTTCGCCACACTGGACCTGATGACCGAAGGGCGCGCCGCCTGGAACGTCGTCACCTCGATGAACGACGGGGAGGCGCTGAACATGGGCCACCTGTCGCACGACGAACACGGCCGGCGCTACGACCGCGCCGATGAGTTCATGGAAGTCGTCATGGGCCACTGGGATACCTGGGAGGACGGCGCGATCGAGGCCAATCGCGAAACCGGCCTGTTCGCGCATCCCGAGAAGGTTCACCGCCTGGATTACAAGGGCGACTTCTTTCAATCGCGCGGCCCGTTCACCGTGCCCCGATCGGCGCAAGGCCACCCGGTCCTGATCCAGGCAGGCCAGAGCGGACGAGGCCAGCGATTCGCGGCCCGCTGGGCGGAGTGCATCTTCGTCAACTATCACGCGCTCGGTCAGGCGCAGCGGGACTACGCGTCCTTCAAGGCACAGGTGGCAGCCGCCGGCCGCAACCCGGAAAAGGTCTTCGTCTGCGCGGGCGTCTATACGGTCGTAGCCGAGACCCGCGCCGAAGCCGAAGACCAGGCGGCGTTTATCGATACCCTGCCAAGGGAGATCGACAGCCTGGCGCTGCTGTCGGAAGTGCTGAACTTCGATTTCGCCAAACAGCCCATCGATAAGCCGTTCACTCAGGAGGAAATCGACTCCTGGACCGGCATGCAAGGCATGCGCGACCGGATCCGCCGCGAACTGGGCGACCGGCTGCCCACGCCGCGCGATTTCATCGAGATCACCAAGCGGGGGACGTTCCATGATCACCCCCGGTTCGTCGGCAGTACCAAGGACGTGGCGGATGGGTTGGAGGAATGGTTCTCCACCCGCGCCTGCGACGGGTTCGTGATCGCGGCGTCGCATGTGCCGGGAACGTATGAGGACTTCACCCGCCTGGTGGTGCCCGAACTGCAGCGCCGGGGGCTGTTCCATCTGGACTATACCGGCAAGACCCTGCGGGAGAATCTGGGGCTGGAACGGCCGGCGGCGGGGGCGTGGCGTTAGGCAACGAAGGCGTCATACCGTCGGCTTGGCCGGGCCCAACCGCCGGTTGGGCCGGCATACGTCCTTTGCCAGCCCGACCGCTTCCAGCAGTTTGACGAACCCATAGATCAGGTCGATCTCCCACCAGCGATGCCCGTGACTGGCGGATCGCGGGTCGGCATGATGATTGTTATGCCAGCCTTCGCCGCTGGTCAGGATCGCGACCAGCCAGTTGTTGCGGCTTTTCTCGCCCGTCGCGTAGTTCTGGTAGCCGAACAGATGGGACAGGGAGTTCACCGACCAGGTGATGTGCCACACCGCCACGACGCGGAAGAACACGCCCCAAACCAGCAGGCTGGTGCCGAACCGGACTGCCTGCCCGGGCGTGCCGCCGCCGATCAGGCTGGCAGCGAAACCGGCGCCGAAAAACACCAGCCAGGAGGCTATAACGATGGTCGGGTAGAGCAGCGTGCGTTCGAGCCGGCGATAAAACGGGTCGCGCAGAATGTCCTTGGCATAGCGGTCGTAGATGCCCAGGCGGGACAGGTCGCCGTTTTTGACCAGCATCCAGCCGACATGGCCCCACAAAAAACCGGCCAGCGGGCTGTGCGGGTCGTCCTGCCGGTCGGAGTGTTCATGGTGCCGCCGATGCACCGCGACCCAGCGGGCAGGGGTGTCCTGCATGCAGCAGACCCCCAGGATGGCAAAGCTGTATTCCAGCCATTTCGGGCAGACCAGGCCGCGATGGGTCAGCATCCGGTGAAAGCACAGGTTGATGCCCAGGCCGCCGAAGACATAGACCCCGGCGACCGCCAGGATTACCCCGGTCCAACTGAAGCACCACGGCAGCAGCGCCAGCAGTGCCAGTGCGTGATAAACGCCCACGGTGACCGCATAAGCCCACACGATTTGTCTGGTATCGACCGCCGCGGGCCGCGGCAGCCGGCTTGGTGCGGCAACGGCCGCGGTATGGATTGGGCTCACGCAAATCCTCTCGAACGACCGTGGCAGGCAGGCCGGTGTCTTTAATTGTTCGTCCGGGTATCGCACGAACCGGGATCGTGCGGCGAGGTCTTAAACCGCCGCAAGCGCCTTCGATCAGGTTAAGTTTGTGTTGTGGGGTCGCCGGCCCGCTAAACCACCGGGGTCGCCACGATGTGCCGTCGGTATGCCGGCCGTTCGCACAGCCGGTCGTACCATGCCCGCAACACCGGCATGTCCGGTCGGATCAGCCCCTGGTAGTCGATGTTGAACCAGCGATGCGCATGCACGCCCCAGGGAATATCGCACAGGGTGAAATCGTCGCCAGCGATGAATGGCCGGGTGTGCAACCCGGCTTCGACGATCCGCCACGCGGCGGCCGCATCCCCGACAGCGGCCGCGACGGCTGTCAGGTCGCGCTTATCCGCCGGCGTACGGACCAATCCCCAGAACACCGCCGTCATCGGACGATTGAGCACGGTCTGCTGCGCGTCCATCCAACGGTCGATGTTGGCCCTGGCCCGGGCGTCGTCCGGCCACAGCGGCGTTCCCGGTGCGTGAACCGCGGCGAGATAACGGCAGATCGCGTTGCTCTCCCAAAGCGTAAACTCCCCCTCCTGCAAGGTCGGCACCAGGCCCGTCGGATTCATCGCTCGGTATTCCGGTGTCCCGGTCCTGCCGAATGCGCCGCCCACGTCGATCCGTTCGAACGGAAGACCGAGTTCGCCCAGCGTCCACAGGACCTTCATCACGTTGCTGGACGTCGGGCGGCCCCAGACAATCCGGCCGGCAGTGTCAGTCATGGGTGTCCCCCGTTTCACTGAAGCGACGTTATTGCCTGTCGCCAAATCGGGACAACCACAAATGCTGCATACCCTCAATATACGATCATTGTGCGGAGTGATCTTTTGGGTCTGACGGAGTCCGATCGACCACGGTTTCGGACAAATCGACGACAGGCCCGGGGCGTCGGCGTTCGGTGCCCCTGGTTAGACGTCGAAGCCGCCGTTGGCCGGGATGACTGGCTTGCAAGAGCGCGCAGGGCCGCGGAGTGCCGCGAAAGGTGCCAAATCCGAGCTTAGGACACGCGGCGAAATAAACGATCCGCTTGGCGGAGATCGCTGGCCTTTCATCGTCATGGCGGGCGCAGGCCCGCTATCCATGCCTTGCGGTGCTGGTCTCGGGAAAGGTGTGAATGGCGGGCCCGCGCCCGCCACGACGGACTGCACCGACCGTGCGTCAATCGAAGCGGCTACTTCGGAGCGTATCCTTAGCGGCCCTTCGCGCCCTTCCAAGCAAAATGAAGACAGAATGACCGGCCGCGCTTTCGGTCACGGCGCACGAGCCTCTCACGGCGCGGACGCCCCCGGGATGGAACCGCTTGAGACGGCGGAAAGATCCCGCCGACTCCGCCGAAAAGGAACCGGAAAGCCGCCAGAAACGTTCTGGTCGCGGCCTACTCGGTCGCCGCACTTTGTCGGCTCAATCGCCGACAGAACCTGGTCCGCCCCCTTCAACCGGTAACTTGCATCCAGCACGCAAGCGGGGCACACGGTCGCATATGCACCGACTCTCTCCGCGCACTCTTGCCGTCTTGGCTGCCCTCGGGGCAGCGGCGGCACTCGGGCTTGCCTTTGCTTCGGAAATCTGGGGCGAACTCGTGCCCTGTCCGCTGTGTCTGCTGGAGCGTTGGCCCTATCGGATCGTCATCGTGCTGGGGCTGGCGGCGGCGATTGCCCCGGCAAAATGGGTGCGGCCGCTGC
>JAJZEV010000032.1 GCA_021805665.1 Pseudomonadota bacterium
AGCTATCTGACCAACGCCCAGTTCAACATCCATTCGTCCATTCTGTACGTGCTGCATCGCAACTGGGCGGTGTCATG
The DNA here is from genome assembly GCA_021805665.1 of Pseudomonadota bacterium. Lineage (GTDB taxonomy): Bacteria > Pseudomonadota > Alphaproteobacteria > Acetobacterales > Acetobacteraceae > Rhodopila. The sequence goes on from JAJZEV010000032.1 coordinate 78, forward strand.
GTTTCATATCGTGCATATCGTGCTGTTCGCGGGTGCGGCGTGGGTCCTGGTCGGCCGCTTCGGCCTCCCGGGCTATGGCTATGCCGAGGCGGTCGCGCTGCTCGGCTATCCCGTCATTCACCGATCCGTCCGCCTGGCGGTCGGGTCGCCCGACTATCGGATTTCCGCCTTATGGTGGGTCGGAATCGCGATCGGACTGTTCTGGCGTCAACTGGGTTACTGGGACCTCGCCGTTCCCGCGATCGCACTGCTGTGTCCGCCATCGTTGCGGCAACTCAGACTGTATTTTCAGATGTTCGCGATGAGGCGCCGGCATGCCCTCTAACCGCTTCCGCTTCTTCGTTTTCACCTGCCGGGATCCGCGATCCGATTTCCGCCTGCCCCTGGTCGATGCGCTGCGTCGCGATCATGAAACCTGGTACATCTGGCTGCGCCGCCGTCCCGTCGTATCAGGCCCCGGCGCGGACGATCCATTCGTCGAAATGTCGATAGCCGGGCTGTTGCGTTTCATGCGGAACAGCCGGCGGGACGGCGCGGTCAACGTCTATTTCAACAGCACCAACACCTATTTCCCCGCCATGTCGGCGCTGTTGAGGTTGGCCGCACCGCCGGGCGTTTGGTGTTTCGATATGCACGACGACCTGCGCTATCACAACACCGGCATAAAGCGTTGGCGGGAACAACAGATCGTCGCGGCACTGTGCCGCCTGTCGGACATCGTGGTACATGCCGCCCCAACGCTTCAGGAACTGTTCCCAAAGTCCGTCCATCTCGGTAACGCATCGAGTATCCTGCCGCTCCCTGCCAGCGAATCCACCAACCAGCGCGCGCTGGTCCTCGCCAGCTTCGACCAGCGCTTCGATTTCGATTTCGTCTCCCGCCTGGCCATCGCCAGCCCCGGCACCAGTTTCGACCTGTACGGCTGGACCCGGCCCGGCGACATCCAGACAATGGCGCAGCTTACCGAACTGACCGAGCTTCACCCCAACATCGGCTACCGCGGCCCTTACACCATGGCCGATCTGCCCGGCATTCTCGGCCGCTACCGCATCGGTATCGCGCCCTATCGAACCGATACGCTACTGACCCGCTATATCGATCCGCTGCGCTTTTATCACTGCCTGAACGCTGGACTGGAGGTGATCTCCACCGACATTCCGCAGGCCCGTTTCATGCAGCGCTGGGTCCATGTGGTTTCGGATGCCGGCCAGTGCGCGGCAACACTGGCGGCGATCCAGCAAGGCCGTTTTGCCAAAAGGCCGGATTACACCCCGATCACCTGGGACCAGCGCGCTGAAAAACTGACAGCGATCGTCGAAGCCCTTCCCCGGACCGCCGAACGGATGCGCCGGTAACCCCTAGCGCAGTTTCGAGTAAACCGCTTCCTGCTCCGGCCGCGGCGTCGTCCAGTCCGCCTTCAGCGTCCCATCGGGATTTTGCCCGGCCAGGTGTCCCCAAGCCCACCAATCGGTCGATACTCCCTTGCCCCCCGGCGGAATCTTCAATCCATCCTCCCCCAGCCCGTTCAAATACGGCACGATCGTCGCCGCCCACGCCCGGCTTTGATCGCTGACCATCGACGATCCCATTTCGCCGACGAACACGGGCGCCACATTCTCGTCGATCAGCCACCCCCACATTCGGTTCATCCGCTCGATCAGCGCCGGTCCGCTGCTGACCTTTTGCGCACTGATCTCCCCGGGATATTCATGCACCGAGTAAACCAGCTTCCCCGGCACGCTCAGGGACAGCGGATACGTCCGAACCCGCCGGCAATCGCTGCTCGGCGGTTCCACCACGATCAGCTTGGCGGGGTCGATCGTCAGGATCGCGTTCCCCACGCGCTCATACATCGCCCTGATGTCGCGATCGCCGCCCCCGCCCCAGATGCTCATATGCGGATAGTCCAGCGGTTCGTTACGCAGATCGTAGGCGATCACGGTTGCATTGCCCGCGTAATGACGCGCGACCTCCCGCCAATCCGCCAGGAATTGGGCGTCGGTAACGGTTCCCTTGTTGCCGCCGCCATCGGTGCCGTCGGACGCGCCGCCAAGATCGTACCACAATCCGTTCGCTTGCTGCGCACCCCAGTTGTCCCGATCGCCATGCCCCGGCTCGTTGGTATGGTTATCCAGCACCAGTCGCAGCCCCACCTTCGCCGCCGCGGCCGCCACCCGGTCGATCATCCGCAAATCCGCCTGCATCGTGGCATCGACCCAGGAAAACCGGATGCAGTTGAAGCCGTCCCGAACCATCATGGCGGTCTGGCGATCCAGCGAGATACCCTCGTTCACCTGGTTCCAGCCGACGCAGGCCAGACGCACCGGATGCCCCTCGCGATCGACGATCTGCGCGCCATCGGTTGCAAGCGCACCCGCCGGCAGAACCGCCGCCCGTGCGGGAACCGCCAACGCCAGCAGAATAAGACCCGCGATCGACAGAATAACGTTTTTCATGACCAGAACGATGCCCGATTACGACCGAACAGAGTCGTCAATTGATCGTGCGGGCGAACCATTGACCCCGCACCGAGCCTGTTCCAGCTTCGGCGGATCAAAAGGGGGAAATTCACCACATGGCCGACTATACCGTTGCCGATCTCGTCGCCGAGTTCCTCGCCGCCTGCGGCGTCACCAATGTCTTCGGCATCGCATCCGTTCACAACATCCCGATGCTGGACGCGATCGGCCGGCGCAACACCATCCGCTTCATGATGGCCCGCGGCGAGCTTGGCGGCGCCCACATGGCCGACGGTTATGCCCGGGTGAACCAGGGACTGGGCGTGATCTTCTCCTCCACCGGTCCGGGCGCGGCCAACACTATCGGCGGGCTCATCGAGGCTCGGTTTGCCGGCTCCCCGGTGCTGCACATCACCGGTCAGACCTCGACGAAATTCGTCGATCGCGCCATGGGCTCCGTCCACGATGCCTTCGACCAGTTGGGCATGATGGCCTCGGTCGGCAAAGCCGCCTACCGTATCCGCTCCGCCGAAAGTGCGCTTGGCACGCTGACCCAAGCGGCCACGCTGGCGCTGTCGGCACCGATGGGACCAGTCAGCGTGGAGGTGCCGATCGATCTGCAACGTGCCCCCATTCCGCGCCCCGCGATGCTGGACAATTTCGTGCTGCCGCTGCCGCCGCCGCGCCTGCCGACCGACGCCGAACTGGACGAGTTGGCGGATCGCGTGCTGGCGGCGAAACGGCCGATGCTGTGGCTTGGCAACGGCGCCAGGAAAGCCGGCAGCCCGGCGGCGAAATTGCTGGATATGGGCTTCGGCATGGTCACCAGCTTCAACGGCCGGGCCACGGTGCCGGAAGATCATCCGCGCAACATGGGCGGACTGACTGGCATCGGCATGCCGGTGATCGAGGCGTTCTACAAAACAGTCGATCTCTGCCTGGTGGTCGGCTGCCGCATCCGCGGCCATGAGACCAACGATTTCCGCGTCGGCCTGCCCGCCAATCTGATCCAGATCGACTCCGATCCGATGGCCAACGGCCGCACCTACCCGAACCAGTATTTCGTGTGCGGCGATGCCAACGCCACGCTGGACGCCCTGGTCCGCCGCATCGAAGGCAGGATGCAGATCGCCGCCGGCTATCCGCAAGAGTTCGAGGAACTGAAGCGCAACGCCCAGCGGATTTTCATCGAAACCCTCGGCTCCTACGGCACCTTCAGCGCGCAGCTTCGGAAAGTCATGCCCCGCGATGCGATCTGGGCGCGCGACGTCACCCAGAACAACACCACCTGGGGCAACCGCGTGTTCCCGCTGAACGCGCCGAATCAGAACGTATATCCGGTCGGCGCCGGCATCGGTCAGGGATTGTGCCTGGGGATCGGCGCCGCCGCCGCGGCCGGCGATCGCAAGACGGTGGTGATGACAGGCGACGGCGGTTTTTTCCTGAACGTCGGTGAACTATGGACCGCCGTGCAGGAGAATTTGGACATGACCGTGATCGTGATGAACGACCGCGGCTACGGCGTCATCAAGCGCATCCAGGACGCGACGTCCGGCGGGCGCCGGTTCTATGCCGATCTGGAAAGCCCGGACATCGAGAAACTGTGCGGCCTGTCCGACATTCCGTATTTTCG
>JAJZEV010000183.1 GCA_021805665.1 Pseudomonadota bacterium
GGCTTCTGCTTGGCCATGAACGACCGGCAGGCGTTTTGAAAGTCCTCGGTCCTGGTGAAATCGCTGGTCGCTGCTTCTTCCTCGCGGGTGATCGGCAGCGGCCCGCGCAGACGGCGGATCGCGGCCTTGTGGTAGCGCGCGGACAGCGGGGCCCCCTCGGCGATACGGCGGGCGAGGGCCATTGCCTCGGCTTCGACGTGGTCGTCGGAGACCAGACGCGACAGCAGGCCTTTTTCATAGGCTTCGCGGCCGGTGAAAATACGGCCTTCGATCAGCATCTCCGAAGCGACGCCGGAGCCTGCCAGGGTGACGATCGGGTCGATCTCGGCATAGGGATACCACACGCCGAGGTTTCGCGCGGTGATGCCCATCCGCATGCCCTCGCCGCCGACCCGGAAGTCGCACATCGTGGCGATCCCGGCGCCGCCGCCCAGGCAGAAGCCCATGATCATCGCCACCACCGGATGCTGGCACAGGCGGATGGACTGCATGCTGGCGTCCAGCACATGCGCGTATTCCGCCTCCCGCTCATTCGTGCCGCGTTCGGCCTCGAACGCGCCGATATCGGCGCCGGCGCAAAATGCCTTGTCCCCGGCACCGCGCAGCACGACACAGCGCAGGCTGTCGTCGGCCGAAAGTTGCTCCATCACGGTTTGCAGGCCGCGCCACATCGACAGATCGAAAGCGTTCCGGCGTTCGGGGCGGTTGAACGTAACGATGGCGATTGTGCCGTCACGGGACACCGTCAGTCTGGAATCGAAGAGTTTGGGGTTAAGCATCGCGGTCAAGGTCTCCTACTGGCGGGTATCTGTCACACCAGCTTGAAGTCGTCCATCGCCGGGCGTCCGGTTACGTGCCGCCAGTGATGCCAGAGCAGGCGTGCGGCCAGGGATCGGACCGGCTGCCAGGCGGTCGCGAGTTCCCGCAGCGCCTTGGGGGCAGGGCGGGCAGGCAGGGATTTGAGATCGGCCAGTGCCGCGGCCAGGGCGATATCGCCAGACGGAAAGATATCCAGCCGGTCCAGCGCGAACAGCAGGTAGATTTCCGCCGTCCAGCGGCCCATGCCCTTGATGGAGCCGATAGCGACGATCGCAGCCTCGTCGTCCAGCAGCGCGATCCTTTCGGCGCTCAGGGTGCCATCCAGGAAAGCGGTGGCCAGCGCGCGGGCGTGAATGACCTTGGGCCGGGACAGGCCGGCCGCACGCAGCACGTCGTCCGACAGGTCCATCAGCGTGGCGGGTTCCAACGCGCCGGGGATGGCGCGCAGCCGGCCCCAGATCGCGGCGGCGGCCTGGTTGCTGATCATCTGGGCGACGATGGCCTGGAGCAGGCCCGGGAACCCCGGTGTGCGGCGGCGCCACGGCAGCGGGCCGGCTGAATTCAGGATGGCGGCGAAGGCTGGGTCGAGCCGGATCAACGTCTCGATCGCGGCCAGCGCGGCTTGGGGCGGAAGCGGGAAGCCGGGCGCCGCGTTGGATTCGGGGATCATGTCCTGTTATAAGCCCAAAAGGCCGACTTGCCAGCGACAGGCGCTAAACCAGCGAACACCCCGTCTCGTTCAGCGGCATGAACGCGTCTTTGCCTTCGATGGAGCCGATGGGTTCATAAAAATCCCATTTGTGGGCGGCTTTCGCGGCGGGTTTGACTCGCCATACGTGCATCGGGTCCATGACCTGGCCGTTGGCGCGCACCGGCACGTTGTCGTGGTAGAAATCGTTGACCGGCATCTCGTGCATTCTGGCCGCCACCGTGTCCGCGTCCACCGTTTTCGCCGCCTGAGCCGCGCGCATCCAGTGCATCGCGGCGGAATAGTCGGCGGCCTGCACCATCGTCGGCGGTTGCCCCATCCGCTTCGCGAACCGCTCGCTCCACGCTCGGGTTTTTGGCGTCATGTCCCAGTAGAAAGAGTTCGTCAGCACCAGCCCTTCGCACACATCCTGCCCCAGCGCGACCACATCGGTGACGAACATCAACAGCGTCGCCAGGTTCTGCCCGCCCTTGACAATACCGAACTCCGAGGCCTGCTTGATGCAGTTCTGCAAATCCGCGCCCGCATTGGCGAATCCCACTACTTTCGCGCCGGATGCCCTGGCTGCCACCAGTGCGCTGGAAAAATCCGTGGTGCCGAGGGGAACTTTCGCATCGCCCACTATCTGGCCACCGGCGGCTTTGACGAATCTTTCCGTGTTCGCCTGCAACGAATAGCCGAACTGGTAGTCGGCCGTAATGAAAAACCAGGATGTCCCGCCGGCCTTGGTCAGTGCCGTTCCGGTCCCCTTCGCCAGCGAGTATGTATCCGCCCAGAAATGGAAACCATATGGCGAGCAGAACCGCCCCGTCAGATCCGTCGCCGAAGGGCCATTGCCCAGGTAGATCGTCTTTTTCGCCCTTGCGACTTCCTGCACGGCGAGCCCGGAAGAGGTAGCACCGCCATCGACCAGCACGTTGAAGCCTGCATCGATCCACTCGCGCGCCTTGGCGCTGGAGATGTCGGGTTTATTCTGGATATCCGCCTGCATAACCTCAATGGGACGACCGAGCAGGTTGCCGCCGAAATCCTCGACCGCCAGTTCGACCGCGATCCTGGCGCCGGGGCCACCGACATTGCGATAAGGGCCCGCGACATCGCTCAGCAGCCCGATCCGAACTGGCGAGGACTGTGCTCCGAGCAGCCCTGGCCGGGCCAAGGCGATGGTGGCGGCAAGCGCCGAACGGCGTGTTAGTGTGGTCACTGTCGTTCCCCCGGTCGTCTCTTTAGCGGCAGCAGAATGCCGGGCATGGATGTTGTCAATAGCGGCGATCTATTGTATATATACAACATGGACACACCGGCCAAAAAACCGCCCCGCATCAGACAAGTGCCAGCCCTGACCCGCGGGATCGCGATCCTGCGCCTGTTGGGGCGCAGCGATGAACCTCTGGGCGTGCATACGATCGCTCGCGCCCTGGATCTCGTTCCGAGCACATGCCTGCACATTCTGCGCGTTCTGACGAATGAGCATTTAGTTGCTGTCGATCCGTCCACCAAGAAATACACTGTCGCCGCCGGGCTGGTCGCATTGGCCCAATCCGCACTGCGCCGGCACACTTTCCCCGCGGCGGTACAGTCCGAACTGGAGGAGCTTGCGCGCGTTTACGGTGCGACCTCCATCGGCGTGGAGGCAAGCGGGCTGGAGCACATGGTTGTCGTGGCCCTCGCGCGGTCGGATTCGCCGCTTCGCGTTCATGTCGATATCGGCAGCAGGTTTCCCGCGCTGATCAGCGCGACCGGGCGCTGTGTCGCTGCTTTCGGCAATTACCCGCGCGAGGAAATCGATGACCGGTTCGCCAGTTTGCGCTGGGATTCGCCGCCGACGCTGGCAAACTGGCGCGCCGAGGTTAGGGCAGCGCGCGAGTCCGGTTATGCGGTGGATGATGGTCAGTATATACGTGGGGTCAGCATCGTGGCCGCCCCGGTGCGGATGCCGAACGGGACGATCAACGCGCTGGTCGTGGTCGGGGTCAGTGAGCAGATGCGGCGCGCGGGACTGGTGCGGATCGGCGAGGAGCTGAAAATCCGGGCGGCGAAGGTGTCGGCGGCGTTGGGGTGAGGGTCGAACCGCCTCTTCCCTCCTCCTGACCCGGTCGGAACCCCGACTCCGGATATCATGCGCGGATTTGGATCCGTGGTTCTTGCAAATTGTGCGATTGTCTAGTAAATTTACTTGGATATAGGCCCGCGTACGATGGGCTTTTGGAGATTGTTCGGTAACTATGACCGCGTCACATTCCTTCGAAACGCTGAGTAACGCCTCGATCCTGGTCTGCGAGGATGGCCGTCCCGTTCTGGCGACTGATCCGTGGTTGTCTGGCACTTGCTATTTCGGAAGTTGGGCCTTGGACCACCCGCTATCGGACTCGCAGATCGCGATGATGAAGCAGGCCGACTACTACTGGATTTCTCACGGTCATCCGGACCATTTGCACCATGAGTCCCTTGCCGCTCTTCCTCGCGGGAAGAAAATGCTTCTACCCGACCACTACAGTTCGGAAATCGCTGGATCGTTGCGGGCGGAAGGCTTTGAGGTGACGATACTGAAATATCGCCAATGGTTCTCTTTATCGCCTGACATTCGGATCATGTGTATCGACAACATGAACCAGGATGGCATCCTTCTGATCGA
>JAJZEV010000305.1 GCA_021805665.1 Pseudomonadota bacterium
GCCGCCGCCTTACTGGCGCATGTGCCGGACGCAGGGAACCCACCCGCGTTCTGGGCGGAGCGGAACCTGCTGGCCCGCACGCTGCTGCGCGATGGCGATGCCGCTACAGCCTATGACGTGGTCACTGCCCCCACGGAAACCTCTGGCGAACAGCGGTTGGATGCGGAATTCCTGGCCGGCTTCATCGCCTTGCGGATGCTGCACGATCCGGTTCGGGCGGCGTCGCATTTTCATACGCTGACCGACTCGCATGCCGCGATCACCCTGGCGCGGGCGCACTACTGGCTGGCCCGCACCGCCTCGGCGGCCGGCCGGGATCCAAGGCCGGAATACGAACAAGCCGCAGCATGGCCGACCGCGTTTTACGGCCAGCTCGCGATCCTGGCACTCGGTGAATCCCCGGCCGCCAGGATCGGAAAACTGCGCGACCCCGTCTGGACACCGGGGGCCGCCCTGGCGTTCACCCAGCACGAGGTTTTGCGTGCCGCCGCATGGCTGATCGCCTGGGGCGATCCGCAGCACGCCCGGGGCTTCCTGGTCCGGATGGATGAACTGGCCCCCATTGCCGCCGAACGCGCCCTGATCGCCGCTTTCGCCATCGATGCCGGTATGCCGGACGGCGCCGTGTTCGTCGCCCGCCGCATGGGCCGCGACGGCATCGCGCTGCCGCATCTTGGCTGGCCGGCACCGTATAGCCCGGGCATCCCCCCCGATCCGGCGTTCTCGCTGGGGATCATGCGCCAGGAGAGCAGTTTCGACATCGCCGCCGTCAGCCCTTCCGGCGCCCGGGGCTTGATGCAGTTGATGCCGCCGACCGCGACCGCCGTTGCCAAGGAACTGGGCATCCCGGCGGCAGTGCCCCGCCTGACGGTCAACGCCAGTTACAACATGCAGCTAGGCACTGCCTATCTGCACGATATGCTGACCCGGTTCGACAGTTGCATGCCGCTGGCCGCCGCGGCCTATAACGCCGGGCCGCACCGCGTGGCCCAGTGGCTGGAGCAAAACGGCGATCCGCGCACCGGCCCGATCGACATGGTGGACTGGATCGAACTGATTCCGGCGGCGGAAACCCGCAACTATGTCCAGCGGGTCAGCGAGAACGTGGCGATGTACCGGACGCAACGGAACGATCCTTCGCCGGTGCTGCGGAACACGCCATGGACCCGGTGATCCATCCGCCGCGCCTCGATTCAGGCCGACCCACTCACGCCGGCGGCGCCCCAGATGTGCCGGGACCATAACACATGAAAATCGCGCGCTTTATCGCCTCCGGCTTCGGCAGCGGTTACACCCCTGTAGCCGCCGGAACCGCCGGTTCGGCCGCCGCTGTGTTGGCCGGCGCCGCGCTGCTATGGGTGTCGCCATTGCTGCTGGCCGCAGCCGCCTTGGCGGCGGCCTTTGGCGGCTATCTGGCCGTGGAGCGGGCACACGTCGAAGGCGACCCGGGCTGGGTGGTGATCGATGAATTCGCCGGCCAGTGGATCGCGCTGCTGGCGTTGGGCGCACCTTCGGTCCCGGGCATCGTCGCGGCCTTTGTCCTGTTCCGCTTTTTCGACATTACCAAACTTGGGCCTGTCGGCTGGGCCGACCGTCAGCACGGCTCGTTCGGAATCATGGCCGACGACGTCATTGCCGGTGCGATCGCGGCGGCACTCCTGCTGATTGTCCGGTTGTTCCAGCCCGGCTGGATCATGTGACGATCACGATAAGACTTCATTCAACAGCAACAGAGCGGCGACTTTAACCCTTGCGGTTTTCGTCGCGGGCGGTCTGATGTACCGAAACTGTGCGGAAACGCCCCGATGCCCCTGGAGCACAAGCAGATGGCGACCCTGCTGACCACGGCGGATCGACGTCTGGCGGGCCAGTCGCTGCGGAAAATCGTGCCACGCAGCGCGCATGCCGCCTGGAACCCGGCGACCGGACGCGGCGACCCCGGCGATATCCTGCTGGAGTCCGGGCGCCACCGGATCGCGAGCCTGCTGCCGATCCGCTATGATCGTATGCGCGCCTCCCCGTTCGCTTTCTATCGGGGCGCCGCCGCGATCATGGCGGCCGATCTGGCGGACACCCCGGTCGCGGGTCTGTGGGTGCAGGCCTGCGGCGACTGCCATCTGGCGAATTTCGGCACCTTCGCGTCCCCCGAGGGCACCCCGGTCTTCGATGTCAACGACTTCGACGAAACGCTGCCCGCGCCGTTCGAATGGGACATAAAACGTCTCGCCGCCAGCTTCGCCGTGCACGCCCTCGCCCGCGATCTCGGCGAAAAAGCCGCTCGGCATCTCGCCGCGGCGGCGGTGCAGTCCTACCGTCGGCACATGCAGGAGCTGACGAGACTCGATCCCCTGACAGCCTGGCGCTCCCGCGTGGATGTCGCCGACGTACTCGACGGCATCGCGGACGAAAAGCTGCGGGCACGCGAACTGCTCCGGCTGAATACCGCCACGCGGGCCGGTCACGCCGGCTATCCAGGGCTGATCGAAAAGGTCAAAGGCCGGTGGCGGATCAAGGAGAAGCCGCCGCTGATTTTCCCGCTGTCCGGCCAGCGCGACAACACGCATGAGATCGTGGCCCGCACCGCCTTTGAATCCTATGCGCTGTCGCTGCCGGAGGAACGCCGCATTCTGCTGGATCGTTACGAACTGGCCGACGTGGCGTTCAAGGTTGTCGGGGTCGGCAGTGTCGGCACGTTCTGCGCGATCGGGCTGTTCGTCACCCGCGACGATCGGACGCTGCTGTTGCAGTTGAAGGAAGCGCAAACATCTGTCTTGGCGCCGTTCGCGGGGCCAAGCATATACCGGAACCAAGGCCAGCGAGTGGCGGTGGGTCAAAGGATCATGCAGACCGTTCCGGATCTGTTTCTTGGCTGGACCGAGGACCGGGGCGACGATCAACACTGCTACGTGCGCCACCTGAAGGACAGCCGCCTGGCGTTGGTCGGCGCCGACCTGGCCGAAGGCGCTCTGCCCTATCACGCGACGTTGTGCGGCGTCACACTGGCACGCGCCCATGCCCGTTCGGGCGATGCCGCCAGGATTTCCGGATATCTGGGCACGGGTATGGCGTTCGACACCGCCATCGCCAGTTTCGCCCTGGCCTACGCGGCCCAAAACCAAGCGGATTGGCGGCTGTTTCAGGAAGCGATCAAGGCAGGGCAGATCGGCACCGGCGACGCCTAGCGCCAGACGAGTTGCATCCTCAATTCATTTTGGAAAGCAGGGGACAGCCGCCTTGATCCACCGGGCGGAAGGCTTGGCCACCCGTCAATGTGCCAATTTTCTCCAGGATATCGTTCGGCCCCTTCGATTCCGACGGAGACTTCACCCGCAAGACATACATCGCGTGCGTCGCCCGGCCGTCAGGCCGCACGACAATATCGCCGAACACATCGTCATGAATTTTCTGCCGCTTGAGCTGGCGAACCACGGTGGCGCCGTCGGTGGAACCCACCGCCGCTACGGCCTCTAAATAGGCCTTCACAGATGAGTAAACACCGGCCTGGAACGCCGTCGGCGTACGGCCATGATCACGAGCCCCGAAAGCATCTGACCACGCTCGGCTGGCAGCGTCGAGATTGGCGTAGAAAGGTAGCACCAGGATCACCCCCTGGGCCGCTTGCAGTCCAGCCGCCAGGACATCATTCGACGTTGCGAGCATCGCAGCGAACGACTTGCCTGGTTGCCTCATCCCAAATTCGGCGGTCTGCTTGATGAGTGAAACCGTGTCACCACCCGCGGTTGCGAAAGCGATGACCTCGGCGTTCGAAGTGGCCGCCTGGAGAAGGATGGAGGAATAATCGCTGGATTCGATCGGCGTATAGGCCGTACCAATGACCTTGCCACCGAGCGTGTCGAGCGAGGCAGTGGCGTCCCGCACCATCGACTGGCCAAGCGCGTTGTTTGTCGCGATGAAGAACCAGGACCGGGCGCCATCGGCGGCGAGTTTTTCACTCAGCGCATGGGAAACCGCCCAGGTATCGTATGTCCACTGCACCGTGTTCGGTGAACAGTATTTGCCCGTAAGGTCCGAGGTGGCGGCGCTCGATGCGAGCAGCGCGGCATGCGTCCCGCGTGTCGCATCGCTGACCGCAAGGCCGACAGCGGAGTTGGGAACGTCGGCGATGGCATCCACCCTATCCACATCGATCCATTTCCGGG
>JAJZEV010000073.1 GCA_021805665.1 Pseudomonadota bacterium
CCAATCCGGCCCGGCTGGAGATCGATCGCTGGCCCAACCGCCAGTTGGCGTTTGCATTCGGTGTCCACCAATGCGCCGGCCTCGCCGTCGCTCGGTTGGAGGGCACGATCGCCATCGGGCGGTTTTTGCAGCGGTTCCCCAATTATCGCCTGAACGGCCAGCCGGTGCGCGGCGGGCGGGCTCGGTTTCGGGGGTTCCTGGCGGTGCCGGCTGGGACTGAAGAATAAGGGCTCGCCGGTTGATTAGAGGCATCGAAGAGTGTGTCGTAACGGGCCGGGAATTTTTGGGCGGCGTGACGTGATAGCGGGCGGCCGATTCCGCTCGCCGCCCGATCGTGGCAGGATACCGGCATGCAACCCGGTATCCTGCTCGCCCTTTCGTCCGCCGCGCTGTTCGGCGCCAGCACGCCGCTGGCGAAGATCATGCTGGGTAACGTCGATCCATGGCTGATGGCGGGGCTGCTTTACCTTGGGGCCGGGCTTGGCCTCGCGGCGATTCACCTGTCGCGCGGCATCCTGCGCCTGCCGGCTGCCGAGGCGCCGTTACGGCGTTCGGATCTGCCATGGCTGGCTACGGTTATCGTAGCTGGTGGCATCCTGGGGCCGCTGTGCCTGATGTTCGGGTTGTTGCGCACCGATGCCGCCGGGGCGTCGCTGCTGCTGAATCTGGAGGGTCTGGCCACGATGGGCATCGCGTGGCTGGTGTTTCGGGAAAACGTCGATCGCCGCCTGTTGTTCGGCGCGTTCGCCATCCTGTCGGGTGCGGCGCTGTTGTCCTGGCAGGGCAGGGCATCATTGGATCGGGGTTCCGTACTGATCGTGCTGGCCTGCGTGTCGTGGGGCATAGACAATAATCTGACGCGCAAGCTGTCCTCCGCCGATCCGGTGCAGATCGCCATGCTGAAGGGCCTTGTGGCAGGGACGGTCAATCTGACGCTGGCCCTGGCGCACGGTGCCCCGCTGCCGGGAATCGCTATTGTCGCCGCCGCCGGTCTGGTGGGGTTCTTCGGCTATGGCGTCAGCCTGACGCTGTTCGTGCTGGGACTACGCTATCTGGGTTCGGCGCGAACCGGGGCATATTTTTCGCTGGCCCCGTTCATCGGCGCGGTGCTTTCGGTGACGCTGCTGGGCGAACCACTGACGGCGGGGCTGGCCGCGGCAGGCGGGCTGATGGGCATCGGGCTGTGGCTGCACCTGACGGAACGCCATGACCACGGCCATACCCATGACCCGTTGGAACATGAGCATCGGCACACGCACGACGATCATCACCAGCATCCGCATCGTCCGGGCACAGCGCCGGACGAACCGCACACGCATTGGCACCGGCACACCAGGCTGGTGCATAAACACCCGCATTACCCCGATCTGCATCACCGGCACGGCCACGAGCACGCCTGAAGGACGCAAGCCGGTCAGGCGGGTTTGTCGTAGTCGAACAGGGCCATGAAGCCGAAATCCATGTGCAGTTGCTGGTGGCAGTGAAACAGCGTCGGGCCGGGGTTGTCGGCGACAAAATCGACCTCGGCTTCCTGGTAACCGCCCAGCATGACGACGTCCTTCATGATTCCGCCGGTCGCCTTGCCGGCGATGCGTGTCAGTTCGAAGCTGTGCCGATGCAAATGGATGGGATGGATGTCGTCGCTTTCGTTGCGCATCCGCAGCCGGTACCGGTGCCCGGCGGTTAGGCGCAGCAGCGGTTCGGCCATTTCCATCATATCGGGGTAGGCGACTCCGTTGATCGTCCATCGGTTGAAGCCACCGTCGGCCGCGTTGTCCTTGGCAAAGACCATGTCGAAAACATGGTCCGGCGGGGTGGACGACGAGGAAGAACCGAAGACCGTGTAGTCCCATTTCGCCGCACGTGGCTTCTGCCAGACCGGCTTGCCCCGGGCACCGGCATATTCCACCACGATTCCCATACCGTGGCCGCGATCGTCGTCTGACAGGTCACCCAGCACGAACACGCCGGGATGGTTCATTTCCACCACCGCCGAGATGCGTTCGGCGGTGCCGATCCACAGCACCGGCACCTCGGACGGATGCGGAACGGGGTTGCCGTCCAGGGCGATGACGCGAAACTTGTGTCCGGCCATGGCCAGGCTGCGGATTTCGCCGGCGCTGCCGTTCAGGATGTGGAACAGCACGCGCTGCCCGTGTTTGACGCGAATGGGCTCGCCGTGCCCCAGCATGCGGCCGTTGATGGTAAAGAACTGGTAGCCGACCTCGAAGCCCTTCGACATGCCCCGCTTGATGGAGGCGTTCATGGCGGTTTCGCCGGTTTCCTTCAGGCTTTTGACTTCCTCGCCGGCCAGGAAGTCCATCGCCATGTCGCCGCCGCGGCTGAGTGTCGGCCCGAATTCTTTCAGAACCAGGAAAATCTCCTGGTCATAGGCGCCGGGATTGTCCTTGGGCTCGATATAGACTGGCCCGACCAGACCGGAATACTGGCCGCGATCCAAATTCGCCGCCGCCCGCACATGAGTATGATAGAAACGGAACCCGCTCGGGCGGGGGGTGAACGTCTCGCGGATCATCTCGTTCGGGGGCACGGCCCGGGATCCTTCTTCTTCCGCGCCATCGACATCGGACGATACCCATTGGCCGTGCCAGTGGAGGAATTCGCGATGATCGGTCTTGTTGCGAATATCGACCGTGACCGGCTGGCCTTCCTTGAACCGCAGCAGCGGCCCCGGGAACTGGCCATTATACAACATGGTGGACACGATCTGATCGGGGCTTAGTTCAGCCAGGCCATGCGCGATGTCGATCGTGTAGTCCGCCTTTGCCGCATCTCGTGGCTGTGCCTGCGCCGGCAGGATGCGATGGGCGGCCGCGCCGGCCAGGGATAAGCCGCCGCGTTTCAGGAACTCACGACGATCGGTGGCGATCTTTGGTGCCATGGACGTTGTCTCCGGTTTCGGATTCGGTTGTTGGGTTTTTATGGCTGACTTCGCCGGTCAGCTCCCGCAGCCGTTCTCGGGCGGTGGCCAGGCCTCTCCGGCCTAATTCGGTGGCGGTGTAGATTTTGCGTCGGCGACCCAACCGGCCATCTGAATCCTCGCGGGATGTCAGGTAGCCGCGTGTCTCCATCGCTTGCAGCATCGGGTACAGCGTGCCGGGGCTGATGCGGTATCCATGGCGGGCGAGTTCCTCGATCATCCATTGGCCGTACACCTCGCCCTCCACTGCATGATGCAGGATGTGAATGCGTACGAAGCCGCCAAGAAGGTCGTGAAATTCGATCATATCGGTTGCCGTTATCGGATTCCGACAATAGCCTGTCCGGATGCAGAAGTCACCCACCGATCGCACCGGTTTCTTACGGCCCCCGGCTGGCCCCGTTCTGGAAATTTTCCTGGTCTTCCTGCGCCTGGGATTGACCTCCTTCGGTGGCCCGGTGGCCCATTTGGGGTATTTCCGAGCGGAGTTCGTGGAGCGGCGGCGGTGGATTACCGAGCGGACGTATGGCGATCTGGTGGCGCTGGCGCAATTCCTGCCGGGGCCGGCGTCCAGTCAGACCGGGTTCGGTATCGGGCTGATGCGGGGCGGTCTGGCTGGGGGGCTTGCCGCCTGGATCGGGTTCACGCTGCCGTCCGCGGTTCTGATGGTGCTGTTTGCGTTCGGTGCCGGCGGTATCGCCGGCGTGCCGTTGGGCGCGGGGCTGCTGCATGGGCTGAAGCTGGTTGCGGTGGCGATCGTGGCCCAGGCGGTGATGGGCATGGCACGCAGCCTGTGCCCTGATCGGACCCGCGCCTCTATCGCGGCTGTTGCGCTGGTTGTCATGCTGTTTGCACCCGGGGCACCGATCCAGATCGGGACGATCCTGGTGGGTGGCGTCGCGGGGTGGATGCTGTGTCGCGGCGACGCCGGGGCGGTGCCCGACGACATGGCGATGCCGGTTTCGCGCCGCTTTGGGGCGATCTGCCTGACCGCCTTCTTTGTGCTGCTGGTGGTCGCGTTGCTGCCTGTCCAACCCGGGGCGCTGGCGCTGTTCGACGCTTTTTATCGCTCCGGGGCGCTGGTTTTCGGCGGCGGGCATGTGGTGCTGCCGTTGTTGCGCGATGCGGTCGTGGCGCCGGGTTGGGTTTCGGATGGCGCATTCCTGGCAGGCTATGGGGCGGCGCAGGCGGTGCCCGGCCCGCTGTTCACCTTCG
>JAJZEV010000331.1 GCA_021805665.1 Pseudomonadota bacterium
GGCCGTCCGGTCCACGCAGAAACAGCCGCGTCAGCCGCGCGGCCAGTTCGTCGCCGATCTGGCGCAGGTTCAGTTCGGTTCCGGACCCGGTCGGGTATTCCACCCGAAAATCGTCGCCATAGTAACGGTAGAAACCATACAGCGCCTCGACCAGCATGAAATTGACCGGCATCCATACCGGCCCCCGCCAGTTCGAATTGCCCCCGAACGCCCGGCTGTCGCTGTCGCCGGGCACATAGCCCACGCTGAAGTGCTGCCCATCGAGGTCGAGTTCGAACGGATGCGCCAGATGCTGGCGCGACACGCTGCGCACGCCATGGGGCGACAGAAAGGCAGTTTCATCCAGCATCCGCCGCAACAGCGCCTTCATGCGGCTGCCGCGCAGCAGCGACAGCAGACGGCGCGAGCCCTGCCCCGCGACATCCCAATGCGACACCAGCGCGGCGAGGTCGGGCCGGTGATCCAGCACCCATTGCAGCCGGGCGGCAAACTCGGGGCATCGCGCGACCATGTCCGGTTCCAGGACTTCGACTGCGAACAGCGGGATCAGCCCGACCAGGGAGAACAGCCGCAGCGGGATAGCCGACCCATCGGGGCGTTGCAGGACGTTGTGGTAGAACTGATCGTCCCCGTCCCACAGACCCTTGCGGCCGTTTTGCTGAGTCATTGCTTCGGCGATCGCCAGGAAATGTTCGAAAAATTTGGTCGCCGTGGCTTCGTACACGATGTTGCGGGTAGCGAGTTCGAGGGAAATACGCAGCATATTCAGTGCGTACATCGCCATCCACGAGGTTCCGTCCGACTGGTCGATCCTTCCCGCGACCGGCAGCTTTTGCCCGCGGTCGAAGACGCCGATGTTGTCCAGGCCCAGGAACCCGCCCTGAAAAACGTTGCGGCCCTCGGCATCCTGGCGGTTTACCCAACCGGTGAAATTTATCAGAAGCTTATGGAAAATCCGTTCAAGGAACGAAAAGTCGGGCTTGCCGCGCAGGCTGGCATCCATCCGGAACACGCGCCACGCTGCCCACGCATGCACGGGCGGATTGACCTCCCCGAAGGCCCACTCGAAAGCAGGTAAGGACCCGTTGGGGTGCATGAACCATTCATGCGTCAGCAGCAGAAGCTGCTGCTTGGCGAATTCCGGGTCGATCAAGGCGATCGTGACCGCGTGAAACGCCAGATCCCAGGACGCATACCATGGATATTCCCAGGTATCGGGCATGGAGATGATGTCGCGGTTGTTCAAATGCTGCCAGTCGGTATTGCGAACCGCCCGCCGCTCGGTTGGTGGTTTCGGTTGCAACGGATCGCCGAGCAGCCAGCGGCGGACATCGTAACGATAGAATTGTTTCGACCAAAGCATACCGGCCAACGCCTGACGCTGCACCAGGCGGGCATCGGCGTCCGCGATGTCGGCTTGGAGCGCCGCGTAGAACTCATCCGCGTCGTCCAGACGCTGGGCGAAAACACTGTCATGATCGGCGAACGGCTGGCCCGGCGCATCGGACGGACGCCAGCGCAGGCGGATGACGTGGCGCCCGTTCGGCGGAATTGTCAGCACGACCCGGGCGGCGCATTTGGTGCCGGTCTGGCGATCGATCGCGTTCGCCACGCCGTCAACAACATAGTCGTTGATGCCGTCCTTGAACGGGCCAGCGTCGTCGGTGCCGTACAACCGGCGCGTGTTCGTTTCGTTGTCGCAAAACAGCCAGTCCGCTTGCGTGTCGATATCCAGCCGCCGCTGGCTCATCCGGTTGTGCGTGGCCCTGACGCCGTCGTCGTCCAGGTCCAATGCCGGCTTGGGAATACCCGGCCGCCAATCCCAGGTATTGCGCGCCCATAGCTGCGGCAGGACGTGCAGTTCGGCGGCCTCCGGACCCCGGTTATCGATGGTAATACGAAGCAGGATGTCTTCCGGCGAGGCTTTCGCGTATTCGATCGTCACGTCGAAATACCGGCTTTCCGCGAAGACCCCGGTATCGAGCAGTTCGTATTCCCGTTCCTTCAGCCCGCGCCGGGCATTTTCCTCGATCAGGGCGGCATAGGGGAACGCCGCATGCGGATACTTGTACAGCATCCGCATGTACGAATGGGTCGGTGTGCCATCCAGAAAGTAATAGAGTTCCTTGACGTCCTCGCCGTGGTTTCCCTGCGCGTTGGTCAGGCCGAACATCCGTTCCTTCAGGATCGGATCCTTGCCATTCCACAGCGCCACCGAGAGGCACCAGCGCAACCGGTCGTCGGTAAATCCGGCGATCCCATCCTCACCCCACCGATAGGTTCGGCTGCGCGCATGGTCGTGCGGGAAGTAGTTCCAGGCATCGCCGTCGGCGGAATAATCCTCGCGCACCGTCCCCCATTGCCGTTCGGCCAGATACGGGCCCCAGTGCAGCCAGGAATCCCGGTCTGACAGACGAAGGCCCTCGGCGGTGCGCAGCAAATGGTTCGGCATGGGCGTATCCTACTGGATATTGGAATGGGGCCGCACGGAAGGTTAAAGGCGCCCTTTGCCCCCGGCGTCCAGCCCGCGAGCCCGCGCGGCTGGAAAAAATCCGGCCGAGGAACTTCTCCCCGGCCCCCCGGTTGGGAATGTCATTTGTGGAAATCAGCGGTTTCGACAAGATCCGCCCCCCTGTGTTTCCATCCAAGCCGCGCCGAAACTGCGGGACGAAATCCCAGCTATAGGACATAAGCATCCCTTCGATGCCCGCGTGTGCGCAACGTCCCGCAATTCGCGAAAGGCTTGCCGCCCAAGCGCCGCCGGCTGTAAATAAGCTACGGGTTCGTTCTCGTGGCATTTTAACCGCGGAACACGACAATTGTACAAGGCGCGAACGGTAAATGATGACGGTCAAGTTTAACGACCGTCACTGGTCACGCAGCCTGATGGATCGTCCCGGACTCCTTCTGCTGTTGACCGGCGTGCTTTTTGTTCCCCTCACGGTAGTCCATGCTCTGGACGGCTTCTTCTGGTTCGACGACGAAGGCACGCTGATGGCCGGATTTTGGTCGTTACGTGACGGGCTTCGAATGTACGACGATATCTACTCATTATACGGACCGGCCTATAATGCGCTCTATGGCCTGATCTATGTTGGTCTGCATGTTCCACTGACCCATACCGACGGCCGACTGATCGCTGCTGCACTGTCCCTGATCTATACCGCTGGTTTCGCGGGCGTCTGCTTCATGGTTACCCGTTCCGTGGCCGCGATGGTGATCTGCTTTCTGTTGGAAACCGTTGATTTGGGCGAATTGATCGGGTCGCCCGGCCACCCGGAGGAAATAGGTCTCGTTCTACTGTCTTGCTTGTTGCTCGTTACCTCCTCGATCGAACGTAGGCGCGGCGTGGCGGCGTTCGCGGGCCTTGGTGCGGCGGTTGCCCTGCTGGCGTTGATTAAGATCAACCCGGGTGTTTACGTCGGCTGTGCCGTGGACCAGGATCGCCGCCGCGGCAACCGCGGCTGTGCTGCTGCTTCCTGCCGCGGTGCAGGCTTCCGTCGCCGACTTCGCATGGGTCAGAGATTATATAGCCTTTTCAACCTTGGTCGTCGGCGCCGCCCTGGTGGCTTTTCCAGGTCTTCCGCTTACCGTCCAGCGGCGGGATTGGTTCGTCATGGCCGCGGCTGCGGCTGCAACCGCTTGCATCGTCATTCTCGCCACGATGGCAACCGGAAGCTCGGCTTTCGCAATTCTGAATGCTGTATTACTGCAGAACCTCCATTTCGTCCGCAACTGGTATATACCCCTCCACCACGGTGCGGCCGGTGTTCCCGTCGCTGCGGCTTCGGCTATCGCCGCCGTCGGCTATCGGCTGAGCCGCTCGCGCCCGGAATTACGAGGTTACGGCGACAAGGCTGCCCTGATACTTAAAGCGGCCGTCGTCATCGCCGGCATAGTGCTGTTGTTGTTTCCGGTGGAATGGTTTTTCGTGATCCTGACGCCGTTTTGCTGGCTGCTTCTCGTGCCGCCCCGCGGCACCCGGGAGATCCAGACAACGGAGCGCGGCATGGTCGGAATGGTCGGAGCCATTATGTCGCTCTACCCATTTCCCGTGGCGGGACATCAGGTCAATATCGGCGCCTTGATACCGGCCCTGGCGATCCCGATTCTGGCCTGCGACCTGCTGGTCTTTGCCGACTTGCGTTCCACAATT
>JAJZEV010000204.1 GCA_021805665.1 Pseudomonadota bacterium
CATGCCCATGAGGCGGTGCAGGTCGTGGTCGTCGCCGATCCGGCGGATTGCTCCTTCCAGTTCAATCCGACCGGGCTTTCGAAGTTTACCAACAGTTGCGATTTGGCGAAGGGCGCTCTGTCCCGCTCGTCTGTCACGTATTCGCAGGAAGATGCACCTGCCGGCACCAAGGCGCTCGTGAAGATCGGCGACAAAACCCTCGACCCGACGGCCAAGACCTTTGCCACCGACCTCGGTTCGACATTGACAGCCGTTGGCTACCCGGCGGCTTCCAACCCGTCGGTGGTGACCATGTCGAACCCGTTCGATATCTTCCGGCCCCAGCCGTTCAAGCTGGTGCTGTGCCTGTGCTTCCTGATGGTGCTGGTTACCATGGTTTACGGCCCGATGGCCGCCGCCCTGGTCGAGCTGTTCCCAACCCGCATCCGCTACACGTCGATGTCTTTGCCGTATCACATCGGCAATGGTTGGTTCGGTGGGTTGCTGCCTGCCTCGATGTTCGCGATGAACGCGCAGAACGGCAGCATCTACTTCGGCCTGTGGTACCCGGTCGTGATTGCCGGGGCGACCGTGGTTATCGGTGCGCTGTTCATCCCGGAAACCAACAAGCGGGATATCTTCCAGGGTGATTTCTCGGTTCACCCCGGCGATACCGTGCTGGAGTTCGATCCGAACGCCGCCGACTACTGATCCGCGGCTGGCTGACTGAAAGCGCCCATCCCCGTTCTGGCTGGGGTGGGCGCTTTTCTGTACTCGCCGCTTACGCCTTGGAGCGCTTCTTCTTCAGCGGATTGAACCGTGGCTTCGCCGCCGGCGCCGTCGCGGGCTTGACGAACGGCCGGGCTGCCGCTGGCTTCTGGAACGCGCGCGGTGTCGCGAATTCCCGCGGCTTGGTCGGATAGCGGCCGGTCGGGCGCACCGTCTGGCTGGCCGGCGTCGTCGCCTGGAACTGGATCTCCGTCTCTCCGGATGCCAGCACAGAGGCCATGAACGTGTCGCCCACCGCCACATCCAGCTCGAACTTCGTTTCCATGTCGAAGATGCGAATCGCGCCGATATCCTGCTTGGTCACGCCGCCCAGGCGGCAGATCAGCGGCAGGATCCATTTTGGATCGGCATTGCCCTGGCGCCCGACATTCAAACTGAACCAGGTCGTGTTCTCGGGCCTTGCGTGCTTTTCACGGACCGGAGGCTCATCGCGTTCGGCCGCCTTGTAGCCCCGGGTGTCGGGCCGGCGTTCCTCGCGCCGCTCCGACAGCGGGGTCATGTCGATCAGGTCCTGCGCCACCGGCAGGCGTGTCCGGTAAAGCCGGATCAGCGCGGCGGCGATTTCCTCGGCAGAACTGTTGGCGATCAGGGTGCGCCCGAGCGTCAGATCGTCTTCCGAGGCTGTTTCGGTCAGGATCGGGTCGGCCAGCAGGCGTTCCTGATCCAGTGTACGGATTTCGGCCCGGGTCGGCGGCCCCGACCACGCGGCGTTGACATTGGCCGATGCCAGCAACGCCTCTGCCCGCCGCCGCTTTGGATGCGGCACCAGCAGCACGCACACGCCTTTGCGCCCCGCTCGTCCGGTTCGTCCGCTGCGATGGGTCAGGGTTTCCTTGTTGGTCGGCAAGTCGGCATGCACCACCAGCCCAAGATCGGGCAGGTCCAGCCCGCGCGCGGCCACGTCGGTCGCCACGCAGATCTTCACCCGGCCGTCGCGCAGCGATTGCAGCGCCTGGGTACGGTCATCCTGGCTAAGCTCGCCGGACAGCGCCACGACGGCGAATCCGCGCTTTTGCAGGTTCGCCGTCAGATTTCGCACGTTGTCGCGGGTGCCGCAGAACACCAGCGTCGCCCGCGAATCGAAATACCGCAGAACGTTCACCACGGCGCGTTCGACGTCGTGCTGCGCGATCCGGATCGCGCGGTATTCGATGTCGCCGTGCGCCTGATTGCGCACCAGCGTGTCGATCCGCAGCGCATCGCGCTGATAGCGGCGGGCCAGATCGGCGATGTCGCGGGCGATGGTGGCGGAGAACAGCAGCGTGCGGCGCGACTGCGGCGTCGCGTTCAGCATGAATTCCAGGTCTTCGCGGAAGCCGAGATCGAGCATCTCGTCCGCCTCATCCAGCACCATGACCCGCAGGGCGGAAATATCCAGCCGCCCGCGCTCCATGTGGTCGCGCAACCGCCCGGGCGTGCCGACCACGATGTGGCAGCCATTCGCCAGCGCCCGACGTTCCACGCCGGGGTCCATGCCGCCGATGCAAGAGACGATGCGCGCGCCGGTTTCGGCGTACAGCCACGTCAGTTCCCCATGGACCTGCATGGCCAGTTCGCGCGTGGGCGCCACGATCAGGGCCAGCGGCGCGCCGGATTGCGGCGGAAACCGTTCCGCCTCCCCCAGCAAGGTCGAAGCGAACGCCAGACCATAGGCGACGGTTTTGCCCGATCCGGTCTGGGCGGAGACCAGCAGATCGCGCTCTGCCGTTTCCGGCTGCAGCACGGCGGACTGTACCGCGGTGGGTTCCAGGTAATCGCGCGCGGCAAGTGCCCGCGCCAGTGCGGGATTGATCGAGGGGAAGTTCATGGGTGTGACTGATGTTCCAGAATGGCCGGCAACGAGCCGAGACGGCATACCGAACGACGCTTACTAGGCCCGGACGCCAGGGGACAGATAGGGTAATTTCGAAAGGCTGCCCGGCTTGCGCGGTTTTGGTTCAGTGTCGGGCCCGCCGCCGCCGCCCCCAGCGACGCGCCCCATCCGATCGTCAGGCTGACCGCCAGGGCGATGGTGAAGGCCTCCACCCATTCGACCGTAGCGGTCAGATAAAGCGGGAGAAGTGCCGTCCAATCCACTCTACCGGCCTTTTGCCGCTGCAAGGCCGGGAATTTCGATCGCCGCCGCCAGCTTGTCCAGCAAGGCACCGATCAGCACGACCACGTCCCCATCCGTCGCCACCGGTCCCGTCACGCTGAAGGCCGCTCGGTTCCGTTCGGGTGGGGTGTTGGGATTGCGTGGCACCACCTGCCAGTCGGCATCCAGAGAGGCTGATCCGGCCGCTGTGACGTCCAGCCGTCCGATATTGATCAGAACCCGATCCGCGGGGGTGTCGTTCAGCGGCCGGTCGGTGACCAGCGCACCGGGATAGCGCGCCGACAGCCGCTCCGTCAGGCGATCCGTGATGCCCATCGACAGCCTGCCCGCCCACCGCCCCTGGTGGCTGCGCCGCAGCACGCTGCCGTCCCGTACCACGATATCCTCGGTGTCCAGATCGTCCTGGATACTGACCCGGGCCAGCGCGATCACCACCGATGCACGCTCCGGCGGGATGGTGAACGAGTCAGAGAGCGGCGTGCCAAGCGTATAGAGTGTCAGCGTCGGTGCCGCGCAGGCGGACAGTACGGCGCATAGTGGCAGCAGCACCATGCGCCTCATGGCTTGCGTCCGGTCAGCAGAAGTTGCGGATCGTGTTCCACATCGCTGGCGAAACCGCGCAGGGAAGCCGCCGCGGCTGCCAGATCGCGCAGCGCCGAATCGATGTCTTGCCGCGCGGCCGAATGCTCCGACGTCAGGGCTTTCACCTGTGCCGCCAGGTCGCGCATCCGCGTCATCGTCTCCTCCGACCGCGCCAGAAATTGGTGCAGGTCGCCGCCGCGCTGCTGCAATTGGGCGGTCCCGGCATCCGCTGTCCTGGCGATGGCGCTCAGGGTGGTTGCCAGTTGGCTCCGCAAGTCCTGGATCGCCCGATCAGCGGCCGCCGCCGTCTGGCCGGTGCGGTCGGAGGTTGCCTTCAGGCTGTCCACCAGTGGCGGAAGATCGCTGTTCAGCCGCTCGGTCAGGCTGCGCAGGCTGTTCAGCGTTGCCACCGTGTTGTCGGACAACTCGTGCAGCGGAAGCTGCCCGAGTTGCTCCTGGGCGCGCTGCAAGGTGGACTGTCGAACCGGAATTTCCGGCAGCAAGGTAATATCTGGATGAGTGACGGCGGGCGAGGATGGGTCGAAGTCCAGGTCGATCTGCGATTGCCCGGTGACGAAGCTCTGAACCACCAGTTCGGCGCGCAATCCCCGTTTCAGCAGGTCTTCGATGGTACCGGGATAGTCCATCCGCGATTTACCGCCCGGCGGCGGGGCCGGCCTTAGCCGCACGGTCACCGGGATATAGGCGATTTGGGTTTTGGGATCGAACTCGATGCCGATGCTTTCCACCGCACCGACGCGCACGCCGCGGAACGTGACCGGAGCCCCGACCGATAATCCGGCAATCGAGTTCTGGAACACCACCGCCGCCCTGATGCTGGGGTTGAACAGGCTCAGGTTGCCGAACAGGATGATCGCCGCCAGGCCAAGCGCGATGCCGCCCAGAACGAAGGCGCCGACCCGGGCCTGCGCGTCGACGTTCATGGCCGATCCTGTTGGGCGGGCGTTCGGGGCGCCGGACGTTCGCGCCGCATGAAGGCGGTAACGCGCGGATCGCCGCCATGGTCGCGCAGATGCGATGGCGATCCTTGCGCGATGGCGGTCTTGGTTTCGGCGTCCAGAAATACCCCATCGTCGGCGATCGCGAACAGGCTTGGCAGTTCATGGCTGACCATGACGATCGTCGCACCCAGACCGTCACGCAGGTTCAGGATAAGATCGTCCAGCCGGCTGGATGTGATCGGATCCAGCCCGGCCGACGGTTCGTCCAGGAACAGCACATCCGGGTCCAATGCCAGTGCCCGGGCGAGGCCGGCGCGCTTGCGCATGCCGCCGCTGAGTTCGGCGGGAAGCCGATCGACCGCGTTTTCCATCCCCACGAGCCCCAACTTCAGGCGCACCAGCCGGCGGATATCGGTGTCGTTCAGCCCGGTGAACATCCGCAGCGGTAAGGCGACGTTCTCGCCGACTGTCAGGGCACTCCATAAGGCACCGCTTTGAAACAGTACCCCGAAGCGCCGGCCGATCGCGGTCCGGCGGGCCTCGGGCGCGGCCCAGTAGTCCTCGGTGTCCACCAGAATGCTGCCGGTGGCCGGGCGCAACAGGCCGATCATCGCCTTCAGCATGGTGCTTTTGCCGCATCCGCTGCCGCCCATGATGGCGAAGATGCTGCCGCGCCGCACATCGAAGGACAGATCGTGCTGTATCGTGTTCGGCCCGAACGCCAGCGTGACTTCGCGAACCGACAATAACGCGGTCACAGGTTCAATACCTGCGCGATAACGGCAAAGATCGCATCCACCGCGATGACGCCGACGATACCGGTTACCACGGCGCTGGTCGCCGCCGAACCGACATCGGCGCTGCTGCGCCCGGCCTTCAGGCCGATGCGGCAGCTTGAAACACCGATCAGCATGGCAAACGCAATCGATTTGACGAAGCCGAAGGCGAACTGGTTCAACGGCACCGCGCCCAGTGTCTCGTGCAGGTATCCCGCTCCGGTAACGCTCAACATCGCGATGGATACCACGAAACCGCCCAGCATGCCGACCATGCAGCCGTACAGATACAGCAGCGGCATGGTAAACACCAACGACAGGATCGCCGGCAAAACGATATAGTCGGCGACCGGAATGCCGACGACCGTCAGGGCATCGATCTCCTCGTTGCCCTGCATGGTGGCGATCCGCGCGGCATAAGCGCCGCCGGTCCGGCCGGCCATCACGATCGCCGTCATGACCGCGGCCATCTCGCGCACCAAGGCGATCGCGACCAAGTCGGCTACATACATATCGGCGGCGAATTTACGCAGTTGCACGGCACCGACGAACGCCAGGATCGCGCCCACCAGGAAGTTGACCACACTGACGATGATCAGTGCGCCAGGGCCGGCATCGCGCACATCCGCCAGCAGATCGACACCACGCATCCGGGCCCGGCCAGCGGCCGCCCGCACGCCGCCGCTGCTTACGGCCACCAGTAATACGGCCAGAATACCGGTTTCCGCCAGCATGCCGATAATCCACCCGCCGAACCGTGTCAGCGGGTGGAAGCCGCGGGAAGCCGCGGCAGGCGATGGCTCCGTCCGGTCGGGCAGCAATCCAAGTAGTTTGCGGACGGAGCCGGGCAGTCCAGCGGTGTCGAACCCGATCCCGGCCGCTGCCGCGGATCGTTTGGCATCCCACAGGAACGCGACCAGTCCCGAATCCCAACGCCCGACGCCGGCCATGTCCAGTGACAGTGACCGGGTGACGCCGGCCAGGGCATCGTCGGGAAATGCCGCGGTGCCGCCGGCCTGTGCCAGCCAGTCGCCGCGCAGCGTCAAGGCATCGCCGTCGATGTGCCAGGTTGGCGGGAATTCGGTTCCGGGTGGCGGCTTCACATCGCGGTTTCCAACGACTCGGGACGGGGCCTGACCGTCGCACCGACGGCGCACGATACGTCATCCATCGGGACGTTGAAACCAACCCGGAGCCGGGCCGAAGGATCATTGATAAAATCGCGCCCGCCGCGTCGCCCCGGCGTGTCCACCCATGAATGACGGGATGCGGAAACACTGCGATCGGGGCCGTCGATCGCTCTTGCTGCGCCGCACAAATGCAGCCACACTCTCTTTATGCCCGATGTTTCCGCTGCTTCGCAGATACCAGCCCTGGCCAGGGAACTCCTGGACCTGACGGCCCGCCTCGGTGCCCGCGCCGACGAAGATCCCTTCGGCAACCCGGTTCTGCTGGTGTCCCTGGCGATCACCCGCCAACTGGATAACGGCGACCTGACAGAGGCCGATATCGGCGCCCTGATCCGCCATATCCGCGACGCCGCCTTCGCGGACCGGGCAGCGCGTATCGGTGTCTATCTGGGCGGCATCGACACCGCCGCCAACGACGGCATCCTGGCCAGTCTGGCGCAGCATCTCTTGCGGCCCGACCCGAACGACAGCCCGGTGCGCTGGGCGGAATACCAGGCGCTGACCGAACGAACCAGGTTCGCGGCGGTGTTCACCGCGCATCCCACATTCTCGTTGCCGCTGCCGGTCAATCAGGCGCTGGCGGAAGCCGCGTGCGGGCGCCCGGTGCCCGGGTTCGAATCCCACCGCCCGCCGCCGATTACCCTGCGCAGCGAGTTCGACCAGGCGGTATCGGCCATCGCCAACGGGCGCGACGCCATAGACCGGTTCAACGCCGCGCTGATATCCGTCGCGCGCGGGGCGTGGGGCGACCGGTGGACCGAACTGACGCCGCGCCCGATCGTGCTGTCGTCCTGGGTGGGCTACGACACCGACGGGCGAACCGATATCGGCTGGTGGGACACGCTGCGCCTGCGGCTGGAAATGAAGCGGCTGCAACTGATGCGGCTGTATGCCCAGGTCTCGGTTCTGCCCAGCGCCGGCGTCCTGGCCGAACGGGTGGCGGACGCCCGCGATGCGGTGGACCGGCAGATCGAACTGTGCCCGGATCACCCCGAACCCGCCAAATCGGCCGCGTTCGCGCATGTCCTGATCGAAACCCGCGATACCGCCCTGAACACGCCGGCACCGCTGCTACCGTTGTTCCACGATGCGATCTCCCGCGCCGCCGATCACGAAAAGCTGGCGCTGACCGTGGCGCGCGCCGGGCTGGTGTCGCACGGCATGGCGCTGGCCCACACGCATACGCGGCTGAACGCGGCGCAGATCCATAATGTGGTCCGTCAGCGCCTTGGCATCGCCGATCCGCCGGAGGACCCGTCGCGCCGCCGGGCGCTGTTCGCTGCGATCAACGCGGCGTTGGATTCGGTGACGCCGGAACCGGTGGATTTCGGAGCCTTGATCAGTGAGCAGGCTTCGGCCGCGAAGCTGATGATGACGGTGGCGCAGATCGTCAAACACATCGACGGGTCGGTGCCGGTTCGTTTTCTGATCGCCGAAACCGAAACCGGCTACACGCTTCTCGCCGCACTCTGGCTCGCCCGGTTGTTCGGTATCGAGGAACACATCGAGATTTCGCCGCTGTTCGAAACGGCTGAGGCGCTGGAGCAGGGGGCGGCGGTGCTGGAGGAGGCGCTCCGCAGTCCGCACTATCGGGCGTACCTGAAGAAGACCGGGCGGCTGGCGTTGCAATTCGGGTATTCCGATTCAGGCCGCTATGTCGGCCAACTCGCCGCCAGCTATCTGATCGAGCGGCTGCGGCTGAAAATCGGCCAGACGCTGGAACATCACGGGGTTACCGGCGTCGAGGTCATCCTGTTCGATACCCACGGCGAAAGCATCGGCCGCGGTGCGCATCCGGGCTCACTGGCCGACCGGTTGAAGTATTTGTCGCCCACGGCGTCTCGTCAGGCACTGGGGCGGGCCGGGCTGAATGTGCGCGAGGAAGCGGCGTTCCAGGGCGGCGACGGCTATTTGCTGTTCGGCACGCCTGAACTGGCGCTGGCGACGATCACCCGGATCGCGGAACAGACATATCATCCGGCGGCCGGCGCGATCGAGGATCCGGTTTACGCCGATCCCGATTTCGCCGCCGATTTCTTCGCCACGATCCGCGGCAATATGGCGGGGTTGGTGGAAGATGCCGGTTACGCCGCGCTGCTGGGCGCGTTCGGCCCATCCTTACTTGACCGCACCGGATCGCGCCCCGCCGCCCGCCAGACCGACGGCATGGGCGGGGCGAGCCGCATCCGCCATCCGTCGGAACTGCGGGCGATCCCGAACAACGCGATCCTGCAACAAATTGGCTGGTGCGCGAACACGCTGCAAGGCATCGGCGCCGCCGCCGCCCGCCATCCCGAGACGTTCACCGAATTGCGCCAGACCAGCCGGCGGTTCAAGCGGGCGATGGATCTGGCCAGTCACGCACTGGCCCATTCGGATATCGAGGTGCTGCGCGCGGTCATCGCCACGCTGGATCCCGGCACATGGCTGGATCGCGCCGCCCATACGCGCCGGCCGGGCCGGCGGGAAGCGCTGGTGGCCGTCGCCCGGGCGCTGGAGCGGCTGGATATTTGGGCAGCGGCACAATCGATGTTCCGGCGGATATCGGCCGATCACCTGGCGCTTCGGGTGACCTGGCCGGACGTGCCGCATATGTCGAACCGGGAGATTTTGCTGCACGCGCTGCGGCTGGCGCTGATCCACCGAATCTGGCTGCTGGCGACGGAAATTCCCGATTTCTCGCCGCGCCATGGGGTGACGCGGCTGGCGCTGGAGGCGGCGATCCTGCGGCTGGATATCGATGCCTCGTTGACCGTTCTGGCGGAGATTTTCCCGTCCGCGACCGACCCCGCCGCCGATTGCGATTACGGCGAACCCGCGCCCAAGCGCCGCACCGCTGCCTATGCTCGGGAGCATGACGAGATATTCGCACCCATGCGGCGGCTGTTCGGCATGGTGCGGGAGATTGCCACGGCGGTGACGCATGAGGTTGGGGCGTTCGGGTAGAAGGCTAAGGCTCGATATAAATCCGCGTAACCCGCCGCCCCATTCCAACCAGCATCGCATGGGGAATCGTCCCCAACTGATCGGCCACAACCTCCGGACGGATCGCATACCCATCGTGCGACCCGAAAATCAGCGCCGGCATCCCGATCGCCGCGCGTGGAATGCCGGTAATATCCACCTGCATCTGATCCATGCTCACCCGCCCGACGATCGGCGCCAACTGCCCATCGATCATCACCGAACCGGTCGCCGCGAACTGCCACTTAATTCCATCGTCGTAACCGAACGGAATCACCCCGATCCTCCGGTCACTCGGAGCGGTATAGGGGCGTCCGTAACCAAGACTCTCCCCCCGTTTCAGATGCGCGATGCGAACGATCTGGCTGGTGACCCCAACCGCCAGACTTAGCGGCAGTGCCTCCTCCAGCGCCGGAGAACCGTAGATGCCGTACAGGCCCAGCCCGATCCGGACCATGTTGTAATGCGCCTGCGGAAACCGCACCGTTCCCGCCGTATTCGCCGCATGGATCAGCAGATCGTCGAACCCGGCCGCACGCAGATCGGCCACGGCACGATCGAAGCACGCGATCTGCCTCAGGGTCCCGTCGTCCTGCGCCGGATCGTCGGCGGAGGCGAAATGCGTGCAAATCCCGGTCAGCCGCATCGTCGCCGACGTCCTGAACCGTTCGGCCAGCGGGGCGACCTGGTCCGGCTCCACGCCCAGGCGGTTCATTCCGGTGTTGACCTTCAAATGCACGTCGATGACATGGCCCGCCGCCGTCAGTGCCGCATCGAACGCCGCGATCTGATCGGCATCGTACAGAATGGGCGTCAGGCGATAGCGAACCAGGCTTTCCACGTCGGACGGGTTGGGCATGAACACGTAAATGTCCTGTGCCACGCCGGTCTTTCGCACCAGCACGCCCTCGTCGGTGGTGGAAACGCCGATGTGGTGAATGCCCAGCCGAACCATCAGCGACGCCAGGTGAACGATTTCCGTGCCATAGGCCAGGGCCTTCAGCACGGCCATGATCCGGGGCTTGCCGCCGGTGTGGCGGCGGAACCGGGCGACATTCTCGGCGATCGCCGCCAGATCCACCCACATGGCACGCGGCGCGATCGACCCCGCCAGTTCGCGCGCGGCGGCCACCATACCGGCGTTGCGTGGCCCCTTGAACAGCACCGTGTCGCCCCAGCGCAGCATTGGCCGCAACTGTTCTTTCAGCTCCGACGGGTCTTTGACCGAAACGACCGTACCGTCGGCCCGGGTGGACTGGAAGCCGTCGGCGATGCTTTTCAAATTGCCTTCGCCAACCAGGAACATGTGGCTGTAGCCGCAATCCGCCGCCAGTGCGCCGATCTGGCGTTGTTCCGCGTGCGAATCCTGTCCCAAATCCTTGGCGCCGGCAAAGGCGAATATCCTGCGCCCGGTGCGCGGCGCCCCGAGTGCTGCCGTTCGCAAGGCGTTATGGATCGAGATCGGATCGGATGTATAGGCATCGTTGACGATGCGGACCCCTTGCGCCGAGGACCACACCTCGGTTCGTGTCGGCGTCGGGGTGTAGCCGTCCAGTGCGGCGCCGATTTCGTCCAGGGTGGTACCGAGCAGAAACGCGGCGGTGGCGGCGATATGGAGGTCGGCGACGATGTCGGGCGATCGTGTGTTGACCAGCACTTCCACCCGCCCGCCGATGCGGGAGGTCAGCGCGATGGCCTGTCCGCCGTCCGTCGCCCCCATTGTTTCAAGAGAAAGCACCTGATCGTCCCCGCCGATGCGGTACACCCGGCATCGCAGCGCCGCCGCGGCGGCCGCGATCAGGGGTTCGGCGTGCGGCAGCAACACCCAGCCGTTGGCCGGAATGTTCTGGAACAGTGCCATTTTCTCCCGCGCGATCGCATCCCTGCCGCCGAACGAGGCCAGGTGCGCCATGCCGATATTCGTCAGGATTCCATAGTCCGGGGCGGCAACTTCCTCCAGCACCCGCATTTCTCCGGGGGCCGACACGCCCGCCTCCAGCACCGCCAGCGGCGCTTCCTTTTCGTGCGCCAGCACCGCCAGCGGCAGCCCCATCTGGCTGTTGTAGCTGCCGGGGGAGGTCGTGACGCCCTGGCGGGACAGCAGCGCGCCCAGTGCGTCCTTGACCACGGTCTTGCCGTTGCTTCCGGTCACCGCGATCACCCGGCCCATGAAGCCCCGGCGGTACCATTTCGCCAGAAGCTGCAACGATCGCAGCGGCGAGTCCGTTACGATCAGCGGCCAGTCCGGATCGGCGGCAGCCGAACGGATTGTATCGGACGAAACTATAGCGCCGGAGGCACCGTTGCGGAACGCATCCGCCAGGAAGCGATGCCCGTCGGTCTGCCCGCCAGCCAGCGCGACAAACAGCGCCCCCGGGGATGCCCCGCGCGAGTCCGTGCAAATCCGGTCGATCGGGGTGCCAGGGGCGATGTTGCGCGCCGCGCCGCGGACTTCCCTGGCAATGGTATCGAGCGGAACGGGGATCATGAGGCACTCTCTTTCTAACCGAACGGGCGGGGGCGCACCTTGCCGCCCGCCGGCCTGATTCGTCACGCTTTAACGCGCTCGCCGGAGGTAATATCCCGGTTCGCGCGGCTCCGAAACTTGCCAGCCCCGCCGGCCTGCCTCAGGATCGTCGTCAAATCTCACAGGAGGCAATCCATGCCAGCATTCGATCTGGTCATTCGTGACGGCACCGTCGTCGATGGCACCGGGGCCGCGCCGGTCGAAGCCGATGTCGGCATCGTCGGCAACAAGATCGTCGCCGTCGGCCAGATCGCCGGCAGCGGGGCGGAGGAACTCGACGCCAAGGGCAAACTGGTCACGCCCGGCTTCGTCGATATCCACACCCACTACGATGCCCAGGCGGTGTGGGACGACCACATGGCGCCGTCGTCGTGGCATGGCGTCACCACGGCGGTGATGGGTAATTGCGGCGTCGGCTTCGCCCCCTGCAAACCCGCCGACCGCGACCGCCTGATCGAACTGATGGAAGGCGTGGAGGACATCCCCGGCGCGGTGATGAACGAAGGCCTGAAATGGGAATGGGAGTCGTTCGGCGAATACCTCGACGCGCTGGAACGCCGCCAGCGCGACATCGACATCTGTGCGCTGCTGCCGCACGCCGCGATGCGGGTGTTCGTGATGGGCGACCGCGCGATCAACCTGGAAAATGCCAATCAGGCCGACATCGCGCACATGCGCCAGATCACCAAAGAGGCGATGCAGTCCGGCGCGTTCGGCTTCTCCACCTCGCGCAGCCTGTCGCACAAGACTCTGAAGGGCGATCCGACCCCGACCCTGCGCGCGCAGGAAGACGAACTGCGCGGTATCGCGATGGGCATGAAGGATGCCGGATCCGGCATGCTGGAAATGGTGTCCGAATGGGCGCCGGATCATAACGAAGAATTCGCCATGCTGCGCCGCGTGATCGAATCCTGCGGCCGCCCGGCGGTGTTCACCCTCGCGCAGCGCCACTCGCGGCCCGAGGTGTGGCGCGATCTGATGAAACATGCCGACAAGGCGGTGGCGGACGGGCTGTCGATCCGTCCGGTGGCGGCACCGCGTGCCATCGGCGTGCTGCTGGGCCTCGCGGGCAGCCAAAACCCGTTCTCCGGCTGCAAGACCTATAAATCCATCGCCCACCTCCCTGTCGCCGACCGTGCCCGGCGCATGGCCGAACCGGCGGTTCGGGCGGCGATCCTGTCCGAGGACCCGCGGGAAGGGAACACCTTCCCGCTGTTCCACCGCCTGTCGTTCGACTTCATGTTCCGCTTCGGCAACCCGCCGAATTATCAGCCGGACCTGAAAGACAGCGTCGCGGCGATAGCGGCACGCGGCAACCGGACCGCGCCCGAAGTCGCCTATGACATGCTGATCGAAAACGACGGCGCCGAGTTCATCTATATGCCGCTGGGCAACTACGCCTATGGCGACCTGTCGATGCCGCAGGCGGTGCTGGACAACCGCAACGTCATCATGGGCCTGGGCGACGGCGGGGCGCATGTCGCGTTCATCCTGGATGCCGGTTACCAGACCTGGCTGCTGTCGCATTGGGGCCGCGACCAGAAGCGGTGGGAGATGCCGGAGCTGATCCGCCGCCTGACCTCCGACACCGCCGGGGCGGCCGGGCTGCACGACCGGGGCATTCTGCGCGCGGGCCTGAAGGCCGACGTCAATATCATCGACTGGGACCGCCTGGGCGCCGGTTCGCCGTATGTCGTCAACGATCTGCCGGCGGGCGGCAAGCGGCTGCTGCAGAAGGTCACCGGCTACGACGCGACCATTGTGTCCGGCCGGGTGACGTTCCGCGGCGGCGAGGCCACCGGCACGCTGCCGGGCAGGCTGGTGCGCGGTCCGCGGGCCGAACTCGCGGCCTGACCCGGCGAATGCGGCGGCGATCCGTGTCAGGATCGCTGCCGCCGCCGGGGTTCAGTCGTCGTACGACACCAGCGACTCGCACGGCACATCCAGCCGCGACTTGCCGTTCAGGAAACTGAGTTCGATCAGCGTCGCCGCCGCGGGAACCACCGCGCCAACCTGGCGCAGCAGCGCGATCCCAGCCGCCATCGTGCCCCCGGTTGCCAGCAGGTCGTCCACCACGACGACGCGCTGGCCGGGATGCACCGCATCGGCCTGGATTTCCACCCGGTCCTCGCCGTACTCCAGCGCGTAGTTCAGCCCCACCGTCTCACCCGGCAGTTTGCCGCGCTTGCGGATCATGATGAAGCCGCAGCCCAGTTTCAGCGCCAGCGGGGCGGCAATCAGGAAGCCGCGGCTTTCCACCCCGGCGATCACGTCCGGCATATAGGCGCGCACCACCCGCGCCATCCGGCCCATCGCCACCTGCCACGCATCCGCGTGCCGCAGCAGGGTGGAAATGTCGTAGAACAGGATTCCCGGTTTCGGAAAATCCGGAATGCCGCGAATGTGGTCTTTCAGGTCCATCGCCATATGTGTCCTTAGCTTGCCGCGGCGCAACCTAAAGCGAGCGGCGCGATATCGCCAGTGTCCTCCGATCAGGGAAACCGCCGGCCTTGAGTCTGCTGGAGCACTTATCCCGACGTATCGCCGATGCGGCGTTCGAATTCGGCCAGCCCCCCGCCAGACCCCGATCCCGCGTTCAGCAATGGTCGGAAACGATGGCATCATACCTTTGCTGGGCGGCCTGTACGGTTTCGATATGAGTTTCCGCCCAGACGCGCAGGGCGTCCACCGTTGCTGCCAGCGTCTGTCCCAAGGGCGTGATGCTATACTCGACCGTTACGGGCACGGTTGGAAATGCCTTGCGGCCGATCAGCCCGTCCCGTTCGAGGCTCTTGAGGGTTTGCGAGAGCATTTTCTGCGATACGCCTTCGATCGCCCGGCGCAGCCGATTGAACCGGATCGGGCCATGGGTGAGCAGCCCAAGCACCAGCACCGTCCATTTGTCGGCAACACGATCCAGCACGAGACGAGTCGGGCAGGTGGCGGCATAAACATCGGGGACCAGCATAGCGGTTTCCTGTGGGTAACTAAGTGACTGTAAAGTGCCTTCTTGGCGGCTTGGTGGCAATAAGATACCTGGTATCTTCTGGAAACCAAACAGGAGCCCCACCATGCATGTTGCACTCATTGGCGCCTCGGGAAACGCTGGCTCGCGGATTCTGACGGAGCTTATCCGGCGCGGTCACAGCGTGACGGCCATCGCCCGAAACCCCGCGAAGATCCCGCCGCACATCGGTGCGACCGCAAAAGCCGGGGACGTGTTCGACCAGGACGGGCTTGCCGCCCTGCTGAAAGGCCACGACGCGGTTGTCAGTTCCGTGCATTTCACCGCGAGCGACCCGGCTAAACTGCTCGGTGCCGTGCGCGCATCGGCTGTCAGGCGTTACCTCGTTGTCGGCGGTGCGGGCAGCCTCGAAGCCGCGCCGGGCCTGAAGGTCATCGACACCCCCGATTTCCCGCCGGTCTATAAGAACGAGGCGGCGGCCGGCGTTGCCTTTCTCGACCTCTTGCGCGGCGAAACCGAACTCGAATGGACGTTCCTGTCCCCTTCCGCGATGTTCGTTCCAGGCGAACGAACCGGCAAATTCCGCCTCGGGACCGATCGGTTGCTGGTCAGCGATCAGGGCAGCAGGATTTCGTTCGAAGACTACGCTGTCGCGCTGGTGAACGAGTTGGAGAACCCGGCCCATGTGCGCCAGCGGTTCACAGTCGGCTATTGAACAGCCGGTCTTTGCGTCTGCCATGCATGGTCTGGCTGGAGTCGGGACGGGGCCTGCTGGCCCCGTTCGATAAATCCGGCGCCCCGCTGGCCGGCCATGAGGATCGGATAAGGCCCGGCCACAAACACCCCAACCGCTCTGGCCCTCTCCCCGCGCCCGGCACATGATGCGCCCGACGGAGGAGACGACGATGACAACCGCCACCGCCCCGCGGAACACCAGCATCGACGCCGCACTGGACGCGGCGAAGGAAGCCTACGTCACCAGCGCCCCAGCCAGCATGGCGCGCTACGTGGAAGCAGCAACCGTCATGCCCGGCGGCAACACCCGCACGGTGCTGCACTACGCCCCGTTCCCCCTCGCGATGGTCCGCGCCGAGGGGTGCCGGATGTGGGACGCCGACGGCCGCGCGTTCATCGACTTTCTGGGCGAATACACCGCCGGCCTGTACGGCCACTCCCACCCCGTCATCCGCGCGGCACTGAACCGGGCACTGGACAACGGCATTAGCTTCGGTGCCTCCAACATGACAGAGGCCAAATTTGCCCGGGCGGTGTGCGAGCGGTTCGGCCTGCAGCGTGTCCGCTTCGCCAACTCCGGCACCGAGGCGAACCTGCTGGCCCTGTCCGTGGCCAGGATATTCACCCGGCGGCAGAAATTAATGGTGTTCCATGGCGCCTACCACGGCGCGGTGTTCGGCTTCGCCGGCGGCGGCTCCAGGGTCAATGTGCCGTTCGAGTATGTCGTCGCCCCCTATAAC
>JAJZEV010000033.1 GCA_021805665.1 Pseudomonadota bacterium
GGCAGCAGCCGCACCGATGCGGCCGCGAACAGCGGGTCGTCGGCCAGCGCCGCCATGTCCACGGGCCGGCGTTCATCGAACACGACGGTCGTGGCCCCGATGATTTCGAAGGCGGCGGCGGCGGTGCCGGCGTCGAACGGAACGAGTATGGCGGTTCCGTGCAGTTCCTTCGGCAGCTCGATCCGCCGGACACGCAAATCCAGCGGTCCCTCGTTCTCTGGCAGCGTGTCGCGGCCGGGCGGGGGCTGGTGTTCGGTTTCCAGGACCGGTCCGCCAGGGTCCGGCAACGGGGTGTCGGCGGGCGGCGTTTCAGCAGGCGGGGGGAGCGGCTGCGCGTCCACGGCGGCGCGTTCGGCGGTCAGCCGCGGTGTGCGGCCGCCGATTTCCGGGGACCGGGCCATGCTGAGGGGCGGCCGGGGGTTGCGAACCGGGACCGGCCTGGCGGGGGCGGGGGTTGGGACGGCGGCGGGCGTGGAGGCTGGGTCGAACACATCGACCACTACGCGGCCGCCCATCCGTTTGGCGCGCAGCGTGGCGCCCGGCCGAAGCACGACGTCCAGCGTATTGCCGGAGACGGACAGCGCCGCCACGTTGCGCGGCGGCGCTGGCGCCCGGCCCAGCACCATCCCATGCGCCAGATGCAGAATCGCATGGTCGCCGTTGCGGTCCAGCACGAACGTTGTATCGCCGCCGGTGTCTATCGCGATGCGGCCGAAATCCGGGTGATTGCCGGATCGTACATCGACGGAGTCAGCCGGTGCCGCCCACGCCGGCCGAGCGAGCAGCAGCAGCAGCAGCGCCGCGGCCGCCCCCGCCCAACGCTTGCGCCGCGGGTGTGGCTTACTCAAAGCTGGCCAGGAGTTTGTCGATGTCGGACTGGTCCATGGCCAGCGCCGGCAACTGGGGGCCGTTCAGCAGGTCGTCGTCGCTGGCGGCCTTGATCGCCGACTGGCGCACCAGTTCGGTGGACGGGCCGAACGTGCCCACGATGTGCGCGACCTTCGCTTCGATCGCTTTCAGGGTCGTTACGACTTTGGTGATGCGCTGGCCGGTGATGTCCTGAAAGCTGCATGCCTCATAGATGCTGGTGACCGCGGCTTGCAGTTTTGCCGCCGGTTCGCCGCTGAGGGTCGTGGAAACTTCGTCCAGGGTTTCACAGCTTTCCAGGATCGCGTTGGTGGCCCGGGCGGTGTGATCGACGATCGCATCCAGTTCGTCGGTGGCGAACGGGATATCGTGATCGGTGATGTCGTCCACCCGCAGGGCGGCGATTTCGGACTTGGCGACGGCGATGGTGCGTCCCAGTTCCTCCACTTCCCGCAGAAGGTTCGCTTCCTTGGCCGTCAGTTCGTGGCTTATCGTTGTCAGCACGGCGCGTACAACCTCCGTCACCATGGCCGGTTCGACCTCGGGCTGGCTGGCCCTGATCGCCGACAGTTTCACTTTCAAAGCATCGATTCCGGCACGCGGCCGTTCTTCGGAGGAATTAAGCATGGGCAAGGACCTTTTCGATCTTGTCCTTCAACGTCTCTGCATTGAACGGCTTCACGATGTAATTCGATACGCCGGCGGCCTTGGCGGCGATCACGTTTTCGGTCTTGCTTTCGGCGGTAATCATGATGAAAGGCATGGCTTTCAGGCGGTTGTCGGCGCGGACTTCGTGCAGCAGTTGCAGGCCGGTCATCGGCGCCATGTTCCAGTCGCTGATCACCAGGCCGAAATTGCCGCCGCGTAGCTTGGCCAGCGCCTCGGCGCCGTCGGAGGCTTCCTCCACGTTGTTGAATTCGATCTGCTTCAGCAGATTGCGGATGATCCGCAGCATGGTTTTGTAATCGTCCACGATCAAAACATTCATGGACTTGTCGATCGCCATTGCGCACACTCCTTCGTATTGTGAAACTATCCGCCGGCCGGGCTGTTTTGTCCGGTTCGCATCCGAGCAAGCTCGGCCGTCAGATCCCGTGCTTTGTCCGGATTCATCGCGGCCATGACCGCGGCGGCTTTTGCGTCCTTCATCCGGTCCATGACTTGAATCAGGACGGGCATTTGCAGGTCGTTGAAGATTGTCGCGGCATCTTTTGGCCGCATCGCCTCATACAGTTTCACCAATCCCTGCCAACCGCTGTCTTCTTTCTGTTTCTGCTCCGCACCAAGACCTTCCAGTTTCTTCTGCAACGTCTGAAGTTCCCGCACCCGCGTGGCGAGTTTCTGTTCGGTGGCGGCCAGGACGGATTCGCGGGCTTTGACGGCTTCCGCGCGGGCGTCCAGTTCCTTGCGCCGCTGCCGCAGGTCCTGCAGCAGCGCCCGTTCGCTTTCGCTGACTGGCGGCGGACCTTCGGGTACCGCGGGGGCGGCGGGCGGCGGAGGAGGCGGTGCCTTGGTGTGCGAAGCAGCCGGTGCGGGGGCATGTTCGGCGGTGCCGTCGGTGCTGGCGGCGTTGGCCACGGCAACGATCGCACTGTCCGGCCGGGCGTTGTGCGTCACCGCGGCCAGCAGCAGAATTCCCGTTTTAAGCAGCAGCAGCGCCGCCATCGCTGCGATGGTCGCAGGCAGCAGGCGGGGTGCGGGGATGGTGACGTTCATCGCGCCATCCGCAGCGTATGCAGCAATTCGCGTTCGGCTGGCGTGCCGGGCGCAGTGCCAACCGGGGTTTCCGTCCGGTCCCCGGTCAAGGGGCGGGCGGCGCGAACCAGCCGTTCCAGGCGATCCGCCAGGCGGTCGCCGCGTTCCGTCAGGTAGATCAGGTCGTCTTTCATCGACCCGGATTTCGTCAGTTGCTCCTCGATATGGCGTCCGGTTCCATCGGCGGCCGCACGTAGCTTCTGGATGCCGCTCTCTGCCTGGTTCGTGCTGACATTGAACCCCGCCACCAGTGCTTCCAGCGACGCCCGGTCGCGCTTCAGCACTCCCAGCGCGCGTTCCAGGCGGATCGCCTGGACCAGCGTCGCCGCCAGCAGCACCGTCAAGACAATTTCAAGGGTCCATTCCATGGTCGGCATCGTGACGGCCAAACCTTAACAAAAGGTTGAGATCGCACTAAAAACGCTCGTTATGTTGAGGACGCGCCAATTCGCGTTCGATCTTTACCGCGACGTTGTTGTTCTTCTGGCCCATCCGGCCCTCGAACAGCGCCACCGACCCGCAGCGCACCGAAACAGCGCCGCCGGGGGCGGTGTTCAGCAGCAGGCGCTGGCCGGGTTTCAGGTCGATCACGTCCGACAGCCGCATCGTCTGTTCGTCCAGCACGACCGACAGTTCGACATCGGTGCCCCAGAGCTGTTCGGCCAGATGGGTTTCCCAGATCGAATCGCGGCCGAACTTTTCCCCCATGAACTGTTGCAGCAGCAGCTCGCGCACCGGTTCCAGCGTGGCATAGGGCAACAGCAACTCCACCCGCCCGCCGCGGTCTTCCATATCGATGCGCAGGCGCGCCAGGATGGCGGCGTTCGACAGCCGGCTGATGGTGGCGAAACGCGGGTTCACCTCCAGCCGCTCGAACCGGAACGTCACCGGGCACAGCGGGTCGAAGCTGGTGGACAGATCGTCCAGCACGACCTGGATCAGCCGCTCCACCAGCGTGCGTTCGATCGTGGTGTACGGCCGGCCCTCGATCCGCATCGCCGCGGTGCCGCGCCGCCCGCCCAGCAGCACATCGACGATCGAGTAGATCATTGCCGAATCGATCACCATCAGGCCCTGGTTGTCCCACTCCTCCGCCTTGAACACCGCCAGCATCGCCGGCAGCGGAATGGAATTCAGGTAGTCTCCAAACCGCAACGACAAAATGTTGTCGATGCCGACTTCGACATTATCCGAGGTGAAGTTGCGCAGGCTGGTGGACATGATACGCACCAGACGATCGAACACGATCTCCAGCATCGGCAGCCGTTCATAGGACACCAGACCGGAGCTGATGATTTTCTGCATGCCGGTGCGGGCTTCGCCGTTGGCCGGTCCGTTGTCGAAGCCAAGCAGACTGTCGATTTCGGACTGGTTCAGCTCGCGCGCGGCCTGTGCGCTGTCCACCGCGGCTTCGCCCTCGGTCGCCGCACCCCAGGCGGCGGCGAGGTCCTCTTCGGATTGTTCCGGTGTATCGCTCATTGGACCAGCATCTGGGTGAAGAGTACGTCGCTGATTTTCACCGGCGCCACGGCGGCGTTGGCGCGTGCCAGCAGTTCCTCCCGCAGGCGGTAGGTGCCGGCCGACCCGCGCAGCTCCTCGGGCCGCATTTCGCGCAGATAGGTTTGCATCATGTCCTGCAGGCGGGGCAGGGCGGCCTTAACCTTGTCCACGTCTTCCGGCTTGGGGACTTCGACACGGGCGGCCATTTTGACATAGCTGGGCTTACGGCTGCCGCTGTTCAGGTTGGCGATCATTTCGGGTATGTCCACATAACCGGGGGGCACCGGCTTGGCCGGCTCCGCGGCGGCGTGTTCGTCCTTTTTGCCCATGCCCAGCAGATGCGGCAGGATTCCCGAAAGCCACAGACCCGCGACGGCCAGCAGCAGCACGGCTACCGCGCCGCCGATCACGATAAGCTTCTTCTTGCCGCCCTTTTTGGCGGCGGGCGCTTCGGGGTCGTCGGCTTTGGCGGGCGGGGGCGAACTCATGCCGCGCAGCTTGGCAGGAAAGAGTTAACGAAAGGTTGACGGCTCACACTGGGTAGATTTTGCCGCGTGCGGCGATTTTGCCGAACCGTGCGGTGTCGTCCGGCGGCTTTGGGCGGGCGATGGCGGATGGATATGCCGGCCACGAAGACCCTGCTAGCCGCCGCCTTTCCGGCAGATGGCCACCAGGCGGCGCACCCTGGCACGGGCTTTGCTGACAGTGGTCCGGGACCTGCCGGAGATGCATTGTATGGATATTACGACTTCGCTTGCCGCTTCCCGGCTGCTGGCCCAGCAGCGGGCGATAGAAATCACGGCGAACAATGTCGCTAACGCCAGTACGCCCGGGTTCAAAACCGAACGGGTGGTGTTCAGCGACTTTGTAGATCGCCAGGCACAGACGGCGGCGGTGCCGGGGGTGAAGGGGATTGTTTATACTCAGGACCGCGCGACGTACCGGGAAGCGCAGTCAGGGGCGGTTACGCAGACTGCCAACCCGTTCGATCTCGCGCTTGGTGGGGACGGCTATTTCACCGTGGGCACCACGAGCGGACCCCGGCTGACCCGCGACGGGCGGTTCGGGCCGCGGCCCGACGGCACGCTGGCCAATGGCCGCGGCGACGCGGTGCTGGACGTGACGGGCAAGCCGATCCGGATTCCGCAGACCGATACCAAGGTGACCATTGCCGGGGACGGCACGGTGACCACGGAAAGCGGCCAGATCGGCAAGATCGGCGTGGTCAAGCCCGCCGATCCGATGAAATTGCGGGCCGAGGGCGCCACCAATTTCGTATCTGATTCACCGACGTCCCAAGTCGCGTCGCCCGGCATCGTTCAGGGCGCGGTGGAGGAATCTAATGTTCAGCCGGTGCTGGAAGTCACCCGGATGATGGACACAGAACGTCAGTTCCAGTTCGTCACCCAGCTTGTCCAGGCCGAGGGCGACCGCCAGCAAAGCGCGATCGACAAGCTGCTGCCGCCCGGATCGGGCGCTTAATCACTTAGGAGACCAATCATGCGATCGCTCGATATCGCCGGCACCGGGATGCAAGCCCAGCAGACCAATGTGGAAGTCATTTCCAACAACATGGCGAACATGACGACGACCGGATACAAGCGGCGTCGGGCGGAGTTTCAGGATCTGATGTATCAGAACCTGCGCCGGGTCGGTTCCAACAGTTCCGACAGCGGTTCGCTGGTTCCTTCCGGCGCCCAGGTCGGCCTGGGGGTGCAGACCGCGGCGATTTACCGGATCAGCCAGCAGGGAAATTTGCAGCAGACGTCGAACACGCTGGATCTGGCGATTCAGGGTAACGGCTATTTCCAGGTGATGCTGCCGACCGGCAACATCGCCTATACCCGCGACGGCACATTCGCGCTGGCACCCGATGGCACGATTGTCACGGCCGATGGCTATGTGGTGCAGCCGGGGCTGCAAATCCCCACCGGTGCGGCCGGCGTTACCATCAACACATCGGGGCAGGTGCAGGTTACCCTGACCGGCCAGCCGGCGCCGCAGACCATCGGCCAGCTTCAGTTGGCGGTATTTCCC
Organism: Pseudomonadota bacterium; assembly: GCA_021805665.1. Lineage (GTDB taxonomy): Bacteria > Pseudomonadota > Alphaproteobacteria > Acetobacterales > Acetobacteraceae > Rhodopila. Next base: position 6,160 of record JAJZEV010000033.1, read on the forward strand.
AACGAGGCCGGGCTGGATGCCCAGGGCGGCAACCTGTTCGTGCAGACCGCCGCATCCGGCGCACCGGTCACCGGCAACCCCGGCGTGATCGGCTTCGGGTCGGTGGAACAGGGTTTCATCGAAACCTCCAACGTCAACGTGGTGACGGAAATCACCGATCTGATCACGGCTCAGCGCGCTTATGAAATGAACAGCAAGGTCATCACCGCCAGTAACGAGATGTTTTCCACGCTGACAAATCTGCGGTGATGCCATGCGCGGCCTGATGCTGTTGCTGTTGATGTTTCTGCCGGTCTGCGGCGCCGCCTGTGCCGCCTCCCTGCGTCCGATGACCACCTTGCACGGTCCCAACGTCTATGTGCATGACCTGTTCGACGATGCCGGCCCCAACGCGGACCGTTTGCTGGGACCGGGACCGGAACCGGGCGGACGAATCGTGATCGAGGCCGCGCAACTGGATGCGATCGCCCGCCAGTTCGACGTAGGCTGGCGGCAGGCTTCGCGTGCCGACCGGACGGTTCTGGAATGGCCGGGCCACCCGATGAAGAAGGACGATGCCATCGAGGCGGTGCGGCAGGCGATCGCTTTGGCCGGTGCGGCGGGCGACATCGATATCGAGATGCCCGGCTTCACGCCGCCCATCGTTCCGGTGGAGGCACAGGCGATTCCGATCGTGTCCCGGCTCGACTACGACCGCGGTTCGGGACGGTTCAGCGCCGATCTGACAATCACCGGGGAGAGTATGAACCCGATCGACACGATGGTCAGCGGCCAGGCGGTGGAAATGCTGGATGCCCCGGTCGCGCAGACCCGCCTGCTGCCGGATACCGTGCTGCGGGCCGGGGATGTCCGGGTTGCCAGGGTTCGGATCTCTTTGTTGCGCAACGATGTTGCTCGGTCGCTGGATCAGGTCATCGGGATGCAGGTGCGGCGTCCGGTCGCGGCGGGGCAACCGCTGAGCCTGAAGGATCTGGTTCGTCCGCCGTTGGTGCAGCGCGGCGCCACAGTGCGTGTCCAGCTATCCGTCGGCGGTCTGTCGGTGACTGGTCAGGCGATCGCCCTGGATGCCGGGGCGGAGGGTGAGAGAATCCGCGTACAGAATCTGACATCGAAGGCATTCCTGTTTGCCGACGTCACCGGCCCCGGTCAGGTGCGGGTGACGCCCGACGCCGGGTCCGCGCTGCCGACATTGCCCGCGCGGTACGACAGCCGGAATGGCCAGTGAATCGCTCTCCATGAGAATCGCTGTGCTGCCCCTGCTGCTGCTTCTCGTCGGCTGCGGGGCATTGGAGCGCCTGTCCGAGGTCGGGCGCGATCCGTCGATGACGCCCACCGCCGACCCCACCAAGGATCCGAAATGGCGGCCGATCACCATGCCCATGCCGAAGCCGCAGCCCTCGCCAAACGAGGCGAATGCCCTGTGGCGGTCAGGATCGCGCGCCTTCTTCAAGGATCAGCGCGCCGCCCAGGTTGGCGACATCGTGACAGTGGTGGTGAACATGAACGATGCCGCCAACCTGAAGAATGTCACCACCGCAACCCGAGCAAGCACGGAGATCGGCGGTATCCCGAACTTCTTCGGCCTGGAGGCGGCGCTGCCGAAAGCCGTGAACCCGGCCAGCCTGTTGTCGGCGAACAGCACCAACACCAACCTGGGCACCGGGCAGGTGCAGCGCAACGAGGCGGTGACGCTGCGGCTGGCCGGCGTTGTCACTCAGGTACTGCCCGATGGTAACCTGGTGGTGGTGGCGTCGCAGGAGTTCATGGTCAACGCCGAACTACGACAGTTGCGGGTGACGGGTGTTATCCGTCCGGAGGACATCGCCTCCGACAACACGGTGTTGCACGACCGCATGGCGGAGGCGCGTATTTCCTACGGCGGCAAGGGACAACTGACCGATCTGCAGCGCGAACGCTGGGGCCAGCAGATGATGGATATCCTGATGCCGTTTTAGGCCACCGGTTCGGAAACCAAACCAGCGGCGCATCGTGGCTGTGCGGGCCGCGGCCAACGGCCGGGGAAAATCCGCCCCGGCCATTCAGCCGGGGCGGTCGGTGCCGCCATTACTTCGCGGCGGGTTCCGCATGCTGCTTGCCATGCACACCTGCGATCTGGCCGCGGATTTCGCCGCCCGGATTCGCCGCGGTGTGGATGTTCACGTACAGCTTGGAAGACGCCAGCGCCTTGGCTTGGTCGTCGGTCAGCGTCACGGTGCCGGTCACCGGGCTGGCGGGGCTTTTGTCGCCCAGCGGCGCGACAACGCCGGCCGACTGCGTGCGCGTCGCCGGGCCATGGATATGGGCCGCGGTCGCTGGCCCGCTGAGGCCATCGAACGTCAGGGTGTAGCTGAGAACCTTGGTTTTGGTATCGAAGCTGGCGTCGAACTTGCCTTTGCCCTTGCTGTCGGTCTTCGGGATTTCCCGCGTCCCGGACAGGTTGGCGGCATAGTGCAGTGTGGCCGCCGAGGCAGCCGAGGCAAACGTGGCGCTGACGAAGGCGGCGAGCAGAACTCTACGAAACATCGTGATTCCCCAAAAAATACGAACAGGACACCCGAACGGCGGCGGCTTGTCGGCAGCCGCCGCTGGGGCCACCGTATCCCATGAACTGAAGGATTCTGCCATGCCTCTGCCGATAGGTCCGGAGATCGACGCAACCCCTCGGCCGTTGCCGGCCCGTGTCGCGATTCGCGGCCGGTACGCGACGCTGGAGCCGCTGCACCGGCGCCATGCGGCGGAGCTTTGGCAGGCGGCCACGGGTGCGGACGAAAGCTGGACGTATCTGGGGCAGGGACCGTTTGCCTCGGCCGATGCGATGGCGGGCTATGTCATGGATGCGGCGGCCAGGCACGATCCCATGGTCTGGGCGGTTCGGCCAGTGACGACAGGTGTGGTGTCCGGCTGGCTGGCGCTGATGGATATCCAGCCCGCAAACGCGGCGATCGAACTGGGCGGAATCTGGTTTGGCCCTTGTATGCAGCGCACCAGGGCGGCGACCGAGGCCGTGTTTTTGCTGCTGAAGCTGGCCGCCGACGATCTTGGCTACCGGAGGCTGGTGTGGAAGTGCAACGCGCTGAACGCGGCATCTAAACGCGCGGCCGAACGCTATGGTTTCACCTATGAAGGTCGTCACCGCCTGCACATGGTGGTCAAGGGCCGCCAGCGCGACACAGACTGGTACAGCATCGTCGGGGAGGAGTGGCCGCGATGCCGCGACGCGCTGCTGGCATGGCTGGACCCGGACAATTTCGGCGGCGACGGCACCGCCCTGACCGGGTTGGCGGACCTGCGCGGGCGCATCGCATGATCGGAAGCAGCCTGCTGCCATGGCGCCGGCCCCACATAAATGTGATCCAACTGCACGGCACGATTGCCGGCCGGCCGGGGATGTTAAGCGCCGAATCGGCCCGTCCGCTGATCGAAAGGGGATTCGCCGGTTCCGGCCGCCGGCCGGTCATATTGGATATTGAAAGTCCCGGCGGGTCGCCCGTGCAGTCCGACCTGATCGCCGGCATGATCAGGGCGGCGGCCGACAGGACGGGCGCGCGCGTGCATGCCGTAATCGGGGAAGTGGGGGCTTCCGGCGGCTACTGGATCGCCTGCGCGGCCGACGAAATTCATGCGAATGCAATGAGCATCGTGGGGTCCATCGGCGTTGTCGGCGGCGGCTTCGGCTTCCCGGCACTGCTGGAAAGGCTGGGCGTCGAGCGGCGGGTCTATACAGCTGGCGCCAACAAAGCTCGTTTAGATCCGTTCAGCCCGGAAAAGCCGGAGGACGTGGCGTTCGCGCGGGAGTTGATGGACACATTGCACGGCCGTTTCAAAGACTGGGTGCGGCTGCGGCGCGGGCGGCGGCTGAAGGCGCCGGATGCGGCGGTGTTCGACGGCGGCTACATGCTGGGTGAGCAGGCCCTGGCGCTGGGGCTGATCGACAGCCTGACCACGATCGAGGCCCTGGTGCGGGTTCTGGCCGGAGACCGGGCGCGGCCGCGCCGGATTGGGCCGAAACGGTCCAGGCTGGCGTTGCGGCTGCCGAGGCTGGCGGTCGATGCCGCGATCGATGCACTGGAAGAACGGGCATGGCGCATCGGCCCGCGCTAACCATCGCCCCCGTCGTCATTGCGGGGATCGTGACAGCAAGGCAAGCTGACCCGGAGGCCGGTATAAGCCGGCCCACAACAACCGACAGGGAACGAACATGCGCGCAGCCGTATTCCGCCAGGGCTCCATCGTCGTCGATACGCTGCCCGACCCGGTGCCCGAACAGGGGCAGGTGCTGGTCCGCACGATGGCGTGCGGGATTTGCGGCTCCGATCTGCATGCGGCCAAGCACACCCACCAGTTCGTGAACCTGGCCAAACGTGCCGGCAACCGCTGGGCGATGGATGCCGACCGCGACGTCGTCTTCGGCCATGAATTCTGCTGCGAGGTCGTCGAATACGGCCCGAACACCCCGCATCGGCTGGCTCCTGGCACTCTGGTATGCTCCATGCCGATGACGCTGGCCGGGGAGACGGTGCAGGGCATCGGCTATTCCAACGACATCGCCGGCGGTTTCGCGCAATACATGCCGCTGGCCGATCGCATGCTGCTGCCCGTGCCCAACGGCCTGTCCGCCGCCAACGCCGCGCTGACCGAACCCATCGCCGTCGGCTGGCACGCGGTCGAATCCGCTCGGTTGGCGCCGGACGATGTTCCCCTGGTGATCGGCTGCGGCCCGGTCGGTCTGGCGGTGATCGCCGGGCTGGCGGTTAAGAACGTCCACCCGATCATCGCCGCCGACTACTCGCCGGTTCGGCGGGCACTGGCGCTGAAAATGGGCGCGGATGTGGTCATCGATCCGGCCGAGACCTCGCCCTATGCAAGCTGGCAGCAGGCGGCGACTCCGGCGGGCTTCGACGGCAGCCGTTACGCCCAGCTTTTCGGGCTGGGGCCCAAGATGCGCCCGGGCGTGATTTTCGAATGTGTCGGCGTGCCGGGCGTGATCCAACAGGTGATGGAGGGCGCACCCGCCTCCGCCCGCATCGTCGTGGTAGGGGTGTGCATGGAGACGGATCGGTTCGAGCCGTTCTTCGGCATCGTCAAGCAACTGAACGTCCAGTTCGTGCTGGCCTACACCGCCCGGGAGTTCGCCGACAGCCTGCACCACATCGCTGAGGGCAGGATCGATGTGTCGCCGTTGATTACCGGAACCGTGGGGCTGGCGGGCGTCGGCGCGGCGTTCGCCGATCTGGCGAACCCCGAGAAGCATGCCAAGGTGCTGGTCGATCCCCGGGGCTAACCCCGAAAATCGTCGCTCGGCGGGGGGAGCGCGCGCCCCCCGCTACCGGATGACCCGGTACAGCGGCAGGGCAGCCAGCAGCGTGCGTTCCTCGCGGCGAAAGTCGTTCTCCACGCGCGATGTGGTGTCGAATACCATCGTTGCTCGCTCCGCCGTGGTGAACGGCGGCCACGCCGGTATCGCCGGGGTGTTCGGATTGCCGCCGCGGGCGAAGGCCAGCCACGCCGCACTCATCTGGTCCGCCATGTGCTGGGGGCCGGGACCGGTGCCGACCATCGACTCCGACAGCGCGACGTTGTCGAACACGAACGCCAAATCCAGCGAATGCGGCGAGCCCCATTTGCCGCCATCCACCGGGGTCGCCCAGTCCAGTTCGTACAGCCAGACCGGGGCCGCGGCCTGTGCTGCTTTGCGCTCCGCCTGCGCCCACGCCTGCTGGCGGACCCTGCGGTCGGTCGTGATGGCAAAAAACAGCGCGGACGGGGAGGCATCCGGCATCAGCTTGCGGAATCCGGCGATAACCCGGCCGATATCCTTGTCGGGAACCCAGCCCGACAAGGCTTGCGGCAGGGAAGCGCCGGTCAGCGCGAAATCCCCGGGATGGCTGGCGCCGATCAGCGCGGTGGTTTCGGTGCGGGTGGAACCGATCAGCGCCGGCACACCGGCCGATACCGCGGGTCCATTCGGCGTCCAGGGGTTTTGCGGCAGCACGATCCCATCGACCACCGGACTGAAATTTGGCCTCGCCCCCGGCACGGCCATAACCGCGGTCAATGCCGCGATCAGCCGGTCGGCCGGGAGTTTCGCCAGCTTGCCGAGGTCGGTCGCCGGCACATTCAACGCCGTCAGGAAGGTCTGAGCGTGCCTGGTGGCGTCCTCCGGCGACAACGCCTCCAGGTGCGACCCGCTCTGGACGATGGCTTTGTGGAACAGGCCGCGCGCCTGCGGCATTGCCATCAGCGTGCTGACTTTCGCGCCGCCGCCCGACTGGCCGAAAATCGTGACATTCGCCGGATCGCCGCCGAACGCCGCGATGTTGTCATGCACCCAGCGCAGCGCAGCGACCAGGTCCAGCATCCCGACATTGCCCGACTCGGCATACTCCGCGCCGCCGATCCGGCCGAGATACAGGAAGCCCAACACGTTCAGCCGGTGGTTCACCGTCACCACCACCACGTCGCCGCGCTGGCACATCCGGGTGCCCTGAAACACGTTGACCGACCCCGATCCGGCATAGAATCCGCCGCCGTGCAGCCAGACCATCACCGGACGGCGGCGCTGATCGTGCAGCCCGGGTGTCCAGACGTTCAGCGACAGGCAGTCCTCGCCCGATTCCTTGGCAGAGGTCCAGGACGCCGCGAAGTCCGGTTGCGTCCGCGGGATTTGCGGGCACACCGGCCCATAGTCCAACGCATCGCGCACCCCTGCCCAGGCTGGTGCCGGCATGGCGGGCCGGAAGCGGTTCATGCCGGCGGTGGGGGCGGCATATGGGATGCCCTTGAACACCTTGATGCCGCCATCCAGCGTCCCGCGCACCTTGCCGCGGTGTGTTTCCACCATGATATTCGGCGGCGCGGCCGGTTTCCGTTCCCGTCGCGGTGCGGCCATCGCCGGGGTGGCCGCACCCAACGCGGCCATTCCCAGTAGGCTGCGCCGGTTCATTGTCCGCACGCCCCCGAACGCGGCCGTCCGGCCATGACCGGCGTCAGCCGCGGCCGATCCAGGGCATCTTCGTCGCCATGATCGTTACGAACTGCACGTTCGATTCCAGCGGCAGGCCGGCCATGAATGCCACCTGCTGGCCGACATGATCGGCCTCCATCCGAGCTTCGACGGCCATTTGTCCGTTGGGCTGGAGTTGCCCGTTGGTGGAACGCGCCGTCATCGGCGTCGCGGCATTGCCGATATCGATCTGGCCGCAGCAGATATCGTATTGCCGCCCATCCAGCGCGATCGACTTGGTCAGGCCGGTGATCGCGTGCTTGGTGGATGTATAGGCTACCGACCCCGGCCGCGGGTTATGCGCTGAGATCGACCCGTTGTTGATGATCCGCCCGCCTTGCGGAGTCTGGTCGCGCATCGCCCGGAAGGCGGCGTTGGCGCACAGGAACATCGCATCCAGGTTCACCGCGCAGACCTTGCGCCACATCTCGAACGTGAAGTCGCCGAAGTTGGTCGTTGGCACATTGCCGCCGGCGTTGTTGAACAGCACATCCAGGCGCCCGTAGGTATCCTTCGTCCTGGCGAACAGCGCATCGACCTGTGCCGGATCGGTCACGTCGGTCGGCACGATCAGGGTTGTGCCGCCGGTTGCCATACTGGCGGTTTCTTCCAGCGCGTCCTTGCGGCGGCCAACCAGAACCACCGTCCAGCCGGCCTTGAGCAGATTCAGCGAGGCGGCCTGGCCGATGCCGCTGCCCGCGCCCGTGACGATGGCGACACGATCTGTCATTGCATGTTTCCCTTCCCCGAGTGGATCGAAGACCTATTCTGGACGCACGCCCCGTCCGGGGGAAGATCGTTCGGCCGGGAATATTCGCCGCGGCGTCAAACCACCAGGATTTCGGTCAATCCGCCTGCCAGGATCGCACGCACATCGTCCGGCGCCAGCGCGATGCAGCCCTCGGTCGGCGTGTAATCCGGGCGCGCGATATGCAGGAATATCGCGGATCCAAGGCCGGGACGGACCGGATCGTCGTTCCATCCCAGCACACCGACGATGTCGTAAACCGCATCGTCGCGCCACAACGCCTCGGCCCGGGCCCCGGCCGGCAGACGAACCGGGCGGTTGTACGACGGATGCCCGGATTCGTCGCACCAGCCGTCGTCCGGCGCCAGTGCCCGCACCGGCACGGCGCAGACCGGCGCGGACTGGCGATCCGGACGGTACAGCACTCGCCGCAACGCCAGCAGTCCGGCCGGGGTGCCGCCGTCGCCCTCCTGCTTGTCGCCGCGAATGCCGCCGTATCCCAGCGCGGCGCGAAATGTCCTTGTCCCCAGCGTTAGAATTCCACCCGCCACGACCGTCGCGCGCATCGCTTTGCCCCCTTGAACGCCTCGGTATTTGCACCCGCCCGCACACCTTATACGGTGAGGCCATTCAACGGAGGAAACCAATGGCCCGCGTACCGTATCTGGAACAATCCGACCTCGCGCCCGAGGACCAGTCCCTGCTGAACCGGCCGATCTGGCTGGCCAAGGCGCTGGTGAATTCCCCCAAGGCCGCGCGTGCGTTCTTCGGACTGGGCGGCTATATCCGCCATGGCAGCAAGCTGGACCCCAGGCTGCGCGAACTGGCGATCCTGCAGGTCGGCTGGCTCGCTCGCTCGCCTTACGAATGGTCGCACCACGTCAAGCTGGGCCACGATTTCGGGGTTACCGACGCCGACGTGCGGGCGCTGATCGACGATACCGACGGCAAGCCGACGGATTTGGACGCGCTGTCCAAACTGGTGCTGCAAGCCGCCCGGGAAATGACCCGGGACGGTGCCATGTCGGCCCCCACGTTCGCCGCGCTGCAAACCGAACTGGGCAACGAACTGGTAGTCGATCTGACGCTGACCATCGGCTTCTACAACGCCGTGGTGCGGGTTCTGGGCACACTGCAAATCGATGTGGAGCCGGATTATCAGCCGTACCTCGATCAGTTTCCGTTCCCGGCATAGCCGTCCGCCCCGTCAAGGCCGCGAATTGCCGGCGGCCGTGGCGGTAACGATCCGGGCGCCGTTAACCATTTCTTAACGCCGGCATGCCATCCATAGGGCATGCCGTTCACCCACCTGAAGCCCAACCCGCGAAACCACCTTCTGGTCATCGACGATCAGCGGCTGGATCGAGCCATCGCCACCCACGCAGCGACGAGGGCCGGGTACACGGTCACCGGCGCGGCCAGCATCGGCGAAACCCGCGACCTGCTGGAATCCGGCGCGCGGTTCGACTTTCTGGTCCTGGATCTCTCTCTCGGCACGGAGGATGGGCTGGAGGTGCTGCCGCTGATCGCGCGGTTCAACCCGTCCGTCATCGTCGTGCTTGCTTCCGGCTTCGACGGCCGGGTGCTGGCGGCCAGCCAGCGTCTGGCATCGAGCCTTGGGCTGCTGGTCGCGGGCGTGCTGCGCAAGCCCATCCTGCCGACCGCGCTGCAACGCCTGCTGCACCAGGCCCCGCATGCGTTGACCCGGGACGCGGTCCTTGCCAAGCCGATCCCGTTGGAACACGTCCGCGAAGCTATTGCCGACGGCCAGATACGGCCGTGGTTCCAGCCCAAGGCGTCGCTGACGAATGGCGCCGTTGTCGGGGCCGAGGCCCTGGCACGCTGGGTGACGCCGGATGGGCGTCTGATCCCGCCGGATGCTTTCGTGCCGATCGCGGAACAGCATGGCTTGGCCGCCGCGCTGACCGACGCCATCCTGGACCAGTCGCTGCAAGCCAGTGCGCTGTGGCGTGAACTGCGTCCGGACTGCAAGGTCGCGGTCAACCTGTCGCCATTGCTGCTGGACGATCCCGCCGTCACCGACCGGATCGAGCAAGCCTTGCGGAAACACAATGTCCCGGCCGGCGCGCTGGTGCTGGAAATCACCGAAACCAACGGCATTCCCGATACCCCGCGCGCCATGGAGATACTGACCCGCCTGCGCATCCGCGGCGTCAATCTGGCGGTGGACGATTTCGGCACCGGCCATTCCAGCCTGCTGTCGCTGGTCAGAACCCCGTTCAACGAGATGAAAATCGACCAGGCCTTCGTGCGCGAGGCGCTGACCAACCGCGATTCCCGCAAGGTCGTTCGTGCCAGCGCCTCCCTGGGCCGCGAACTGGGCCTGACCGTGGTGGCCGAGGGCGTGGAGACCGGGGACAGCGC
>JAJZEV010000340.1 GCA_021805665.1 Pseudomonadota bacterium
CCATGGTGACCATCAGCGACGCGCCGCCGGTATAACCGCCGTAGCCGCCCCAGCCCTGACCGATACCGTCCAGCGCGATCGTGTATTTCGTGGCGCCCGTGGCACCATAGCCGTTCACATACGCGCCGGGGGTCAACCCGAAGACCTGCGCCGCGCCGGCGGCCGGCCCAACCGTCTGCATCTGCGCCTGATCGATCACGCGTTCAGTGGTGGGGGATTGGAACACCTGGGCCGGGGTCGGCACTTGCGTCCCAACGGTGTTGCCGCCGCCCGTGCCGCCCCCGGCGGCATTGACTTCGCCCGCGTTGACGACCGCATCCGCGCTCTGCGCCAGCGCGGGACCCGCGATGCCGGAAAGCAGAATCGTTGTCAGAGCAATATATTTAACCGGCGGTGCCTGTCGTTGCATCCTGTACTCCATGGGGTTCGCACACCCTGCTGCGGAGGTGGCTCCATGAAGCGGATTGGATTTGCGTTCTAGTGTTACAAAACCTCAATTCATCTAAATTTCGACGATAAGTCAATTTCATTGAAATGAAATATATTGGTAACTCGCATGTCAAAAGCGTGAGTATAAAGGCTCCTCAAGTTCGATCCAAAACACTCCGGGGCTCGCCGCAAGCGCTTTGTATCATGACATATGTCTATGGTTGTATCATGACACATGCACTGCATCCCGCCGCCGGAACCAGCGGGCCGCCGCCCCCATCGCCTCGATGGTCGCCATCCCCGCCATCGCGGCTCCGATGGATACGGCGATCTGACCCGCACCAAGCCGGGCAAACCCGAACAAATCGCGCAACCACGGTACCTCTATCGTCAGAACCAGCGCCAGCAGCGTGGCCAACACCACGAACCCAAGCGCCTTGTTGGGCCGCGGGGCCGCGCGGAACCCACTGGACCCCAGCGAGCGATTCGCCATCACCAGCCCCAGATTGCCCAGAACCAGGGTCACAAATGCCATGGCGCGCGCCGCGTCCTCCCCATGCCGGCCACCGACCCCGGCCAGGAAGACCGCCAGCGCCGCCGCCAGCACCACCGAACCTTGCAGCAACCCGCGCGTCACCAGGGCCAGGCCGAACAGCGGCGCCTTCGGGTCGCGCGGCGGACGTGCCATGATGCCGTCCTCCTCCGGCTCCGCCTCGAACACAATGGACGATACCGGATCGATGATCAGCTCCAGGAACACAACATGGATCGGCCCCAGCAGCAGCGGCCACCCCAGCAGCACCGGAACCAGCGACATGCCCGCGATCGGCACATGGACCGCCAGGATATAGCTGATCGCCTTGCGCAGATTGTCGTCGATGCGCCGCCCCAGCCGCACGGTTTTGACCAGGCTGGTGAAATCGTCGTCCAGCAGCACCAACGCGGCCGCCTCGCGCGCGACATCGGTGCCGCGCCCGCCCATGGCCACGCCGATATGCGCCGCTTTCAGCGACGGCGCGTCGTTGACGCCATCCCCGGTCATCGCCACCACCTCGCCAGCCGCCGCGAACGCCCGCACCAGCCGCAGTTTCTGTTCCGGCATGATCCGGGCAAAGACAGAGGTATGGCGGATGCGGCTCGCGAGGGCGGCATCGTCCAGTTCTGCCATCCCGGCGCCCGTCAGCAGGTCGTCGGCCGCGATACCCGCCTGACGGGCGATGGCCCGTGCGGTCGCCGGATGGTCGCCCGTGATCATCGCCACGCGGATCCCCGCCTCCCCGCACGCTCGGATGGCCTCCGGCACGCCCGGCCGCAGCGGATCGGCCAACCCGAGCAGGCCGAGAAAGGTGAAGTCGAACGCGTGCTGGCTGTCTGGCCAAGCGGGACCCTCATGGGTTCCGCGGGCGACCGCCAGAACGCGCAGCCCTTGGCCGGCCAATGCCGCGACATCGGCGCGGATGGCCTCGATCCGATCCGGCGGCAGATGACACAGGTCGGCGACTGCCTCCGGCGCGCCCTTTGCGGCAATGACATAACGGCCGTCGCTTCTTGACTGCCAGGCCTGCGACATCGCCAGCAGTTCGGGCGCCAGCGGATAGCCATGCGCCAGCACCCAGTCGGCATGCAGATGTTCGGTGTGGGCCAGGAAGCGGTTGCCCAATACGTGAAACGCCCGCTCCATCGGGTCGTACGGGTCGCGCCGGCTGGCCAGAATGGCGAACTCCACCAGTTGATGGAACGTCTCGGGCAGATCGGCGGGCCCCTGGTCGGCGATCGAAAGTTCCTGGCCGCCGCTCCGCAGCCTGGCGACCGACATCCGGTTGAGCGTCAGTGTCCCGGTCTTGTCGGTACACAACACCGTCGTCGCCCCCAGCGCCTCGATCGAGGCCGACTGTTTCGCCAGCACATTGTTTTTGGATATCCGCCAGGCACCCAGCACCAGGAAGATCGTCAGCACCAGGGGGAATTCCTCGGGCAGCGTGGCCATCGCCAGGGTGATGCCCGCCAGCATGGCTTTCACCCAGTCGCCGTGCAGCAGACCATAAGCCACCGCCAGCACGACCGATGCGCCAATGCCAAGAGTGGCGAATACGACCACCAGCCGCCGCGTCTGCACCTGAAGCGGCCCGGGCGCGCTGGCCACCATGCCCAGCGAGGTGCCGATACGCCCGATTTCGGATCGCCCGCCGGTCGCGCTGACCCGCGCAAGGCCACTGCCGCGTACCACCATACTGCCGGACCACACATACGGGCTGTCATCGCCACCGGGACGGGGATCGGCGGATTGGTCCGGCCCGGGGATCTTGCGCACCGGGTCGGATTCGCCTGTCAGCAAAGATTCATCCGCTTCCAGGCCGGCCGCTTCCAGCAGGCGTGCATCGGCCGGCACGCGATCACCCTCCGACAGCACGATAACGTCCCCTTCCACCAGATCGCGGGCAGGAATGCGGCGGCGGCCGCCATCCCGAAGCACCAGCGCATGCGGAGCAGTCAGTTCCTTCAGCGCGGCCAGCGTCCGTTCGGTGCGGCTTTCCTGCACCACGACCATGACGACGTTCAGCACCGCGAAGGCCAGCAGGATCAGTGCCTCGGCCAGGTCGCCCAGAAACAGGTAGAGCACGCCCGCCGCCAGCAGAAGCTGCAGCATGGGTTCGCGCACCGCGTCCAGGACGATGCGGAACAGGCCGCGCCGCCGTTCCCGCGCCAGTTCGTTGGGTCCGTCACGCAACAGCCGTTCGGCGGCGGCGGCAGCGGACAATCCGTCGGTACCCGTGTCGGACAAGCGCTTCACTCCAGGATGCCGCTCTGTAAAACCCGGGCCGGCGTGGCAGCCAACAGCCCGCCGGACACGCCGCACCATCGATAGCCCGCGATGCGCCGCCGGCATTGATCCCGGTCAACGGTCCGGCCGCCAACACGCTCATCCCGGTTGATCGGCAACCGCCCCGGGTCCAAGCTGCCCGCCGAGCAAACGCCGGGACAACGTCCATGCCCACCATACCGCCCGAACGCATAGGAATCGACGTCGGCGGCAAATTGCCGCTGGAAGATGCCCTCGCCCGCGCCGCGTCCAACGATGTAAGCATCATCGACATCCAACTGGATACCGGCGCCAACATCGTCACCAGCTTCGACGCCACCCGCGCCCACGCCATCCGCCGATCCTGCGACCATCACGACATCCGGCTCGGTTTGCACACATCGTCCGCCGTGAACGTCGCCGAATACGCCCCGCTGGTGGCGGATGCCGTGGACGCCTACCTGAAAGCCTATATCGACGCCGCCGTGCTGCTGGGTGCGGAATGGATCGTCGTCCACGCCGGCTTCCATTTCTCCGCCGACAAACCGCAACGCATGCGGGCCGCGCTGGACCGGCTGAACCGCCTGTCCGACTACGCCGATCACAGATCGGTCTTGCTGCTGCTGGAGAACCTGAACAAGGAACCGCCCAACGCCGAGGTCCATTACCTCGCGCATACGATCGAGGAATGGCGGTGGTTTTACGAGAAACTATCCTCCCCTGCCCTTCGGCTGTCGTTCACCGCCAATCACGCCCATCTGGTCCCCGAAGGCGTCGCCGGGTTCCTGGCCGCAATGAAGCTGGACCGGGTCCACGAGGTCCGGCTGGCCGACTGCTTCCGCAACGGCGATGAGCAGCATCTGAACCCCGGCCAGGGCGATTTCGATTTCCCCGCCCTGTTCAACGCGCTCGAAGGCGCGGGTTACACCGGCCATTACATGAACGCATTCGGCTCGCTGGACGATATGCTGATCGCGCGCCGCCTGTTTGCCGGGTTGGCCATGGACTGACACACTCCCCGGCGAGTCCAAGAACCAAGGGGAACGAAATGCCTCGCCTGCGCGCCTGCCTGCTGACAACCGCCGTCCTGCTGCTTCCCGCGGCCGCGCTGGCCGATGTGGTTCTGTCGTCCAACGACGCCCATACCGTCATGGACGCCAGCAGGACCATGGTCGCCGCCAATCCCGCCAGACCCGACACGGTGACGGTGATCGATGTCAAATCCTATCCACCGAAAATCAGGGTGACCTTCGATGCCCCCGGAAGCGTCGTCGGCCCACCGGGTGCCATCTGGATCGCCCCCGATGAAAGCTGGGGGATCGTTACCTCCGCCACCAAAGCGGACCCATCCGCCGCCAAGACAGGCGGAATCGGTCCCGACGACCGCGTGACGGTGTTCGATCTGACCAGCAACCCGCCCGGGATCACGCAGACCCTGACCGCCGGCGCCGGGGCCACGCAGGTGCGTCTGTCGCCCGACGGCACGCTGGCATTGATCGCCAACCGCACCGAGGGCACGGTTTCGGTGTTCACCGTGAAAGACAAACAGCTAACGCCAGCCGGCAAGGCCGATACCGGAAACTCCAAATCCCTGCCCAGCGCGGTTGTCTTCGTCGACAGCAAAACCGCCCTGCTGACCCGTAGCGGCGATAACATGGTCAGCGTGCTGCACATCGACGGCACCGCCGTCACCATCGACCCCAGGCCGATCACCACCGCCGTCGGGCCGTACACCTTGGACATCGACCGGTCGCACACACTGGCGGCGGTGTCCAACATGGGCCGCGGCGACGGAGACGAGGACTCCATCAGCCTGATCGACCTGACCGCGAAACCCTATCGCACCGTAGGCACCTTCGGCGTCCCCAGCGGGCCGGAGCCGATGAAGTTCTCCCCTGATGGCAAATATCTGGCGGTCGGCGCACAGAACGGCAGCACCAAGCCCGCGTCCAGTCCGTTCTATCATGCCAAGGGTCTGCTGGGCATCTACGCGGTGGACGGCAAGACGCTGCGCAAGGTCGCCGAGGCACCGATCGGCCCCTGGGCGGAGGCCGTCGCCTTTTCCCGCGACGGCAAAACGGTGCTGGTCCAAAGCATGCAGGACCGCGAGATCGAGGTCTTCCGCTGGAACGGGAAAACCCTGACCGCCGGTAAGAGTCTGCCGATCCAGGGCGCCGGACCGGAATCGTTCGCCACCGCCTGGTAACCGCCGGGAATGCGCGGCGAAATAGCCTCTTCGATTGACGCACGTTCGGTGGAACCCGTCACGGCGGGCGCAGGCCCCGTTGGCGTTAAAATAGGGCGGCGTGCCTCCGGCTCTTTGTCCCGTCCGCGGCGCCGTTGTCGGCCGGTAAGTTCGATAGCATCCTGGCAGAAGGCGATTTGTTCCCTCTCACCGTCATGGCCGGGACTGCGCCTGGCCATGACGGTGAGGGGCCAGGGACATCCGCCGAGCGACTCGTTTATTTCGTCGCGTCTCCTAACGGGCCGGGCGCATCGGCACCCGGCCCGGTGGCCGAGAGCAATTGTTAATGCGGCGTGCCCGGCGCCGTCATTCCCGTATTTCCGCCGCTGGTTGCACCACCCGGCGCGATGCCGCTGTGCGACCCAACAGAGCTTTGCGACCCGGATTGCCCCATGCTGGTGCTGCCCAGTCCCGTGCTCGAACCGCTTCCGGCGTTGCCGATAGAAGACGTGGAACTGCCGGAGTGAGCGGGGTTCGCCCCCGCGGTCCCCATGCTCGAGGATCGGGACCCCGTACCGCCCGAACCAGACGCGTGACCCGCTGCTGTCGAGTCACTGTTCCCACTTGCACCCGCGGCGCCTGCCGAACTGCCCATTCCTCCCGCCGCGCCACCGCCTGCACCACCCGCGCCACCGCCCGCGCCACCGCCCGCGCCGCCCGCGCCTTGTGCCACCGAGGCGGAAAGCGGCACCATTGCCAAAACGAGCGCGAGCGCAAAAGCCGACATTCTGCTGGTCATCCGATATTCCTTACTTGCCGCGCACCAACGCGACGACCAACCCTCAACGTCTCAGCAGTGGGGGTTGGTTTTCGCAACCGAAGCGGCATTCACGCGGATGTGGCCGCGGGATTATGCCTGCCTGTGCGGCTAGCGAAGCCGCGGATCGGGAACCCGGGCAGCCACCAGCACATCCACCGTTGTGGCGCCCGCCGCCAGCAATGCAGCCGCGCAGGCACTGCCGGTGGCGCCGGAGGTCATTACGTCGTCGATCAACACGACACACCGCCCGGCGATCGCCCCCCGGCGTGAGGCCCGCACGGCGAACGACCCGGCGACCTCCATCGCACGCTCCTCGGGGTTTTTCTCCTCCAGCGGCGCCGTCTGCCGCGTGCGGATCAGCGCATCCGGCTGCACCGGCAGTTTCGTCAGCCGCCCGATCGCCAGCGCCAGGATCGCGGCCTGATTGTACTTTCGATGGAACAAACGCCTTCGGTGCAGCGGCACCGGCACCAGCACGTCGGCCGTTTCCAGCAGTCCCGCCCCGGCGCGGACCATCATCGGCGCCAGGATCGCGGCCAGTTCCACCCGGTCGCCATGCTTCAGCGGCAGGATCAGCCGCCGAGCCTGCTCGTCGTACCGCAGCGCCGCCCGCGCGTTGCGGAATACCGGGGGACGTTCCACACACCCCGGGCAAACCGCCGCCGCCCCGGCCTGGCCGGCCGACGCGAATGGCACGCCGCAGCGCACGCACATCGGGGCGGCGATGAACTGCGTGCGCCCGAAGCAATCCGCGCACAGCCGCCCCTGCACCTCGACCGCGTTGTCGCAGGCCGCGCATTGGGGCGGCAGCGCCAGATCGACGATCCGCCGCACCGCGCCGCCCAAGCTGAAATCAGGCCGCCGCGTGGCTTTCTCCGGGAATGCCGAACACCACCGAACCGTCGCGCTCGATCTCGTGAACCAGATCGATTTCCCATGACAGATAGGCGTTCATCGCTTCCTCGATGCCGGAGTTCCGGTCATAGGGGCGCAGGTAGAAATCGATGCACGCCTCATCGGGCGGCGAGGTCCGGTCCTTGACCAGCGGCCGGCCATACGCATGCCATGCGTCCGTCCCGCCATCCAACACCAGCACCCGGGCCTTGGTCAGTCCTTGGACCTCCGGCACCGCCAGCCGCGCGACCAGACCGTCGGAGGACGTGATCGCCACATGACGGGCGGCGGACAGCGGCGCGGCCAGTGCAGCCAACCGGGCGCGAACGCCCCAGACAGCACCCGGGATATGGCCGTCCCGGAAATCGACGCTGCGCCCGACATCGACAACCAGCGTGCCGTCGCCGCTGTCCATCAGATGCACCAGGCCCATCGCATCGATCAGATCGACCGGTGCCGCGAGTTCCGGCACCGGTGCCGGCGCCACGCCCGACGCGCGCACCGCCTCCAGCCCGCCTTCCACGACAAACACATCGCGATGCCCCATCTGCCGCAGCCACGCGGCCGCCATCCGGGCGCGCACCCCGGTATCGTCGAGCAGCACGATCCGGGCGTTGCGCACGCCGATCCAGGTATCCGTCGCCTGCACCAACTGTCCGCCGGGCGCGTTGCTGCTGCCCGGGCGATGCCCGGCGCGGAATTCGACCGGATCGCGCACATCCAGAACGTAAAGCGTGCGATCCGGATCGGCCTCGAACCGGGTCAGGTCCAGCGGTCCGATGACCCCCACGCCTGATTCATCGGCAAACGCCCGGGCACGCTGCAACGCCAGTGCGGCCGTCTTCGGCGTGCCCGGCTGGAATTTCTCGGTCCGCCCCCGATCGCAGCGCAGCCCGGCCAGTTCCCATCCCATCGTGCCGTTGCGCAGCGCCACCACCTTGTTCGGGATGCCGGCCCGCCGCAGGCTTTCCGCCCCCATGATGCTGCGTGTCCGCCCGGCGCAGTTCACCACCACCAGCGTTTTCGGATCGGGCACCATATCGCCGATGCGATACGCCAGCTCGCCGCCCGGCACGCTGATCCCGGTCGGGATCGACATGCGGGAAAATTCCTCCAGCGTGCGGCTGTCCAGCACCACCATATCGCGACGCGCGTCGATCAGCGCCTTCAGCTCCAACGCATCGACGCTTTCGGTGCCATAATGGTGTTCGACCCACTCGCCGAACGCCTTGGACGGCACGTTCACCCCGCTGAACAGCACATAGCCCGCCGCTTCCCACGCCCGGGTGCCGCCATCCAGCACCGAGACATCGGTGCAGCCGATCGATTCCAGCCACGCGGCCAACGTCTCCGCCAGCCCGCGCCCGTCATCCACACAGCACACCCGCGCCGCCAGTCTCGGCAGCAGCGCCCGTGCCCGAAGTTCCTTCCGTGCCAGCCCGCAGGGAATCGCCCAGAACAGATGAGAAGCCCCGAACTCGCCATCCTCGCGGGCATCCAGCAGGGCGAGTTCCCGCCCATCGGCGATCCAGCCTCGCAAAGTCTCGGCGCTGATACGGTTCATATGGCGGACGCCCCTCTATAATACAGAGACGGTAGTGCGGAGCCGCCCCGCTTGGCAACGGCGCCCGGCAGGCGCACATGGCGGTTCATGGACACCATGCTGGTATTCGATCGCCTCGCTGTCCGCCGCCACCGCGATCGGGCGGCCAAAACCGTGGGTCGGGTGACCGATGTGCTGCGCGACGCGGCGGAACGGCTGCTGGATCGGCTGGACGACACCAGCCGCCGGTTCGCCGATGCGCTGGATGTCGGCGGCCGCGGCGTTGTCGCCCCGCTGCTGCGCGCGCGCGGCATCCGCGTGGTCAGTTGCGATCTGTCCCCGGCGATGGCCGCGGCCAACGGCGGGCCATGCGTGGCGGCGGACGAGGAATTCCTGCCGTTCGCACCCGGCAGTTTCGATCTGATCGTTGCCAGCCTGTCGCTGCACTGGATCAACGACCTGCCCGGCGCGCTGCTGCAACTGCGTCGCACGCTGCGGCCGGAGGGACTGCTGCTGGCCAGCCTGCCGGCGCTGGGGACGCTGGCCGAACTGCGATCCGCGCTGACCGAGGCTGAATCGGAAATCGCCGGCGGCGCGTCGCCGCGCATCTCTCCATTCCCCGAACTACGCGACTGCGCCCACCTGCTGCAGCGGGCCGGCTTCACCCTGCCGGTGGCGGACGTGGAAGATATCAGACTGCTGTATTCCAACCCGTTCGCGCTGCTGACCGATCTGCGGGCGGCGGGCGAAACCAACGCCATCCGTGAACGGTCCCGGACAGTGCCGGATCGCGGGCTGTTTCCGGCAGCACTGACGCGGCTGCCCGATGAAGACGGCCGGTCGGCGGTCAGTCTGCGGATGGCGGTGATGACCGGATGGGCGCCGGGTTAACCGACCCCGCCTAGCCCCCCGTCACGCTCATGTGCCGCGCAACCGCCGGCTTGTCGTGGCGGCGGTCGATGATGAAATCGTGACCTTTCGGCTTGCGGGAAATCGCCTCCCGGATCGCATCGTCCAACTGGTCGTCCGTCACCCCGGCCCGCAAAAGCGGCCGAAAGTCCGCCGCATCGTCCTGACCCAGGCACATATACAGCGTGCCGGTGCAGGTCAGCCGCACCCGGTTGCAGCTTTCGCAGAAATTATGCGTCATCGGGGTGATGAACCCGACCCGCCCGCCGGTTTCCTTCACCGTATAGTACCGTGCCGGACCGCCGGTTTTGTAGTCGGTATCCTCCAGCGTCCAGGTCTTGCGGAGCCTCGCCCGAACCACCGACAGCGGCAGATACTGGTCCGTGCGGTCGCCGGAGATGTCGCCCATCGGCATCGTCTCGATCAGGCACAGGTCGAACCCATGTTCCCCGCACCACGCCAACATGCCGTCGAACTCGGCCTCGTTCACGTCCTTCATCGCCACGGCGTTGATCTTTACCGCCAGCCCGGCGGCCTTGGCGGCGAAAATTCCGTCCAGCGTCGGCTCGATCTTGCCCCAGCGGGTGATGTTGGTGAATTTCACCGGGTCCAGCGTGTCCAGCGAGACGTTGATCCGCTTCACACCGGCCGCGGCCAGCGTCGCCGCGTGCTTCGTCAACTGCGACCCGTTGGTGGTGACCGTCAGCTCCTTCAGCCCGTTGCCCAGCCGTTCGCCCAGCCGGCCGAACAGGCTCATGACATCGCGGCGCACCAGCGGCTCCCCGCCGGTAATGCGGATTTTCGTCGTGCCCAGGCGAATGAATGCCGAACACAGCCGGTCCAGTTCCTCCAGCGTCAGCAGGTCGCGCTTGGGCAGGAAGGTCATATCCTCGGCCATGCAATACACGCAGCGCAGATCGCAGCGGTCTGTCACCGACACCCGCAGGTAGGTGATCGCTCTGCCGAACGGATCGATCATGATGGGTCGCTGTCTCCTTCGCCGCGCCGGTGCGTGCCCCGCGCGGCTCTTAATTATAGTGTCCCCCGGTGAATTGCGCCATCGGGACGGCCACTTCAAGCCCGTTCCCGTTGCTCCGCCCCGGTCACCCGAGCAATACCTCGACTCGGCGGCACAACCGGACCATCGTGCAACGGAACGAACGGCCAAACAGCGAGGTGCTAATGTCCGGCACGAATGCAGCCTTGCGCTTGATCGAAGGCGTGTCCGCGCTGCTGTTCGATGCGATCGAGGGCACGCGCCCCGGCAGCCTCGCGCTGTACCGGGCTGCATGGGCGCCATCCGGCCAGCCCCTGCCCATTGCAACCATCGCCTCCCTGGTCCGCGGTCTGCCCGACACGATCGAAACCGACCTGTCGGCCATGCCGCCGGCCGCCGTTTTCCCGCCCGCCCGCGGACGCGTGCTGCTGAACCTGCTGTTGCTGGCCGCCGACAGCCTGCACGGCAGCGGCCAAATCGCGCTGGCGGGAACAACCGGCGACCTGTTCATCCAAATCGCCGGTCCAAAGGCAAGCTGGCCACCCGGCACTGCCCTCTGCCTGACCGACGAATCCGAGGCGCTCGCCGCGCTCGGGAACGGCCGGGACCTTCAAATGGCGTTCACTGCCATGCTCGCGCATGCAGCTAGCATACGTTTGTCTTCGCTGTTGTCGCCTTCCGGCGCCAACGAACCGGCAATCCTGCATTTCTGCTGACAAACCGAAAAAAAATCGCCGGCATTTACTTTTTGTTTGCAAAGTCCTGCCAAGACTTGCCTCCCGCCCGGATACCGGGCTGCCATTGGGGGCTGCCATGGACGATCTTCTATCCGATTTCCTGACCGAGACGAACGAAAGCCTGGCGGAACTGGATGTCGCGCTGGTGACGCTGGAGCGTACGCCGGACGATGCCGAGACGCTGTCGTTCATCTTCCGGCTGGTTCACACCATCAAGGGAACCTGCGGCTTCCTGGGCCTGCCGAGGCTGGAGCGTGTGGCCCATGCCGGCGAGAACGTGCTGGGCAAGCTGCGGGACCGCAGCCTGACCGTCACCCCGGATATTGTCAGCGACGTGCTGGCGGCGATCGACCGGATCAAGGCGATCGTGGCCGGGCTGAGCACTACCGGCGCGGAGCCGGCGGGCGACGATACCGCCTTGATCGCCGCGCTGAACGCCACCGCGTCCGGGGAACAGCCGGCGGCGATCGATTTCGACGATACGGTTGCGGCAACCCCGCCCCCCGTGCCAGCCCCTTCACCGGCACCCACCGTCGAAGCCAAAGCGCCGGAATCGCCAGCCCCGGCAATAGCCGCCGCGCCAGCAGCCCAGACCTCGCCGCCCGCCGCCGCCGCGCAAACCATCCGGGTGACGGTCGATGTGCTGGAAGACCTGATGACCCTGGTCAGCGAACTGGTACTGACCCGCAACCAGCTTCTGCAGCTCGCCCGCACGCAGGAAAACGGCGCCTTCACCGTCCCGCTGCAACGGCTGTCGCACATCACCTCCGACCTGCAGGAAGGGGTGATGAAAACCCGCATGCAGCCGATCGGCAACGCCTGGAACAAGCTGCCCCGGCTGGTGCGCGACCTGTCGCACGACATGGGCAAGAAGATCGAACTGACCATGATCGGCGCCGACACCGAACTGGACCGTCAGGTGCTGGAGCTCATCAAGGACCCGCTGACCCATATGATCCGCAACAGCGGCGATCACGGGCTGGAAACCCCGGCGGAGCGGCGGGCCGCCGGTAAGCCCGAAACCGGCACCATCATGCTGAACGCCTACCATGAAGGCGGCTACATCATCCTGGAGATTTCCGACGACGGCCGCGGTCTGGCGGTGGACCGTATCCGCGCCAAGGTGCTGTCGAACGGCCTGGCGAGCGAAACCGAACTGGCGGGCATGACCGACGGCCAGATACAAAGGTTCATCTTCCGGGCGGGATTTTCCACGGCGGCGACGATCTCGGCGGTGTCGGGACGCGGTGTCGGCATGGATGTGGTCAAGACCAACATCGAAAAGATCGGCGGCACCATCGATCTGAAAAGCACTGTCGGCCAGGGAACCACCTTCACGGTGAAAATCCCGCTGACCCTGGCCATCGTCTCGGCGCTGATCGTGGAGGCCGGCAAGGAACGCTTTGCCATTCCGCAGCTCAGCGTCGTGGAACTGGTCCGCGCCTCACGCGGGTCGGCCCTGTCGTCGGGCAACAGCGTGATCGAGCGTATCAATGACACCCCGGTCCTGCGGCTGCGCAGCCGCCTCCTGCCGCTGGTCAGCCTGACCGAACTGCTGGCCCTGGGTGCGGATGACCGGGCGGAGGACAGCGCCCATGTCGTGGTGGCACAGGTTGGCCAGCACATGATGGGCATCATCGTGGACCGGGTGTTCGATACCGAGGAAATCGTCGTCAAACCGGTCGCCCCGATCCTGCGCCACGTCACCATGTTCAGCGGCAACACCATCCTGGGCGACGGGTCCGTCATCATGATCCTGGACCCGAACGGCATCGCCCGCGCCAGCGGCGTTGGCGCCGGATCCGAATCCAAGCTGCTGCGCGGCGCCCCGATAGAGGCGCAAAGCTCCGCCGACAAGACCGCGATGCTGCTGTTCCGCGCCGGGGAAAACCAGCGCATGGCCGTCCCGCTGGGCCTAGTCGCCCGGTTGGAGGACATCCCGCGCGAGAAGATCGAAATGTCCTGCGGCGCGCCGGTGACGCAATACCGCGGCAAACTGATGCCGCTGATCGCGATCGAGGGCGGCATCGACCAGCAGAAACCCACCCAGCCGCTGCTGGTGTTCGCCGACGGCGACCGGACCATGGGCCTGATGGTCGATGAAATCGTCGATGTGGTGGAAGACAACCTGGACATCGAACTGGCCGCCGGCCGGCCCGGCCTGCTGGGAACCGCGGTGATCGGCGGTCAGGCCACCGATGTGCTGGATACCGGCTACTGGCTGACCCAGGCCTGGCAGGACTGGTTCCGCAGCGTCCCCCGCCAGGGCGCCACACCCGGCCAGCCGCACGTCCTGCTTGTCGATGACAGCGAATTCTTCCGTCAACTGACGGTCCCGATGCTGGGTGCGGCCGGCTTCCGCGTCACCGCCGTGGCCAGTGCCGCCGAAGCGCTGGCACTGCGCGACGGCGGCGGCATGTTCGACGCCATCGTGTCCGATATCGAAATGCCGGGGATGGACGGCATCCAGTTCGCCCGCACCGTCCGAACAGACGGCGCCTGGGCCAGACTGCCGGTGATCGCCATGACCGCCCATTCAGACACCGATACCGCCCGCCTAGGGCGGGAAGCCGGATTCACCGACTATGTCGGCAAGTTTGAGCGTGAGGCACTGGTCGCCAGCCTTCACGCCAGCCTGGCCGAACCCGCCCATATCTGAACAGGGGATCGAATATGACCACGAATGTGCTGGAGCGGCCGGAGCAGGCCCCCGCTACCGAGGAAAACCAGGTCCTGGTCACCCTGACCGTGGGCGACCAGCTTTGCGGCGTCCCGGTGCTGTCCGTGCGCGACGTCCTGGGGGAGCAGACGATCACCCGAATCCCCCTGGCGCCGCCAGAAATCGCCGGCAGCCTGAACCTGCGCGGGCGCATCGTCACGGCCATCGACCTGCGCCAGCGCCTGCGCCTGCCGCCGGCCCCGCCCGGACAGCCGCGCATGTCGGTGGTCGCCGATCAGGGCGGCGAACTTTATGCCCTGCTGGTCGATCAGGTGTCGGAAGTGCTCAGCCTGGATGCCTCGGCGTTCGAGCGAAACCCCCCGACGCTGGAAAAGACCTGGGCCGCTTTCAGCACCGGCATCTTTCGCCTGGACGGACGGCTTCTGGTCGTCCTGGACGTCGCCAAGCTCCTGGCCCTGTCGGTAGAGGAATAGCCCCGATGACACGCACCTGCCTTGTGGTGGATGACAGCCGGGTCGTGCGCAAAGTCGCGCGCCGGATCCTGGAATCCAACGGCTTTGCCGTCACCGAGGCCGCCGACGGGCAAAAAGCCCTGGATGCCTGCCGCGCCAGCCTGCCGGACTGCGTCCTGCTGGACTGGAACATGCCGGTGATGGACGGCCTGTCGTTCCTGAAGGCACTGCGTAAGGAATATGGCCCCGACAACCCCCTGGTAGTGTTCTGCACGACCGAAAACGACATCGGCCACATAGAGGCCGCGATTTCGAACGGCGCGCAGGAATACATCATGAAGCCGTTCGACGAGGATATTCTGACCGGCAAATTCGCGCAGGTCGGTTTGCTGTGAGCGTCCCGGTGCGCACATCCATCGCCGCTCGGCCGCGAGAAGCCGCCATCCGGGTGATGGTGTGCGACGATTCCGTTGCGATCCGCGGAGCGCTGACCCGCATCCTGGAATCCGACCCCGATATCGTCGTGGCGGCCAAGGTGGAAAACGGCCAACTGGCGATCGACGGGATTCGCGCTGCCCGGGCCGATGTCGTGGTGCTGGATATCGAAATGCCGGTGATGGACGGCCTGACCGCCCTGCCCCTGCTGCTGCGCGCCGATCCCGGCGTGCGAGTCATCATGGCATCCACCCTGACCACGCGCGGCGCCGATATCGCCTTGCGGGCACTGCGCCTCGGCGCGGCGGACTATGTGCCCAAGCCGTCCAGCATCGGCACCGTCGGCGACGACGGATTCAAGCGGGAGCTGATAGAAAAGGTCAAGGGCCTCGCGCGCCTGCGCCGCCGCCAGGCGCAACCGTCGCGACCGCAGACCCCGATCGCGCTGCGGCCGGCCCCGCTGCTGCCACCCAGGCTGCTGGCGGTCGGCAGTTCCACCGGTGGCCCGCAGGCGTTGTTCAACCTGGTGCAGGGACTGGGGCGCGGCGTTCATGTGCCGGTGGTGCTGACCCAGCACATGCCCGCCACCTTCACCCCGATCCTGGCGGACCACCTGAACCGCCTGGGCGCGATGCCATGCACCGAAGCCCGCGACGGTGAAACGCTCGCTCCCGGCCGCATCTATCTGGCCCCCGGCGACCGGCATTTGCTGATCGAAGGCGGCCGGGGCGGACTGCGCACCCGCCTGACCACCGACCCGCCAGAAAACTTCTGCCGCCCGTCGGTCGATCCGATGCTGCGCTCCGCGACCGCCGCATGCGACGGCAGGGTGCTGGTCGCGATGCTGACGGGCATGGGCCACGACGGCCTGGCCGGCACGAAAGCGGTTATCGAGGCCGGCGGCGCCGCGATCGGTCAGGACGAAGCCAGCAGCGTGGTCTGGGGCATGCCCGGCGCGATCGCCCGGGCCGGGTTGTGCCATGCCGTGCTGCCGCTGCCGAAGATCGCACCCAAGCTTCTCGACATGCTCAAAGGCGCCCATCCATGACCATTCCGCTGTCACCGCTTGCTTTCGAAACGCTGGCATCGATGCTGAAGTCCAGATCCGGCCTCGTGATCGGAACGGACAAGACCTACCTGCTGGAAACCCGTCTCGCCGGCCTCATCAAACGGGAAAAACTGACCGACCTCAACGGATTGGCAGACCGGCTGCGCCGCGCCGGCAGCGATACCCTGGCGCGCGAGGTGGTGGAGGCCATGACCACCAACGAAAGCTTCTTCTTCCGCGACGACAAGCCATTCCTGCATTTCCGCTCGCAAGCCCTGCCCCGCCTGATCGCAGCAAGGCCGCCGGGCAGCACG
>JAJZEV010000071.1 GCA_021805665.1 Pseudomonadota bacterium
GATCCGGTCGCCTTCGTCGTCGCTGAGACCGCCGCCGCCGCCCGGGACGCCGCCGAACGTGTGGCGGTGGACTACACGCCGCTGCCATGCACGGTCGATGTCGCAAACAGCCGCGATGAGTCGTTCCGCTTCCAGCGTGGTGACCCAGCCGCGGTGCAAGCCGCCATCGCCAGCGCGAAACATGTCGTCGATATCCAGGTGGTCAACAACCGCCTGATCGTTGCGCCGCTGGAAACCCGGGCCGCGATCGGACGCTGGCAGGATGGGGTGTTCGATTTGTTCGTGTCCGCCGCCAGCGTGCATGCCATTCGCGACCAACTCGCGCGCGATATTTTCCGATGCCCGCGAGAGGCGGTTCGTGTCTCCGCGCCGGATGTCGGCGGCGGGTTCGGTATCAAGAACTGTCTGTATCCGGAATGGGTTCTGCTGCTCTGGGCCGCCCGGCGGCTCGGCCGGTCAGTGAAATGGGTGGAAGACCGGGCGGAAAATTTCGTTGCGGCAGCGCAGGGCAGGGACAATGTCTCTCGCGGGCGCCTGGCGTTGGATGCGGACGGCCGGTTCCTGGCGCTGGATGTCAGCACCGTCGCTGGCTTGGGCGCCTATATGTCCGGCGGCGGCCCCGGCAGTTCCACCAACGCCCCGGCCGCGGCGATGGGCGGCGGCTATGTCATCCCGGCGATCTTCATGGATGTGCGCGGTGTCTTCACCAACGTCGCGCCCATCGACGCTTATCGCGGCGCGGGCAAGCCGGAGGCGAACTACCTGATCGAACGGCTGATCGACAAGGCCGCGGCCCAATGCGGCTTCGATCCGATCGACCTGCGGCGGCGAAACCTGATCGCCTCCTTCCCCTATCAAAAGGCCTTAGGCACCGTTGTGGACTGCGGCCGTTTCGCTGCCAACATCGACGATGTGCTGGCCCTGGCGGATCATGCCGGGTTCATGGCACGGCGCGCCGTCAGCGAAAGCCGGGGTCTGCTGCGCGGCATCGGTGTCGCCTGCTTCCTGGAAACCGCGCGCGGTGCCCCCAACGAAGGCGCGGAAATCCGTTTCGGCGACGATGGCATGGTCAGCATCCTGGTGGGCACCCAAAGCAACGGGCAGGGGCACGAGACATCCTATCCCCAGATCGCCGCCGACCTGCTGGGACTGCCGATCGACCGGTTTCGTTACATCCAGGCCGACACCGCGGAAATTCCCGAAGGCAACGGACACGGCGGCGCGCGCTCCATGCACATGGGCGGCGCCGCACTGTACAACGCCGCCCAACAGGCGATCGACAAAGGCAAACCGGTGGCCGCACGGCTGTTGCAGGCCCAGACCGTGGTTTTCCGCGATGGGCGCTATTACGCCGGCGATCTGTCCGTCGATCTGCTGACCGTTGCACGAGATACCAGCCTGGACACCTATGTCTGGAACCTGCTGGATATCGTCACCTTCCCCAATGGCTGCCACATCGCCGAGGTCGAGATCGATCCCGAAACAGGGCAGGTCACGCTGGATCGCTATACCGCCGTCGATGACTACGGCACACTGATCAACCCGCTGCTGACGATCGGCCAGGTGCGGGGCGGCGTCGCCCAGGGCATCGGCCAGGCGCTGACCGAACATGTCGTTTACGACCAGGAGTCCGGCCAACTGGTGAGTGGTTCGTTCATGGATTATCACATCCCGCGCGCCACCGACCTGCCGGACCTGGACATAACCCTGACCGGCGTTCCAACCAGCGCCAACCCGCTGGGTGTCAAGGGTGCGGGACAGGCCGGCGCCATTGCCGCCCCGCAGACAATCATCGGCGCGGTATTGAATGCACTCGCCCGGCTTGGCGTCACCCATATCGATATGCCAGCCACGCCGGAACGCGTCTGGCGCGCGATCCAACAGGCCGGAGTCCGTCCTTGAGCGCAACGATCTACGAAGCCCCCCGCATCGCCACCAGACCCGGCGAGACGGTGGTTACCAGTACCTGCGGCCATAATTGCGGCGGACGCTGCGTGGTCAACGCCCATGTGCGGGAGGGCAGGATCGTTCATATCTCCACCGATGCCCGTCGCTGGAACCCCGATCATCCGCCGCTTCCAGCCTGTGCCCGTGGCCCGGGCCAGATCGAGCGGACCTATCACCCTGACCGCCTGCAATACCCGATGCGCCGCACCGGCCCACGCGGTTCGGGCCAATACGAACGAATCACCTGGGACGAGGCGCTGGATACCGTGGCGCGCGAGATGCTGCGCATTCGCGAAACCCGGGGCAATGCCGCGATCCTGGATGCCTCCCGCACCGGCAGCCAGTCCATGCTGCACGGCCGCGTGGCGGCGCAACGATTCCTGTATATGTTCGGCGGCTGCACCGATCTGTGGTCAAACATGTCAGCCGAGGCCGAGGTTTTTTCCGTTCGCATCACCTATGGCGCCAACGACTACAAATCGGCGGGGCGGGAGCCGACGGATTTCGCCAATTCCAAACTGATCCTGATGTGGGGCTGGAGTCCCGGCGACGGCACTTTCGGTACCGGAACAATGCAATACCTCAAGCACGCTCGGAAAAACGGCACTCGTATCGTTTGCATCGATCCCCGCATAACGATGACCAGCAAGCAACTGGCCGATGAGCATGTGTTCATCCGCCCGTCCACCGACGCAGCGGCGCTGATCGCCATGGCCTATGTGATCGTGTCTGAAGGGTTGCACGATCAGGCCTATTGCGACCGCCATGTGCTGGGGCTGGACGAGGGGAAGGTGCCCGAAGGCGCATCCTACCGGTCCTATCTGATGGGCCTGAACGATGGCCAACCGAAAACGCCGGAATGGGCGTCAGCGATCACCGGCATCCCGGCCGAAACGATCCGGCGTCTGGCGATCGAGTTCGCCACCACAAAGCCCGCCGCGATACAGGCCGGATATGCCGGCGGCCGGACGATGTTCGGCGAGCAGTTCCATCGCGCCGTCTATGCCCTGGCGGCGATCACCGGAAATGTCGGTATTAGCGGCGGCGGGTCTGGCGTCAGCAACGGGGCAACCGGCCGAGCGGGAATTAAGAGCCTGCCAATTGGGAAAAATCCAATTGAGTCGAAAGTTGCCTCTCCTTTGCTGGCGGATTTGCTCGCGCGCGGCAAGGCGGGCGGTTACCCGGCCGATATCCGGATGATTTATTCCGCCGGCGGCGACCTGTTCAACCAATGCCCGAACGCCGCGAAGATGGCGGCATCGCTGGACAAGGTGGAGTTCATCGTCGGGCAGGACCACTTCATGACCCCAACAGTGCGGATGGCCGATATCGTGCTGCCCGCGACGACTTTTTGGGAACGGAACGACGTTCACGTTCCCTGGGCCGGGGCTGGGCACTATGCGATCTACATGAAGCAGGCGATCGAGCCGATGTACGAATGCCGCAACGACATCGATATCTTCGACGATCTGTCGCGCCGGGTTGGCATCAACGGCTACAACACGAAGTCCGAGGCGGCGTGGCTGAAAGACCTGACCGCCGACGCGGTGGATGATTTCGAAGCGTTCGCGGAACAAGGCGTGGCGCGATTTGCCGCACCGAAAGACGCGGTGGCCTTCGCGGCACAAATCCGCGGCGAACAACCCTTCGCCACCCCATCCGGGAAGATCGAGCTTTACTCAACAGTTTTGGCGGCGAACCCGAATCCCTACGGCCTGGGCGTGATCCCACCGATCCCGACCTGGTTCGCGCCAAACGACGACACTAAACGATTTCCACTAAGCCTGTGTACGCCGAAATCCCGGGCGCGGACGCACAGCATCCATGGCAACCAGGAACGGTTGGGGAGGGTGGACCCCGATACGGTGTGGATGCATCCCGATGACGCGGTCGAACGCGGGATCGTGGACGGTCAGAACGTGCGGGTGTTCAACGATATCGGCGCGACGGTGCTGCCGGCGGAAGTCACGGATCGGATCGCGCGGGGCGTCGTCTCCATCAAGGAAGGCGCCTGGTACACGCCCGGCGCCGATGGGGCGGACTCGCGCGGCTGCGCCAACGTGTTGACCACTGATCGTTCCGCAGCCTGCGGGGCGACGACCTACAACACGAACC
>JAJZEV010000217.1:0-2055 GCA_021805665.1 Pseudomonadota bacterium
GCCCGCGGGACGCACTGATCCTGGCCAGCATCATCGAGCGGGAGACAGCAAAGCCCGAGGAGCGGCCCCACGTCGCTGCCGTGTACCTCAACCGGCTCCGCCTCGGCATGCGGCTGCAAGCTGACCCGACGGTGGTGTATCTGGCCAGCAATGGCGCGGGGGTGTTGGACCATCGTTTGACCAAGTCGGAACTGCTGCGCGACGACCCGTTCAACACGTATCGCAGCATCGGGCTGCCGCCGACACCGATCTGCTCGCCGGGGCTGGACAGTATCCGGGCGGCCTTGCATCCGCTCGCCAGCGACGATCTGTATTTCGTGGCGGACGGGTCAGGCGGTCACACCTTCTCACGCGGCTATGAAGCCCACGAGGCCGCGGTCGCTCGGCGTCGGGCGCCGGCTGCGGCTGGGGCGCATGGTATTCCTGACTAGACGTGTGCGGCTCGGATGCCACGGGTTCGGCGGGCGGTCATCGCGCGAAAGCGCCGGAAACCAGATTGGCCAGGCTCTGCCGTATGGAATGCGACCAATTGGACCTGTCTCCTGGCAGAGATATATGACCTTTCATGGTCATGGCAGCGCCCGCAGAACGTGCATCGATCGACGTTGCTATTTCGAAAATGCATCATTGATTACAGACTCGCGGCGAGCAGGAGAACCGGTGTCATGAAGTTTCGTTTTCATCTGGCGGTGCTGTGCGGCCTGCTGGCGCTTGTTGCCGCGGCCCGGGCGGATGAACTCCGGGTTGTCAGTTCGGGGGGCTTTGCCGCTGCCCTGAAAGTGCTGGCGCCGACGTTCGAGCATCAAAGCGGCGATAAGCTGGACTTGGAATGGGGCCCCAGCATGGGCGGCACAGCCGATGCGGTACCGCAACGGCTGAAGCGCGGCGAGAAGATCGACGTCACGATCATGGTCGGCTACGCGCTGGGTGCGTTGATCGACCAGGGCAAGGTCGCCGCCGGCAGCCGCGTCGATCTGGCACGTTCGGGGATCGGCATCGTGGTGCGCCAAGGCGCACCGCATCCCGATATCGGTTCGGTGGACGCGCTGAAAAAGACGCTGCTGGCCGCGAAATCGGTGGCGTATTCGGACAGCGCCAGCGGGGTTTATATCTCCCGCGAGATGTTCAAGGCGATGGGGATAGTAGAACAGATGGCCGGCAAAGCCAGGATGATCCCGGCCGAACCGGTGGGTGCGGTTGTCGCCCGCGGGGATGCGGAGATCGGATTCCAGCAAATGAGCGAGTTGAAGCCGATTCAGGGCATCGACCTGTTGGGGCCGCTGCCAGCCGCGGCGCAGAAGTTCACGGTATTCTCCGCCGGTGTCGTCGCGGGGTCGGCCCATCCCGACTCGGCCGCGGCGCTGCTCCGGTTCCTTGCGTCGCCAGAAGCCCGGGCTGCGATCGCCGCCTCCGGGCTGGAGCCGATGACGGCGCAGTAGCCGTCGCGTTCTTTAGAAACCGCCGCTAAAAGCGCCGCAGCCAGTCCTGTGCGGGACGCTCCACCCAGCGGAACACGCCCGCCGCGGCCAACAGAACCGCGCCAAGATAGGCCAGCATGAACCAGCCGTCGTAAATCCACGATCGTATCAGCGCCGGCCCGACGATCAGCATCGCCGCCAACTGCATCGGAAAATGCAGCATATAGCTGGCATAGGTCAGGTTCCCCAGGTCGGTCAGCCACATCCTGACCCGCGCACCCCGCGGCCGGATGGTCAGTTGCACCAAAAGAACGGACATCGGAAAGATCGCCAGCCCGCCGCCGGCGATTGCCAGGGTGCGGCGATACACCAGGCCGGAGGCAACGACGACACACACGCCGCAGACGACCGCGACAAGGTTCCGCTGGCGCGGGGTCAGCGTCTCGATCCAACGATACAGGTGCAGGATCAGCGCACCCAGGAAGAAGAACGTGCCCGCCCCGGTGAATGCCAGCTTGATCCCGAAGACCGCCCGAACCGCCGACGCCACGATGCCAAACGAGGCCATGGCGACCATATCCACTTTCCACCCCGACCCGGCGAGGCGGGAAATCCAGAAGAACACGATATAGATCAG
>JAJZEV010000217.1:2254-4058 GCA_021805665.1 Pseudomonadota bacterium
CGGGAAAACCGCAGCCAGACAAAGCGGCCGAACGACAGCCCTGCCCGGCCGATCCGGTCGGCGTATTTCCAAGCAAAAATGAAGCCGGAGATGCACCAGAACAGTTCCACCCCCTCGTACCCATAGGTATAAAACGGGGCGAACAGCCAACGGAACGGCAGGCGGGCCGGATCCCACGGCGTTCCTTCGTGCCCGACGAACATGAAGTGCTGATAGTGCCAGACCAGCACGCCGATCGCGGCCAGGAAGCGCAGCACTTCAAGCCCGATCAGCCGCGATCCGGCGTCTTGCTTAGCAATGTCGGTCATGGGTCAGACCGGCAGCCGGATACGCGCGCGCAAACCGCCCAGGGGGCTATCCTCCAGAACTATGTCTCCGCCATGGGCGCGCACGATATCGCGCGCGATGGTCAGCCCAAGGCCGGTACCGCCCGCTGACCCGCTTTCGAACGGACGGAACACGCTCTCTCGCCGGTCGGCGGGTATCCCCGGCCCGTCGTCATCCACCGTCACCTGAACCGATCGGCCTTGCGCCACCGCGCCCAAAGCCACATGCCGCGCATGCCGGCGCGCGTTGTCCACCAGATTGGTGATCGCCCGGCGCACCGCATCGGCGCGCAGCTTCAGTGTCAGGTCGGCGGGGACCTCCAGCACCAGCGTTGCCCCCGCCCGCCGAGCGCCGGCGGCCACGTCGTCGAGGATAGTGGCGAGATTGACGGATTCGGCCTGTTCAGTCCCCTCGCCGCGGGCAAACGCCAGATAGCCGCCGATCATGCGGTCCATTTCTTCCACATCGGCGGTCATTTCTGCCACATCCTGCCGCAGTTCCTCGGTCCGCGGCAGCATCGCCAGCGCCAGCCGCAACCGGGTCAGCGGGGTGCGCAAATCGTGCGACACCCCGGCCAGCATTTCGGTGCGCTGGGCCAGAAAGCGCCGAATCCGATCCTGCATACGATTGAACGCGGCCGCCGCCTGCCGCACTTCGGCAGCACCCTCCGGCCGGATCGGCGGCACATCGCGCCCCATCCCAAAGGCCTCGGCCGACCGGGCCAACCGGCGGATCGCCCTGATCTGGTTCCGCATGAACAGCGCCGCGATGATGAACAGGAACAGCGCGGAGCCGACAACCCAGCCGACGAACAGGAATATCGTCCCAATCGACAGCCGCTTGCGGGGTGCCTGCACGTCGAGCACGCCATCCGGCAGTTGCAGCCTGATCAGGACAGATCGCGGGTCGGACGACCAGTCCATGTTGAAGGGCACATTGAACTTCGCGGTCAGTGCCGCGGCCAGGTCGTCATCCATCGGTCCGGGGAGATTGCGCCATTTTTTCGGTTGCAGGTGGGCTCCTGGTTCCAATTGGATGCCCAGGTCGAACTGGTCGCGGGCCATTTGCAGCACCCATTCGCGATCCGTCGGGCTTTGAAACTGCCGCAGCAGTTCCACCGTGTAATAGATTTCCCCGGCGATCGCGCTGGACAGGCGTCGCGACACGATCCCCAGATGGTTGCCATAGAACAGTTGCAGCGCGATGGCCTGCACCAGCACCAGCGGCACCAGCATGATCAGCAGTGTGCGGCCGAACAGCGAACGCGGCATCAGGCGCTTGAACGGGTTCACGACCGGCGATGGAACGCGGGCACGCATGTCAGACACCTGGCTTCAGGATATAACCGCGGCCGCGCACGGTATGCAGAAAGCGCGGTTCCCGGGGATCGGACTCGATCTTGCGGCGCAGGCGAACCACCTGAACGTCGATCGCACGCTCCCCGGCGTCGTCCATGCCCAGGGCTTCGGCGATGTCC
>JAJZEV010000208.1 GCA_021805665.1 Pseudomonadota bacterium
GCGTTCGCCCGCCGCGCCAAGCGATGCGCGATCGAGCCATCGCGCGCCAACTCAATCAGGTCGCGTCGGGATTCGCTGTCAAGAAAGCCGGGGCGGATCATGGAGGCAGCAGAATCGCCTCAGGCAGGGTTGGCAAGAGGCCAACGCGGATTTTCAATGAGTCGGGGTATAGAATTTTATATTGTCGAAAAAAACGGTTACGAATGTAACACAGCACAAACGCCGCCCTCAGATTATTGTGTGACAGGCTGGCGTTCGGCAGACTGCGTTGCAACAGGCTTCCAGGATTTTCGTGACCCTTGAAGAGTGCGGCGATACGCTGCCAACGCGCCGCACTCCCTCTGTATTGCCGTTGCCGCCCGGTGCGTTGGATGGGCGCGAGTGTCGGGATGTTCCATGGGATGGCGACCCGATCGTAAGGTAACCGCATCTCATGCCGGGATTCGCGTGAACCAAACGACGTTTTCGTGGCAGGTCCACTATGGCTGTTAATATTTGAATGAAATATTTTACCAAGATTCCGGCTATGCCAATCCGGATTTGCCGGTCCGTTGCGAACGCGGTAGAAACGCGTTGCCGAATAATCCGACGTAGAGTAACTGAAGGACGGCGGCGGTCAGGAATGGGCGGGCGAGGTCTCCTTCAGCGATCCAGTGGCCAGCTGCGAACGGACCAAGAGCGCGCGGCAGTGCAAGAGACGCCGTGCTAAGACCTCCCGCCAGACCGCGCTTGCCGGCACCGACCAATCCCATTACGACCGCTTCCATCGCCCCTGCCGCGCCGCGTTCTATGGCGAAACGCGTGATCCAAACAAGGGCCGCGAGTTCGAATGATCCGATGAACGGGAAGCCGAACAGAAGTATGGCACCGACGGTTTGCAGCAGAACGAAGGTGCGGGCGGTTCCGAATTTTTGGGTCAACGTGCCGGTTCCAACAGCCGCACCGGCCGCCGCGAACTGGGCGAGCGCCAGAACCGGGGCAATGTGGAGAGGATCGAGGTGAAATTTCACCGCGTACCAATAGGCGATCAACGGCCCCGAAAGCCCGAGCGAAAGACCGCTGAACAGGCTGATTAACCCGACCTGCCAAAGGCGCCGGCGTTCATCCGGCCGCAGCGCTCGCGTTGGGCGATAATCTTCTCCGGACGATTGTGCCGCAGCCCCATGAAACGGTTGTTCGGGTGTTGCGTAAAGCAAAGCTGCTATCGACAGAGCCACGACACCGCCGAACAGGAAAAGCGGGCGGTAGCCGCTGACTCCTGGCAAAGCGACCGGCCAGAGTGATGGCGCGATGGCAAGGATCGCACCCAGACCCATGCCCAGAAACCCCGCGGCCGTATTTATGCTAAAAGCCGCACCGCGGCGGTTGGCGGGTACATGGGTCGCAAGCCAACTCAATTCGGCCGGCACGAAGCAGCCCGGGGCTCCGTTGGCTCCGCGGCCGAAGCCCGCGAACACCGCACTGACACCGATTATCCAAGGATTGGATGTCCATGCGGTGGCGAAGAACGCCATCCCGGTGGCCAGTTCGTATCCGACCAGAAGCCGCTTGCAGCCGAACCTGTCACTTGCTGGACCGACTGCCAAGCTTAGCAGCGCGCCGAGTACAAAACTTCCGGCAAGCAATGTCCCAATGGCGGACCCTGTCCAATGCAAAAGCCGGAGGTAGAGCGCGAAATCGACGACCAGACAGCCCTGTGTCAGGCTGCGCAGAAAGCGTGCAAGGAAAAGCCGCCGAACCGGGGATGGCCAGGCCCCGAACAATGGCGCGCCACGCCGGGCAGGATCGTGTGGGAAGGTCGGATTCAAGCGGCCGGGGCCAGTCGCGCAATCTGCTTTTGCATCATCGTGAAGCCCTTACCGATTCCCGCCTGTGTATGTGTTGTTAACATGAAAATGGGATCAGGTCTTCCATCTGTAAGCGGATCGGCCCATTCGAACCCGGACATCGACGGCCTTCACCGATTGACACGGGCCACTTCCATCGACGACTTCGGCCTCCTACCCGGGCTCGGAAATGTCTTGCAATGCGGTGGCCGTGATTCGTTTGGAAAAGCGTCATGCCGTCAGCCCAAGACCGGATAAGGCGTCAGAGACCAATCTCTAATTCGGCCCCCGGCGCGTCGCGATGTCCGGCCAGCCGAAACTAACTGCCCGGTCCTGTGCGGTGTCAGGCGGGTAACTCCAGCGCGAAGACGGTTCGGGCATTGTCGCGGAAGATGGCGCGGCGTTCGGAGTCGGTGAGTTGAAAGCGGAACGTGTAACGCGGATCGTCGAAGTCCCAGTGCGGGTAGTCGGTGGAGAACAGCAGTTTATCCCAGCCGATCCAGTCGATGATCTCCCGCAGGTGGCCGGGTTCCTCGGTTTCCTCGATCGGCTGCGTGGTGAACCAGAAGCGTTCGCGGATGTAGTCCGATGGCGGGCGTTTGACGTGCGGAACCTCGCTGCGCATGCGCTGCCACAGTTTATCCAGCCGCCATCCCAGCGAGGGTGCCCAGGCAAACCCGCACTCGATCAGCACGAACTTCAGATCGGGGAACCGTTCCAGCACGCCCTCCATGATCAGGCTGGTCACCACGGCCTGCATGCTTTGGGCATTGGCATGATGCTCCTGCATGTAGAACGACGGCCAGCCGGCGCTGGTGGACGGATGACCCGGCACGCCGGAGATATGGATGCCGATCGGCAATCCGGCCGCCTGTGCTGCCTCGTAGATCGGCCAGTAGCGGCGCCGGCCTGGCGGTTCGGCCATGCGCGGCGGCATGTTGATCACGCGGAAGGAACGATCCCCGGCACAGCGCTCGATTTCCGCGACGGCGGCGGCAGTGTCTTCCTGGGTGATGGTGATCCCGGCCGACAGCCTGGGTTCCTGCTTCACCCAAGCCTCGACCTGCCAGTCATTCGTCGCCCGGCACAGCGCGGCCCCGAAATCCAGGTTGCGTTCGTCGCAGCCGCCGGGGCGCAGGCACATCAGCATCCCATGTTCGATGCCATAGGCGTCCAGGTGCTGCGATTGCATGAAAGCCAGATCCGAACCCGGCGGCCCGCCATTGGGTGGCCAGGAATCGGCTCGGGCCACGGCGGGGGTCATGCGCGGATGCGCCAGCGTCGAGGACAGGCCCTGGCGCAAATGGGCGCCGTATTCCCGCCAATGCTGCTGCCAGCGGGTCGTCATGAACGGTGCCAGATCCGCGGGGGAGCGGAAGTTGGGGTGAATGTCGCAATCGACAATGCCGATATCGTTGACAGCGTCGTTCATGCGACCGTCTCCCGTAGGCGAGGATAAGTTGCCAGTGCATTCCCGGACAGCAGGCCGGGCAGACGTTCAGGCGGCAAGCCGGGTGGGATCGCGCTGTCGCCGTCGAAATGCCAGTGTGGGAAATCGGTCGAGAACAGCAGCATATTGTCCCCGGCGATATGGTTCAGTGTGGCGCGGACCTTAGCCGGGTCTTCAGGCGCGTCGAACGGTTGCAGGGTCAGGCGCACGCGATCGCGCAGGATGTCCGGCGGCGCGCGATCGACCCAGGGCGCATCCGGGCGCAGGCCGCGCCAGATTTTGTTGGTGCGCCACATGAACGGCGGCAGCCAGGTGATGCCGGATTCCAGCAGCACGACGGTCAAATCCGGGAATTTGGTAAACACGCCCTCGGTGATAAGGCTAAGCAACTGGCTGTCGAACGCCTGCGACTGGGCGGCGTAGTCCTCGATAATATAAGACGGCCAGCCGGTCGCGGTGGGCGCGTGGCGGAACATGCCCCCGGCGTGGATGCCGATCGGCAGGCCGTGGCGTTCGGCCGCTTTGTAGATCGGCCAGTAATGCCGCCGCCCCAGCGGCATGTCGGTCATCGCCGGCAGCAGCACCTGAACGAAGCGTGGATCGGCGGCGCAGCGTTCGATTTCCTCCGCCGCCTGCTCCGGCCCCTGCGCGGGCACGACGATTGAGGCGAACAGCCGCGGCTCCGCATCCAGCCATTCCGCCCGCATCCAGTCATTGATCGCCCTGCAGAACGCCGCGGCCATGTCTTCGCTGTGCAACGCCATGGACCCGTG
>JAJZEV010000239.1 GCA_021805665.1 Pseudomonadota bacterium
CGGCCAGACCGAAGGCGATCTTGGCCGGCATGCTGCCTTCCCAAAGGCTCACCAGATCGTCCGCGGCCCGGTCGGCATCGTCCACCGATAGTTCGCCACGTTCGGCCGCCGCCGCGATCATACCGGCCAGGGCGGCTCGCACACGGCCCGGGCCGGCCATGTAAAACCGATCTGCAAGTGCCCGGTTGGCCCGCAACGTCCCGGGCAGGGTATGCGCCATGGTGCAGATGTCGGAACCCAGGATCACGGTCAGGAACTCCCTGCCGACCGCGATCAGCCGCTCCCGCAGCGTGCCAGCCAATTCTGGGCTGGACAACGCTCGGATCATCAGGTCGGATGACTCGGCCACGATCGTCTCGAACAACGTCTCTTTGTCGTGGAAGTGGCTGTAAACCGTCATTTTCGATACCCCTGCGTGCGCCGCGACCGCCTCCATCGTCACCAGATCGAACGGCTGGCTGGCGAACAAGGCGCGGGCCGCCTTCAGGATGGCGCCCCGTTTCGCAGTGTCCTTGGGTCGCCCGGAACGATGCGGCCCGGCTTGATCGTTGTCAGCCGATTTAGATACTGGACTCATGGGTATAGGATACTACATACTGGACGCATTGGTATAGGAATATCGTCGATCCATGCGTCGAACCGCAATACTCGCATCGGTCTTTGGGGGCGCTGCCCTGTTGGCCGGCTGCACCGTCGGCCCGGATTACGAAGTGCCGGCCGCACCGTCCAGTCCGCGCTTCACCGAGGCCCCGACTCCGGCCGCGACGGTTCGGGTGGCGACTCCGGGCGGCGAGCAGCAATCGTTGGTGACGGATCGGGATATCCCCGGCGAATGGTGGACGGTGTTCCACTCCCCGCAAATTACCGCGTTGGTGACTCAGGCGCTGAAAGCCAACCCAGATATCGCCGCCGCGCAGGCCACCCTGCTTCAGGCCCGGGAATCCATGCGGGCAGCGGAAGGCGCCCTGATGCCGTCGGTTAGCGGCGGGTTGCAGGCGCAGCGGACGCGCGAGTCGCTGGCGGCGATCGGTTTCGGCAATGGGTCGGTGCTTTACTCGGTGGGCGCTGCTTCATTGAACGTGTCTTACACGTTGGATGCGTTCGGCGGGATTCGCCGCCAGATCGAACAACTCAACGCGCAGGCCGAGTATCAGCGGTTCCAGCTTGAGGCCACCAATCTAACGCTGGCCGCGAACGTGATCGAGGCGGCGATCAACGAGGCGGCGTTGCAGGCCCGGATCGACACCACGCAGCGGATCATCCAGGCGGATACCGATGCGCTCGATCTGGTGAAGCGGCGTTTCGCGCTTGGCGCGGTCAGTCAGGCCGACGTCCTGGAGCAGCAATCGTTGCTGGACGCCCAGGTTGCGACGATGCCCGGTTTGCGCAAGCAGGCGCAGCAGGCCCGCAATCAGCTTGCGGTGTTTCTGGGTGGGACGCCGGATCGGTACCATATGGCCACACTGGATCTGAACAGCCTGACCCTGCCGGGAGAGTTGCCGGTATCGTTGCCATCGAAACTGGTGCAGCAGCGGCCGGATATCCGGGCGTATGGCGCGTTGCTGCATTCGGCGACGGCTGCGGTCGGCGTGGCGACTGCGAATATGCTGCCGCAGATATCGTTGTCCGGGAACTACGGGCTGGAGGGCACCACGGTTCCCAACCTGTTTACGCCGGCGGGTATCGTCTGGACGATCGCCGGCAGCCTGACACAGCCGATATTCGACGGCGGCACATTGACCGCGCGCCGGCAGGCGGCGAAGGCGGCACTGGATGTCGCCGCCGCGCAATACAGCAGCACCGTGAACACGGCGTTCCAGAACGTCGCCGACTCCCTGGTGGCGATCGAGCGCGATGCGGAGACTTTGCAGGCGGCCCTGGCCGCGCAGAAAACCGCCGCCGCAAGCCTGGCCGTTACCAAGTCCCAGTATGAGGCGGGGGCCGGCACTTATGTAAACGTGCTGACCGCCGAACAAGCCGACTATTCCTCTCGCCTGAATCTCGTCTCTGCCCAAGCCGCCCGGTTCACCGATACCGTGGCGCTGTTTCAGGCGCTGGGCGGCGGATGGTGGAACCGGACAGACGTCGATGCGGCTGTCGCGCAATGCTGCGGAGTCATTCCATGAACGATGCGACCATGTTGTCCCGGACCGCCGAACGAAAGCCCCGGACGTGGCTGCGGCTGACGATCGTGCTGCTGCTGGTGGGGGCAGTGGCGTCCGGGCTGATCGCGTTCCAGCGTTTCAAGGCCGGCATCCTGAAGCAGATCGTCACGTCGATCCGTTCGGAGATCCCTGTGGTCGCGACCGCGAAGGCCACGATGCAGACATGGCAGCCGCGACAAATCGCCGTGGGGTCTGCCCGGGCGTCGAAGGGCGCCGACCTGGCGGCGGAGCTCGCCGGGGTCGTGGAACGGATCGATTTCGAGTCCGGTCAGACCGTCGCGGCCGGTACGGTTCTGCTTCGTCTGCGGCCGAACGACGACGATGCGAAGTTGGCGCAGCTTCAGGCGAACGCCGAACTGGCGGCGGTGACACTGGGACGGGACCAGCGGCAGTTGGCCGCGCGCGCCGTACCGCAGGCAACCGTGGATACCGATGCGGCGAACCTGAAGATCGTAAAGGCGCAGGTGGCGGCGCAGCAGGCGCTGATGGCGGAAAAAGTGGTCAAGGCTCCGTTCGCCGGGCGGCTTGGCGTGCGGCAGGTGGACGTCGGGCAATTCCTGGCAGCAGGTGCGGCTATCGTGACCTTGCAGCAGCTCGACCCGATGTTCGTCGATT
The DNA here is from genome assembly GCA_021805665.1 of Pseudomonadota bacterium. GTDB lineage: Bacteria > Pseudomonadota > Alphaproteobacteria > Acetobacterales > Acetobacteraceae > Rhodopila. The sequence continues at coordinate 2,781 of JAJZEV010000239.1, forward strand.
TCTATCTGCCGCAACAGGGTCTGGAGCATATCGCGGTTGGGCAGGCCGTCGAAGTGACGGCGGACGGCTATCCGAACCGCACGTTCCCCGGCGTGGTCACGGCGCTGAATTCCCGGGTGGATCCCAACAGCCGGATGTTGCAGGTTCGCGCCAGTTTGCCGAACGCGGATGGGGCGCTGCTGCCGGGGATGTATCTAAGCGTTTCGGTCGCGTCGGGGGAGCCGCGTCCGCTGGTGACCATTCCGTTGGCGGCGGTGGCCTTCAATCCCTATGGAGCGCTGGTTTACGTGCTGGGGGAGGACAACGGCAAGCCGGTGGTCAAACAGCAGTTCGTCGCAACCGGGGCCCAGCGGGGCGATCAGGTCAGCATCCTGAAGGGCATTTCCGCGACCGATACCATCGTGACGGCAGGGCAGTTGAAGCTGCACAACGGATCGTTGGTGAAGATCGACAATACGGTGCAGCCGACCGACAACCCCGCGCCCGTGCCGGTGGACCAGTGATGGCAGCGGCGGCTTCATCCGGCATCGGGGGCCAAGCGTAATGAAATTCACCGACATCTTCATCCGCCGGCCGGTCCTGGCCAGTGTCGTCAGCCTGATGCTGCTGGTGCTGGGTCTGAAGGCGTTCTATGCGTTGCCGATCCTGGAATATCCGAAGACCCAGAACGCCATCGTGACAATCACCACGGTGTATTACGGTGCCGATCCGGAAACGGTGGCCGGTTTCGTGACGACTCCGCTGGAGAATGCCATCGCGCAGGCGAACGGCATCGATTATCTGTCGTCTAACAGCCGGTCCGGCAGCAGCACGATCACCGCCAACCTGATCCTGAACTTCGACCCCGATAAAGCAGTTACCGAGATCACGGCGAAGATCAATTCCGTTTTAAACCAGCTTCCGGCTGGCGTGCAGCAGCCGATGCTGACTGTTGCGATCGGGCAATCGCTGGACGCGCTGATTATCGGTTTCGCCAGTAACGAACTGTCGCCCAATCAGGTGACGGACTATCTGATTCGCAACGTGCAGCCGCGATTGCAGGCGGTGCCCGGCGTGCAGACCGCCGAGTTGCTGGGCGGGCAGAATTTCGCCCTGCGTGCCTGGCTGGATCCCGCGAAGCTGGCGGCCTACGGCCTGACCGCGACCGACGTCACGATGGCGCTGAGCAGCAACAATGTGATCGCGGGGATTGGCACCACCAAGGGTCAGATGGTGCAGTTCAACTTGACGGCGTCCACCAACCTCCATTCCGCCGCCGAGTTCCGCAAGCTGGTCATCAAGCAGGTAAACGGCGGCATCGTTCGGCTGGAGGACGTGGCCAATGTCACGCTGGGGTCCGACGACTATGAATCCAGCGTCGAATACAACGGGCGCAAGGGTGTCTATGTCGGCATCCAAACCGTGCCGTCCGCCAGCCTGCTGGCAGTGATCGACGGCGTAAAGGCCGTTCTGCCGTCGATCCAGCAGCAGCTTCCGGCTGGCTTGTCCGGCAGTGTGATCTACGACTCCACGGTATTCGTGGACAGTGCGATCAATGAAGTGGAACGCTCGCTCGCTGAAACGGTGGCGATCGTCACGCTGGTGGTGTTCGCGTTCCTCGGGTCGCCGCGATCGGTGGTGATTCCGGTCGTGACCATTCCGCTGTCGCTGATCGGCACGTTCGCGATCATGCTGGTGCTGGGATTTTCGATTAACCTGCTGTCGCTGCTGGCGTTGGTGCTGGCGATCGGGCTGGTCGTGGACGACGCGATTATCGTAGTGGAAAGCGTTAACCGGCATCTGGAGGAAGGCATGCGGCCACGCGCGGCTGCGATTCAGGCGGCGCGCGATCTGGCGAACCCGATCATTGCCATGACGGTGGTCCTGATCGCGGTCTATGTGCCGATCGGGTTTCAGGGCGGCCTAACCGGGGCACTGTTTACCGAGTTCGCGTTCACCGTGGTGGGCGCCGTGACCATGTCGGCGGTTGTGGCGCTGACCTTGTCGCCGATGATGTGCGGCTATCTGCTGAAGCCGCACGCCGCGGCGGGTTCCGCCGGATGGGCGGATCGGCTGACCGCCTTTATCGACCGCCTGTTCAGCCGGTTGCAGCGCGGCTACGAACGCCGTCTGCGCGGCAGCCTGCGGACCATGCCGGTTACCTTGCTGTTCGCGGCAATCGTGATCGGCAGTATCTACTTTCTGTATGGCAGCGCCGGCAGCGAACTGGCGCCGCAGGAAGATCAGGGCGTGGTCATTCTGCTGCCAACCGCCGCGCCCGACGCGACGGTGCAGCAGCGGGAACTCTACGGCGACCAGTTGCAGGCGATCATGGCGAAAATTCCGGAAGCGGATCAAAGCTTCCAGGTCATCAGCCCGGCCCTGTCCATCGCCGGGGTGACGCTGAAGCCATGGGATCAGCGGCATCGGGACGGAACGACGATTCAGCGGCAGCTTCAAGGTCAGGTCAGCGCCATCGCCGGTGAGCGTGTCGCGGTGTTCCAGCCGCCGCCGCTGCCGGGTGCCCAGGGCCTGCCCATCCAATACGTTCTGAAAACGACTCAGCCGATCTCCGCGCTGTATCCGCAAGCACAGAAATTCCTCGCCGATGCGGCCGCCAGCGGCATGTTCCTGTTCATCGACAGCGACCTGAAGGTCGATGCACCGCAGGTAACGATCGAGATCGACCGCGACAAGGCCGCGCAGCTTGGCTTATCCATGAGCCAGGTTGGCAATGCGCTGGGCGGACTGCTCGGTGGCGCCTATACCAACTACTTCAGTCTGGGAACGCGGTCTTACAAAGTCATCTCCCAGGTGCAACAACGCTCCCGCCTGACGGTGGATCAGGTAATGCAATACCAGATCGCCACCATCGGCGGTACGCCGATACCGGTTTCGGCGATCGCCAGGGTGACGCAACAGACCGTTCCACAGACGATAACGCATTTCCAGCAACAGAACTCGGCAACGATCTCCGGCGTCCCGGCGTTGGGCGTTTCGCAGGCGGATGCCCTGAAAACGCTGCAAGACCTTGCCGTACAGACCCTCCCGCGCGACACACTGATCGACTACGCGGGGCCGCTGCGGCAATACATTCAGGAGTCCAGCGGCTTCCTCGCCACGTTCGCGCTGGCCCTGATCGTCATCTTCCTGTGCCTGGCGGCATTGTTCGAGAGTTTCCGCGATCCGATCGTCATTTTGATATCGATTCCGATGTCGGTCGCCGGCGCGCTGGTGTTCATCAGCCTGGGCCTGGGTGGGGCCAGTTTGAATATCTATACCGAGGTCGGACTGGTGACGTTGATGGGTCTGATCAGTAAGCACGGCATTCTGATCGTCGAGGTTGCTAACGAGGCTCAGCGCGCCGGACGCGCCAAGCTGGACGCGATCGTTTACGCGGCGGGGGTTCGGCTGCGCCCGATCTTGATGACGACCGCGGCGATGGTGCTGGGCGTGGTACCGCTGATTACCGCGTCGGGCGCAGGGGCGGCGTCCCGATTCAACATGGGGCTGGTGATCGCCAGCGGCCTGTCGATCGGCACGTTGTTTACCCTTTTCGTTCTACCGGCGGTTTACATGGTAATCGCCGCGCGGCACACGGTCGAGGAAGCTACGGCTTTCAGCTCGGCGGAATAGGCGCGAAGGCGGGGCTGGTGCGCCGCCTTCTCTATCCGGCTCATCGTTCTGGCCGGCGGCTTGCGGCAGCGGCTGCCTTGGTTCCGGCGTGGGTCTGACAGACCTGCGTCTCGCTTTGCGGCCCGTGCCGGAAGCGATGTAAGAAGGTTGGGTTCTGACTCGAGGAAATCGTCATGGCTCCGCCGCCCATCATCCGTCTGCACCCCGAAGACAGCGTTGTCATCGCGCGCGCCACCCTGCTGCCCGGCGCCCCGGTCGGTGACAATGTGCTGGCGACACAGCGGATTCCGGCGGGCCACAAGGTTGCCGTCCGCGCCATTGCCGATGGGGAACCGATTCGGCGGTATGGGCAGATCATCGGGTTCGCATCCGCCGCCATCGCGCCGGGCGAGCATGTCCATGTGCATAACTGCGAGATGGGCGATTTCGCCAAGGACTACGCCTATGGCGTGGACGCCAAACCCACCGAATTCTTCGAACCCGCGGCGACGTTTCAGGGCATCCGCCGGCCCGACGGCAAGGTCGCCACCCGCAACTACATTGGCATCCTGACCAGCGTGAACTGTTCGGCGCACGTGGCGGCCGTTGTTGCCGATATGTTCAAGCGCAACCCGATGACCGGTGCCGACCCGCTGTCGGAGTATCCAAATGTCGATGGCGTCGTCGCGCTGACGCACAAGACCGGTTGCGGCATGACTCAGGATGAGCCACTGCGCGTGCTGCGCCGCACCTTGGCCGGCTACGCCCGGCATCCGAATTTCTCTCATGTCATCGTGCTCGGCCTGGGCTGCGAAGTGAACCAGATCGGCGGATTGATCGAGGAACAGCGCTTGGCCGGGCGTCTGAAGGCGCTGGATATTCAAACGGTAGGCGGCAGCCGCAAGACCGTCGCGGCCGGCGTGGAGTTCGTCAAAGACGTGTTGGGGGAATCCAACAAGGTCACCCGGGTTACCGTTCCGGCCCGCGAACTGACGGTGGCGCTGCAATGCGGCGGGTCGGACGGATATTCGGGCGTTTCGGCCAATCCCGCCCTGGGTGCGGCCAGCGATCTGCTGGTGCGCCACGGCGGCTCGGTGATCCTGTCGGAAACCCCGGAGACCTATGGCGCGGAACATTTGCTGACCCGGCGCGCGATCTCCAAGGAAGTCGGCAAGAAACTGGTCGGCCTGATGCGCTGGTGGGAGGATTACACCCGCCAGGAAGGCGCGGAGATGAACGCCAATCCCTCGCCCGGCAACAAGGCCGGCGGCTTGACAACGATCCTGGAAAAGTCGCTGGGCGCCATGGCGAAGGCCGGCAGCACCAATTTGGTCGATGTCGTCCGCTATGCCGAGGAGGTCAAGGCGCGCGGGTTCGTCTTCATGGACACGCCGGGTTACGACCCGGTCGCCGCGACAGGTCAGGTCGCGGGCGGGGCCAATCTTGTGTGCTTCACCACCGGGCGCGGCAGTGTGTTCGGCTGCAAGCCGGCGCCGTCCATCAAGCTGGCGACCAACACGCCGATGTTCAAACATATCGAAGACGACATGGACGTAAACTGCGGCACGGTGCTGGACGGCGACGAAACAGTGCAGCAGGCGGGACAGCGGATATTCGAACTGATTCTGCGGGTGGCGTCGGGTGAGCGCACCAAAAGCGAACAGTTCGATGTCGGCGCGGCGGAATTCGCGCCCTGGGTGCTGGGGGCGACGATGTAACGCGACGCCGCCCAACCGATCAGGCGGCTTCGACCTCCAGCCAGGTGCTTTGATATACCGCGCCGGCGCCCATGTCGGTGTAGCCGTCAGCGCACAGCATGTTCACGGTGCCCGCCGCCGCTTCCTCGTCCGGGCGCTGGCCGGGAACCAGGACCACGCCGGGCTGGACGTCATCCAGCACGCGCAACTGTAACAACACGGATCCCAGGTCGTTGCGCAGGCGGACAATCTGTCCGTCTTGCAGCCCGCGCGCACCGGCATCGGCTGGATGCAGCACGGCGCACGGCGCGCCTTCGCGTTTGCGCAACGACGCCACTCCGGAAAATGCCGTATGACTTTGGAAATATCCTGGTGTCGTTAGCAATCGCAGCGGATAGGCGCCGGTATCTGCCGGGTCGGGTTGCCAGTCCGGCAGCGGCGGCAGGCCTTGGTTTTCCAGGGTCCGGGAGTAGAATTCCAGTCTGCCCGACGGGGTTGGAAACACCTGTCCAAATCTGGTCGCAATCGAAACCGCCCGGCCATCCAGCAACGAAGCCGGGTCGGCCCGCAAACCGGAGCCTCGGAAAAGCTCTCTCAGAATCTCGGGTTCTTTCATACCGAACACCGGGTCGGTCAGGCCGAACCGGGCGGCGAGGGTCTGGGTAAGCCGCAGGTTGGACCAGGACTCGCCGACGGGTTCGATCGCCCGATGCCCGTACTGCATGTAGTAAGTTCCATAGCTACGGTAGAAATCCTCGGTTTCCAAATATGTCGTCGCCGGCAACACGATGTCGGCGAAGCGTGCGGTTGCGGTCAGGAAAGGATCGTGGACGACGGTGAACAGGTCCTCCCGCGACAGGCCCGCCCGGATTTTTGCTGTATCCGGGTTGGTGACGGCTGGATTGTTCGCCGCGATGAACAGCGCCCGGATCGGTGGATCGGTCAGTTCCAGCAGCGCCTCGCCCAGCTTCAAGTGGTTGACAGTGCGCGCGGTTGCCGGTCCCGACGGGCGGCGCACGGCGCCATAGTTCAGATCGAACGCCGCGGCGGTGGCCAGCATCGCGCCGCCGCCATAGCGGCCGTATGCCCCGGTTACACCCGGCAGCAGCGCCACGGTGCGCAGGTTCTGGCCGCCATGGGTAAACCGACTCATGCCGAAGCCGATCCGAATGAACGGAGTCCGAGCGGCGCCATACATCGCGGCCAGGCGCTCGATATCCGCGGCGGTCAGGCCAGTGATGTCAGCGACCCGTTCGGGGGTAAAGCGGGGCAATACCTGCGCCTCCAACTGTTCGAACCCGATTGTGTGGTCGGCCAGATATGCCCAGTCTGCCATCCCGTCACGCACCAGAATGTGCATCGCACCGAGCGCCAGGGCGGAGTCGGTTCCGATCTTGATAGGAAGGTGCCAGTCGGCGGCGACGGCGGCGCGTGTCCGTCTGGGGTCGATGACAATCAGCTTGACGCCGCGCCGGCGGACGTCCTCGATCTTCGCCCACAGATGGACGTTTGTGGCGTGCAGGTCGGATCCCCAGCCAATCACCAGATCGGACTCCGTCACCGATTCCGGATCGGCGCCGCCGGTTGGGCCGACGGTCACGTCCCACGCGGCCTCCGCGCAGGAATCGCAGACCGTCCCGCCCAGCAGGCGGCTGGCACCCAGGGCATGGAACAGGCCGTTCGTCAGGCCCCGGTTCATCAGTCCCTGATGCGCGCTGTAGGCGTATCCCAACAAAGCTTCCGGGCCGGATTCGGCGATCGCGGCCTGCCAGCGGCCGACAATCTCGTCCAATGCCCGATCCCAGGCGATAGGTGCGAACTGCCCGCTGCCCTTGGGTCCGACGCGGCGCAGCGGGGTTTTGATCCGCTGCGGCGAGTAAGCCAGTTCCATGTCCCGGTTGACCTTGCCGCATGCGAAACCGGCGGTGAATTTCTGTTCCGGGTCGCCCTGGATCTTGACGATGCGCCCGTCGGTCACAGTCACCAGCAACGAACACATGTCGGGGCAATCGTGGGCGCAAACGGTTCGGATCGTAGGCAACTGGACTCTCCGTATGACGGTTGCGTTACTTTGCACCCGGGGGCCGGTTCAGGGGAAAGACCGCTTGCATTGTCATGCGATGGACCGTTCCAATCGCAGCGGTCATGGCCTTATAAGCGAACAGCCTGGCAATGGACGGTGGCATAGTGTCTCTCGACGAACTCGCACACTTTCTGAATTCCGGAAGCGCGCCTGCGGGCTGCATGGACCTGTCGGAAATGGACGGATTTCTGGCCGGTCTGGTCGCCGGGCCGCGGGTTGTGCCACGAGAGGAATGGCTGGCTGAGGTCTGGGACAACGAGGAACCGGCCTACGCCGATGACGCCGAACGGCAGGCAGTGGAACAAGCGATCTTCGATCGCTATGAAGCCATCGCCGCCGGCCTGGACGCCGCCCCGCTGAGCTATATCGCGATCCTTTGGCAGGACGAGGCTGGCACCACGGTCGCCGAAGACTGGGCGGCCGGTTTCATGCAGGCGGTCAGCCTGCGAACCGAGGAATGGCAACCTGCCCTCGCGGATGAGGATGCCTCCATGCTGTTGATCCCTATTGCGAGTTTGGCGGGCATGGCGCTGTCGGAATCCGAACGCGGCGAACCGGCAATGACCGACGACGCGCTGGACAGCCTGATGGAAGACGCCGAACAGGTTCTTCCGGTGTGTGTGTTGGGTCTGCGCCGGTTTTGGCAAGATCGTACGGCCGGCACCGGGATGGTGCGTCACTGAGACAAAATTGATTCGGCGTGTGGCAACCGGCGACCGAGCGCCGCCGTTTCTCGCCCATGCCCACTCCTGGAACCACACGGCGACTTGTCTGGTTCGGCGTTCCGCTCGTGCTGCTGGCGGTGCTGGCGGCGTTCTGGAACTGGGATTGGTTCATTCCGGTCGTGGAGTCCCGCGGCTCCGCGGCGATCGGCAGGGCCGTGACGGTGTCGCATCTTCATGTGGCGCTCGGGCGGGTGGTGACCGTTACCGCGGATGGCGTGGCTGTGGCAAACCCGGCCGGGTGGCCGGAAGGCGATCCACCGTTCGCTACGATCGGGGTGTTGTCGGTTCAGGTCGATGCCGAGGCCTATATTGCCGGACACGGGCTGGTATTGAAGTCGATCGGCCTGGACAACCCTCGGCTGCTGGTGGCCGAGACGAAGGACGGCAAGGCGAATTTCCGGCTGGCGACTGGCGGCAGCGGCGGGGAGGCGCCGAAAATCGGCGACCTGCGCATCGTGGGTGGCGATGCCCATGTGGTGATTCCAGCGATGAAGGCCGAATTCACGGCCAAAATCGATACCCGGGGCGACGGCGATACGGCCGAACTGGTGGTCGATGCTAAGGGCACATATGCCGCGCAGCCGATTGCCGCGAAGCTGGTCGGCGGCGCATTGCTGTCGCTGCGCGATGCGGATCATCCGTGGCCGGTCGATCTGACGATCGCGAATGGCCCAACGCGCGTAGCACTGAAAGGTACCGTCGCCGACCCGGTGGCATTCAAGGGCGCCGACGTCCGTCTGCGCTTCAACGGGCCGGACATGAGCTTGCTGGAGCCGCTGGCCGGCTTTCCGATACCTGAAACCGCCACCTACCGTATTGCCGGAAAGCTGGATTTGAACGGATTCGACCGGATTCGCTTCACAGATTTCACGGGACAGCTCGGGAACTCCGACATCGCCGGCACGATCGATGTGGACGCCCGCGGGACCGACGCAAAAGCCAGGCCGGTCGTGACGATGGACCTGCGATCCGAGCGCATCGATCTGACGGACCTGAGCGGCTTCATCGGTGGAACGCCCGGCCATGCCAACACCGGTTCGAAGTTGCTGCCGAACACGCCTGTCAGCATACCCCGGCTGAATTGGGCCGACATTCATCTGCGGTACCATGGCGCGCATATCCAAGGGCGACATATGCCGCTGGACGATCTGACCGTTGTTATGGACGCGGTGGACGGCAGGATCTCTGTTCATCCAATTAGCTTCGGTGTCGGCAAAGGTCAGCTCGCCGGGAATATCGAACTGACCCCGCTGTCGACCAGGTCGGTTCATGCCAAGGTGGATCTGCATCTGCGGAACCTGGATGTGTCGCGCATGATGGCGGCTACGCATACATTCCAGGGTGCCGGTTCGGTCAGCGGTGTTGGCGCGATCGATGCGACCGGCGATTCGCTGGCAACCCTGATGGGAAACGGCAATGGCGAGGTCAAGATGGCGATGGCCGGCGGCGATTTGTCCTCGGTGCTGGTCGATCTGACCGGGCTGCAATTTGGCAACGCCTTGCTGTCGGCGCTTGGCCTGCCGGCCAAAACCCCTGTGCAATGCTTCGTTGGCGATTTAGCATTGCAACACGGGGTGGTCGATTTCCGGACGCTGGTACTGGATACGGGCGAGGGAATCACCAATGTCGGGGGCACCGTCGATCTGGGCAAGGAAATCATCGATCTGTCGCTGAAGACTGACTCCAAGCATTTCTCGATCGGTTCGCTGCCGTCCAGCATCGACGTGGGCGGCACATTCGCCAGCCCGTCTATCCGGCCCGGCATGGAGGTGGCAGCCAGGGCCGGAGCGGCGGCGGGGCTGGCCGCGCTATTCTTGCCGTTGGCGATTCTGCCCACGATCCAGTTCGGCACCTCGGACGCGGAGGACGCCAGGTGCGGCCGTCTGCTGCGGCAGGCCAAAGCGAGCGGCGGCGCCGCCAGATAGGCGGCCGAGGTTGCATCCTTGCGGTGTGCGTGGCTTGCTGGGCGGCGTCCATTCAGGAGGGAACCAATGGCATTCTACGAACTGCGCCAATACAAAGTGCTGCCCGACAAGCTGGAAGGCTGGGTCAGGATGATGGAGGAGGAGATTATCCCCTTCCAGGTCGCCAAGGGCATGGTCATCACCGGCAGCTTCCATGGCGAAACCGATCCATCGGTATATATCTGGCTCCGCCGGTTCGAGAGCGAGGAGCAGCGGGTCGCGCTGTATGCGGCGGTTTACGAATCCGACTTCTGGAAGAACCAGATCGCGCCGCGTGTGCCGGAGTATCTAGACCGCTCCGCGATCGTGGTGACGCGGATCGTGCCAACCTCGAAGTCGGTAGCGCAATAGTCCGTCAGGCACGCGCGCCCGGAAACGCTTGATCGCGGACCCGCCGCCTGCGAAAAGGCGGCGGAGAACCGGGGAACCGATGTGCCGTCCACCAAATCCACCGCCAAGACACTGACCGAGGGCCAGCGGGCCTACGAAGCCAAACGCGCCGCCAAGGCGGGAATGAGCCTGGATAAGTGGCTCGCCGCGAAGGAGCGCGAGCGGGAAGCCGAGGCCAAGGCGAAGGCGAAGGCGGTCGAAGCCGCCAAACCGCCCAAGCCGCCCGGTTTCTTCGGCCGCTTGCTGGAGCGCGCGCAAAAGCCCCTTGGATCCTAGTCTCACCGCCCACGCGGACTGGAGTGTCGATCCCCGCAAGCGGTGGGTTACGGTCGCGCGTCGGTCAACAACCGGCTGGACGGTGTCGGCGCCGCGCCCCGTCGGCGATGTCTCCACCTTCCTGGATCGTCTGACCGCCGAGGCCGGGGGCGGGGCGGTAGCGTTGGGCGCCGATCTGCCGATCGGGTTGCCGCGTGCCTATGCGGCGCAGCGGAGAGAGGCCGGCTTCCTGGCGTTTTTGCGCGGTGTGAGCAGCATGCCGGACTTTTTCAGGGTTTGTGCCAGCCTGGAGGAGATCGGCCCCGACCGTCCATTCTATCCCGCTCGCGGGATCGCCGGTATGACCCGGTTGTCCCATGCTCGGGCCCTTGGTTTCGCGGACGCCTCGGCGTTGTCGCGGGTGTGCGACCGAGCGACGGGGGAACGGCCGGCGGGGGCGCCGCTGTTTTGGACGTTGGGGGCAAATCAGTCAGGTAAGGCGGCTATAGCAGGGTGGCAAGCGCTGATCGTGCCGGCCCCGAACCTACGTATCTGGCCGTTCGAGGGGCCGTACCGCTCGCTATTGGCGCCGGGATCGGTCGCCCTGGCGGAAACCTATCCGGCCGAGGCGCTGCGGCATTTGGGTATCCGGTTGCGGGGCAGCAAACGGCGGCATGCGGATCGTTGTGCAACGGCCGGCGCGCTGACGACCGCGATGGATCTTCTGGCGGCGACCCCCGACGACACCATGCGGCGGGCGCTGCTGGACGGATTTGGCGACGGCGCCAGCGGCGAGGACCGGTTCGATTCCGTCCTTGGAATGTTGTGCGTGCTGAATGTGCTGGCCGGCAATCGCCCCGATACCGCCCCGGACGATGTCTGGATTCAGAACTGGGAGGGCTGGGTGCTGGGGCAGACGGCGTACGAGGCTGCATCAACCTAAATCCGGCAGTTGGTCTTGCCCTCGCGGTAGAATCGCCAGCACCCTTCTGACATGAGCCAAGATCTTTCCACTTTTTCTGCTCACCCTCCCGGTGAACAACCTTCGGTTGAGCGTGCTCCGCAAACCCTTCTTTCGGTGGACACCTACACTGGCTGCATCGACGTCGACTGGGACCCCGATGCGGCGGTTACGCCGTTCGGACGCCGTAAACCCCGGCCTGCTGGCCATAGCGCGGGTGCTGAGCGAGGACGCGGTGCGGTGCGGCCTGAAGAAGATCGACGCCGAGGCGGGCGAGGTCTGGTTACAGAGGACCTTGGACGACGCGGTCCGCCCGTTGCTGCGCGAACCCTGGATCCTGGATTTCGATACCACCGTCAAACCGCTCTCCAGCGAGCAGGAACGCGCCGTTACGGGCTACAATCCCTCCAAACCGGGCCGGCCTTCGCACAGCTACCACAGCTATCTCGTCGCCAACTTGCCGCTCGTTCTAGATGTCGAGGTGGATGCTGGCAACGAAACGGTATCGGTGCATGGATCGGCGGGCCTGTGGGCATTGCTAGAGCGCCTGGGGCGCGATTGCTAGCCCAAGCTGCTGTGTGGCGACAAGCGAGTGGGGCAACGAAGGGGTGATGCGCGGGGCGGAACAAAACGGCGTGGCCTGTCTGTTCCGGCTGCGCCTGACAGCGAACGTCAAGCGGGCGCTCGAACGGGTAATGGATAGCGCATGGCAACCGGCCGGTCGCGGGTCGGAAGGCCGGTCCGTCGAGCTGCGCCTGAGCGAGTGGGGCCGCCTGCGGCGAGTGGTGCTGCTGCGCTGGAAGCTGTCCGGCCCGTTGGCGCTGGCCGAGCGCGATGGCGAGGGGCAGAGTGTTCAGAGTTTCGGAACGGTGGATGTTCGTCGCGAGCACTGGGAGTTCGGGGCTTTGGCCACGTCCCTGGACAGCGACATCATCACCCTCGGCCAACTGTATCGCGACCGCGGCGACAGCGAGAACGCCTTCGACGAATTGAAGAACCAATGGGGTTGGGGTGGCTTCACGACACAGGATCCACACCGCTGCCAACTGATGGCGCGGAGCGTCGGTCTGGTGTTCGACTGGTGGAACCTGTTCGCCCGTTTGGCCGACCCGCACAGCGATCGCGAGGCGATCACCAGCCGGCCGCGGGTGTTGAGCGCGATCGAGCGGCTGACCACGCATGCCAGACGCGTCACGCTGCATGTCCGCAGTCTGCATGGCCAGCATGCATGGGCACGCCGGGCGTTTGCCCGTATCGCGGCGTTCTTCGTTACCTTACGGGAAACCGCGGAGCAGTTGACGCCATTGGATCGGTGGTACCGCATCCTCAGTCTGGCCATGATGAAATACCTTCATGGCCACTCTTTGGAACCGCCAAGGCGGCTTCAGGCCATCGAAGCTACGGCCATGGGTTGAGGAACGACCGCATAAAGGATGCACGAAGGAAACCAACTGCCGAATTTAGGATTATACGCTTGAATGGCACAAACCAGTGCGGGCCAGCCTCGTCGTCTTCGCGCACACGGTCGGGCTCGCGCGTTTTGTCGGCGTAGCCGCGGTCGCCGTGCGCCGTTTGCTCCTCGCCGTGCAGCAATGTCTGCGCCATGCTGTAGTCGGACACCTTGCCGGTCGTGACCTCCAGCGTATGCACCAAACCATGCGCCGTATCGACGCCGATATGCGCCTT
>JAJZEV010000092.1 GCA_021805665.1 Pseudomonadota bacterium
GCCGCGACACCACACCCCCCGCACCATCCAGCGCCACCCGCGCCAGCAATCGGAACACCTGCCGGCGCCGCAAACCTAGCAGCGGGCACGCATCCGAAACCCGCAATCGGCCGGAGCGGACCTCCGTTAATACCGACAGCCGCTCGCTCTCTCGATCGCTCATCGACAACACCGACATCCTTCCCCCCCCAGCCCCCAAAAACCAGGCGGAGTGTCATCTCTATCTTGCTCAGGGGTGTCATCTGTATATTGCTGCTACATTGTGGGCGGGGTTGGTGTCTATTGGGCGTCTCAAAACCCCGGGCGTGGGAATTTATACCATTTTTGAGAGCGTTCGGCGATTGTCGAGGGTGGTGGGGCCGAAGCAGGCAGGGCGGCTGCGGATATGTGTTCATTTATAGACGCGAATGAGAAAAAAGTCAAGGGCGGCGGGCGACCCTCGTTGCACCTGTCGGTTCGCATGGACGAATCAAGTCAGCCAACGGCCGCCGCTATGATTACCATCAATATATATGCCGCGAGGACCCACTTCCCCTGGCTGAAGACCGAGGCTGCCGCCGCTGAAGCCATCGTCATCGCAAAGGCCACCCAGCGGGTTGCCAAACTGGTTTCGCTCCCGCCACCGAACCATCGCCCCCGGCCTTTCACCGTCGCACAGACCAGCCCCGTGTCATCGCATTGCCACATCCGGTTGCCCCCCCGCCCGCCACGGATTAGAAACCGCCGATTGTCCAACCTTGGGAAGCAGTCATGTCCCTTACGTCCGAACGTCTCGACCGCATCCAGCCCAGCCTCACCATCGCCATATCCACAGTGGCTCGGAAAATGATCGCGGACGGCAAGAACGTGATCAGCCTGTCGCAGGGCGAGCCGGACTTCGACACCCCCCGCAACGTCAAGGATGCGGCAATCCGGGCGCTGGAGAACGGGGAGACGAAATATACCGACGTGGCGGGCACGCCGGCACTGCGCAAGGCGGTGGCAACGAAGTTCAAGCGCGACGCCGGCCTGGACTACAAGCCGGAGGAGATCATCATCTCCACCGGGGCTAAGCAGGTGCTGTTCAACTGCATGGTCGGCACGCTGAACGCGGGTGACGAGGTCATCATCCCCAGCCCGTGCTGGGTCAGCTATCCCGACATCGTCACCCTGGCGGACGGCAAGCCGGTGCTGGTGCCGTGCGGCCAGAACAACGGCTTCAAGCTGCGGGCCGAGGATCTGGAAGCGGCGATCACCCCGAAGACCCGCTGGTTCACGCTGAACAACCCCTGCAATCCGACGGGCGCGGCCTATAGCGCGGAGGACCTGAAGCCGATCACCGATGTGCTGATGCGCCATCCGCATGTCTGGGTGCTGACCGACGATATCTACGACAGCCTGGTGTATGGCGGCTTCAAGCCGGCGACGATCCTGCAGGTGGAGCCCCGCCTGCGCGATCGCACGCTGACGGTGCATGGCGTGTCCAAGGCCTATGCGATGACCGGCTGGCGTATTGGGTTCGCCGCCGGCCCCGTCGCGCTGATCAAGGCGATGGACAAGCTGCAAAGCCAATCGACCTCCAATCCCAATTCCATCGCCCAGGCGGCGGCGGTCGAGGCGCTCACCGGCCAGCAGGACACGGTCGAGGCAATGCGCAAAGTGTTCGAACAGCGCCGCGACATGGTGGTGGACATGCTGAACGCGGCCCCCGGCATGCATTGCAGCAACCCGGACGGCGCGTTTTATGTCTATCCGTCGATTGCCGGCTGTATCGGCAAGACCAGCAAGGGCGGTGTTCTTATCAAGGACGATGAGGCCTTCGCGCTGACTCTGCTGGCCGAGGAAGGGGTCGCCACCGTGCATGGCGCCGCGTTCTGTTATCCGGGTTACATCCGCATCAGCTATGCCAATGCGACCGAGGAACTGCGCGAAGCAATGGTTCGCATTCAACGCTTCTGCCAGGGTCTGCATTGATGCCCGGTTTTTCCCAGCGCGTCGGCCGTGTTTCCCTCGCCGCCAGTGTGCAGATGACGATCAAGGCCCGGGAGCTGAAGGCGGCCGGCAAGCCGGTGATCACCCTGACCACCGGCGAGCCCAACTTCGACAGCCCGCCGCATGCGATCGAAGCGGCGCACCGGGCCGCGCTGGAAGGCGACACCAAATACCCGCCGCAGGACGGGACGCGGGCGCTGAAAGAGGCGATTCAGCGCAAGTTCAAGCGCGACTCGAACCTGGATTACGCACTGGATGAGATCGGTGTTGGCAACGGCGGCAAGCAATGCCTGTTCAACGCCATCATGGCGACGGTCGATCCCGGCGACGAGGTGGTGATCCCGGTACCGTCCTGGATCGCCTATGCGCAGATGGTCGAACTCTGCGAGGGGGTGCCGGTGCTGGTCAGCTGCTCGCAGAATAACGGCTTCAAGCCGCGGCCGGAGGATATCGACGCCGCGATCACGCCGAAGACCAAGTGGCTGATCCTGAACAACCCGAACAACCCGACCGGCGCCTGCTGTTCGGCCGAGGAGATCGCCGCCATCGCGGCGGTGATGCGCAAGCATCCGCATGTGTGGGTGATGTCGGACGACATGTATGAGCATCTGGTGTTCGACGGGTTCAAACCCTCGAGCTTTGCCGAGGTGGCGCCGGACCTGAAGGACCGGACGCTGACGGTGACCGGCGTGTCCAAGACCTATGCCATGACCGGCTGGCGCGTCGGGTTCGCGGGCGGACCGAAGGCGCTGATCAAGGCGATGACAGTGATCCAGGGGCAGGCGACGGCTGGAATCTCCACCGTTGGGCAGGCGGCCGCGGTGGCCGCGCTGGACGGACCGCAGGACGGCGTGAATGTGCAGATCGAGGCGTATCAGCGCCGCCGGGATATGGCGGTCGATATGCTGAACGCATCGAAGGGCATCAGTTGCCATAAGCCGGAAGGCGCGTTCTATGTGTTTCCGAACGTGGCCGGGTGCCTGGGCAAGACCACAGCGGGCGGTCGCAAGCTGACCAACGACGAAGACGTCTGCCTGGCGCTGCTGGAGGAGCAATACGTCGCCACCGTCCACGGCGCGGCATATCACATGAGCCCGTTCCTGCGGATCAGCACCGCTACGGCCGACGACGAACTGCACGAGGGCTTGAAGCGGATTCAGACCTTCTGCGAAGGCCTGCACTGATCCGGGACGGGCGAATGCCCGAACCGGCTACCGGAAGATGGTGTGCGGGCGCGACTGCGTCAGCATTCCGCCATTCAGCGGCCAGCCGGCGGGGGTGGAGGCATCGCGAACCACGCCGCCCTGCGCCGGCTTGACCTCGGCCCCCAGCGCGGCGGACAGTTTCGCGGCTGCATCGATCACTTGCGGCAGCAGGTTGCGGGGGCGCGGCGGGCGCATGCGCATCGACGGTGCGCTGATATGCATTACCGCCACGACGGATCCGGTTGCATCGTAAACCGGGGCGGCGATGCCGACGGCGCCTGCGATGACCTCGTCGGAGGTGATCAGATAGCCGCGTGTGCGGATCCGGTGGAGGTCGGACGCGATCCAGGTCGGGTCGATTCGGGTAGCCGGGGTGAAGCGGTTCAGCCGTTTCGCCAGAAGCTGGGTCTGGACGGCCTCTGGCGCGAAGGCCAGCAGCAGGCGGCTGCTGCCGGCATGCAGCGGGCCGCGTTTGCCGATCTCGGAATACATGCGGATCGCCGGGTCGGTCTGATAGATCGCGACTGTTTCGCTTTCCATTCCTTCGCGGACCCGAAGATAGGCATTTTCGCTGGTTGCCTTGCCCAGTGCCATCAGGAACGGCATGGCCGTCGCGGCCAGCGCGCCTTGTTCCGATGCGGCCCGGCCGAGTGCGGCCCATCTGGCGCCGAGGCGCCAGACGCCGCGGGCTTCGTCCTGGATGGTAAACCCGCGTGCCTGAAGGGTCCGCAACAGCCGGAATGCGGCGGTGCGGGTGCAGCCGGCGCTTTCCGCCAGTGCGGCCAGCGAGGCGGGGCCTATGCGTGAGAGTGCGTCGAGCAGATCGAGCGTCCGGTCGATCGCAGCGATATTATAGTCGCGGGCGGGGGCGTCGGGGAAAGGCGTGGCGAGGGCAGGGGGGGCTTTGGCCTTTGGCTTCGATGTCGCATCGCTGCTTTTGGCTGTTGCCATGGTCTGTTCCCTCTTTCCGCGTCGCGGGTGCGGATCGTTGCACGCAAATTCGCGTGTAGCTTCCGTTCCATCCGCATCTGAATTACTTGACGGTAGAGTTGCATCCCAAGGAGTTTGTCGCAAAAGGCGACTCTGCATGGGAGGTATGCAGATCGCCGGCAAATGATGAAAATTTTGGCATTATATTGCCGGTTAGCCGTCTGCTCGCAGGTAACATACGATACCGGTGGGTTGTTGCTTGTCGTGCGGCGATCCCCGGGGTAAAGCGCCGCGTTCGGTTCGCGCCATGACCTTGGCGTGCCCCGGACGCTGGCTGGCTTACAGCTCGGTTGGGTAAGCGGGCGTGGTGAAACTGGTAGACACGCCAGATTTAGGTTCTGGTGGCGAAAGCCGTGGGGGTTCAAGTCCCTTCGCCCGCACCATTTGGCCCGCCTTGGCTGCGTACGAACGAAATTTTGTTAGGATTGGCTGGGACAATGCAGGTTACCGAGACGCTCTCCGACGGTCTGAAGCGGAACTACACGGTGGTTCTTCCCGTCGCGGATCTGGAATCACGCCGGACGGAGCGTCTGACGTCTCTGGGCAAAACGCTGCGCCTGCCGGGTTTCCGCCCGGGCAAGGTGCCGATGCCCATCGTCAAGCAGCGCTATGGCACCGCGGTATCCGCCGAAATCCTGGACGAATCGGTGAACGAGGCGACCCAGAAGGTGCTGAATGACCGCGGGTTACGCCCGGCGCAGCAGCCCAAGGTCAATCTGGTCACCGAAAACCCGACGGCGTTGGCGTCCGACCTGGAATTCAGTGTCGAGCTGGAACTGCTGCCCGACATCGCCCTGCCGGATTTCGGCACCATCGCGCTGACCCGCCTGAAGGCCGAAGTCAGCGCCGAGGCGGTCGATAAGGCACTGACCCAGATTGCGAAATACAACCGTACTCTGGAACCGATCGATGCCGAGGCAATCGAAAGCCGCGGCACAGGCGCTGCCCAAGGCGAGGTCGTGACCATCGATTTCGAGGGCAAGATCGACGGCGTGCTGTTCGAAGGCGGCGCGGCGACGGATGCCGATGTGGAAATCGGCGGCGGCGACTTCATTCCCGGCTTCGCGGAACAGCTGGAGGGCGTGCGCCCCGGCGAGACGAAGACGATTACGGTTACGTTCCCCGCCGATTACGGCAAGGCGGAACTGGCCGGTAAGGAAGCGGCCTTCGACATCACCGTCAAGAAGGTCAGCACGCAGACGATCCCCGCCGCCGACGACGAGCTGGCCAAGAAAATTGGCGCCGAGGACCTGACCGCGCTGCGCGAGATGGTCACCAGCCGCCAGCAGCAGGAATTCGACGGGATGTCCCGCATGCGCCTGAAGAAGGCACTGTTGGACGAACTGACCAAGCTGGCCGATTTCCCGGTTCCGCCGTCGATCGCTGACCAGGAATTCAATCAGATCTGGCAGCAGTTCGAAGCGGCCCGCACCGCCGGCACGCAGGACGAGGAAGACAAGGGCAAGGACGAGGATACGCTGCGGTCGGAATACCGGGCGATTGCCGAACGCCGGGTGCGCCTGGGTCTGATGCTGGCCGATATCGGCCGCATCAACAACATCGTGGTCACCGATCAGGAGCTTGACCGCGCGCTGTATCAGCGGGCGATGCAATATCCGGGTCAGGAAATGCAGATGCTGGAATTCTTCCGCAAATACCCGCAACTGACCAACAGCGTCCGCGGTCCCCTGCTGGAAGATAAAGTTGTCGATTTCGTGCTGGAATTGGCAACCGTCACCGATACGATCGTGACTCCGGAAGAACTCGCGAAGGACGACGACGCCAAGGCCGCGGCGTAGTTTCCCGGCCGGGAACTGGCTAAACGACCGGGGCGCCCGATTTCCATCTGGATTTCGCTGGCGCCCCACTTACTTATGAACGGCTTCTTAGTCCGACGCTTGCAACCATTAGGTGAACACGATGCGGGACCGCGACCCAGTCGAGGTATATGGCAATAACCTGGTGCCGATGGTGGTCGAACAGACCGCCCGCGGCGAACGGGCTTTCGATATCTACTCACGCTTGTTGAAAGAGCGCATCATTTTCCTGACCGGCGCGGTGTACGATCAGGTCAGCGCGTTGATCTGTGCCCAGTTGCTGTTCCTGGAATCGGAAAATCCGTCCAAGGACATCTCGTTCTATATCAACAGCCCGGGCGGCGTGGTGTCGGCCGGTTTGGCGATTTACGACACGATGCAGTACATCCGCAGCCCGGTCAGCACCGTGTGCATCGGTCAGGCCGCCTCGATGGGCAGCCTGCTGCTGACGGCCGGCGCCAAGGGCAAGCGGTTCGCCCTGCCGAATGCCCGGGTGATGGTGCATCAGCCGTCCGGCGGCGCCCAGGGTCAGGCGACCGACATCGAAATTCAGGCACGCGAAATCCTGACACTGCGCAAGCGGCTGAACGAGATCTATGTCAAGCACACGGGTCAGCCGATCGAAGCCATCGAGCGTAAGCTGGAACGCGACACCTATATGTCAGCCGAGGAAAGCCGCGATTTCGGTTTGGTGGACGAGGTTGTCGATAGCCGTCCGCTGCCCGAATCGAGCGACTCGTCCAAATCCTGACGCTTTTTCACGTTTACCGAATATCCGGGGCGGATCGAATCACCCCGGGTTTTTGTTTTGGAACAATTCATTCTGGTCTTCACGGGTATAAACCCCGTAAGGTTTCCGGTGTTTTAGGGGATTGGCTACCCGCGGTTCTTGTCCCCGCCGCCCGTAGGGAGTTATGATTTCCCGTTGTGCCCCCGATTTGCGGGGGAGGAGTGCACATGAGCAAATCCGGCGATTCGAAAAATACCCTCTACTGCTCGTTCTGCGGTAAATCGCAGCACGAAGTCCGTAAGCTCATCGCCGGTCCGACGGTCTTCATCTGCGACGAATGCGTCGAACTCTGCATGGACATCATCCGTGAGGAGCACAAGACGCATCTGGTGAAGTCCCGTGACGGGGTTCCGACCCCGCGTGAGATCTGCAAGGTGCTCGACGACTACGTGATCGGTCAGGACCACGCCAAGCGTGTTCTGTCCGTGGCGGTGCATAACCACTACAAGCGGCTGGCGCACGGCCAGAAGAACAACGACGTCGAAATCGCGAAATCCAACATCCTGCTCGTCGGTCCCACCGGGTCGGGCAAGACGCTGTTGGCCCAGACCCTGGCGCGCATTCTCGACGTGCCGTTCACCATGGCGGACGCCACCACGCTGACCGAAGCGGGTTACGTGGGGGAGGATGTGGAAAACATCATCCTGAAGCTGCTGCAGGCCGCCGACTACAACGTCGAACGGGCGCAGCGCGGCATCGTCTATATCGACGAGGTCGATAAGATCTCCCGCAAGTCGGATAACCCGTCGATCACCCGCGATGTCTCCGGCGAAGGTGTGCAGCAGGCGTTGCTGAAGATCATGGAAGGCACGGTTGCCTCGGTCCCGCCCCAGGGCGGGCGTAAGCATCCGCAGCAGGAATTCCTCCAGGTCGATACCACCAACATCCTGTTCATCTGCGGCGGCGCGTTCTCCGGGCTGGAGCGCATCATCGGCGCCCGCGGCAAGGGATCGGGAATCGGCTATGGCGCCGAGGTCCATTCCCCCGACGAACGCCGGATGGGTGCCATCCTGCGCGAGGTCGAGCCTGAGGATCTGCTGAAGTTCGGCCTGATCCCCGAGTTCATCGGTCGTCTGCCCGTCGTGGCAACGCTGGAGGACCTGGACGAAAGCGCGCTGATGGAAATTCTCACCAAGCCGAAGAACGCGCTGGTCAAGCAATACGGCCGCCTGTTCGAGATGGAGGGCGTGAAGCTTCAATTCACCGACGATGCGCTGAAATCCGTCGCCGCGCGCGCGATCGGGCGCAAAACCGGCGCACGCGGCCTGCGATCGATCATGGAACAGATCTTGCTCTCCACCATGTTCGAACTGCCGGGCCTGGATGGCGTCGAGGAAGTCGTCATCAACCGGGAGGTCGCTGAATCGCGGGCCAATCCACTGTATCTGTATGGAAAGGAACGCGCGGAAAACAGCGCCTGATCGCACCGCAACCCTGGAATGCCGCTCGCGGTGGCGCGATCGCGCTTTTCAAGGGCTTGCGACACCCCGTTCGGCAGCCATATCCATGTGAACGGGTTGTGACAGACCCAAGAAAGCGCTTTCCGTGCCGCTGTTGGGCGGAAATCGACGCTGACTGTCCTTTAGGAGGTCATTTATGACGGAACAGGATCGGCCAATCGCTGGCCAAGGCGACCTGATGGCGGTGCTGCCGCTGCGGGATATCGTGGTTTTCCCGCACATGATCGTCCCGCTGTTCGTGGGTCGCGAAAAGTCCGTGCGGGCGTTGGAAGCGGTGATGAAGGAGGATAAGCAAATCCTTCTGGTCGCGCAGAAAAACGCCTCCCAGGACGACCCGTCGGTCGAAGACATTTATCGCGTCGGCACGGTATCCACGATCCTGCAACTGCTGAAACTGCCGGACGGCACGGTCAAAGTGCTGGTCGAAGGTGGCCGCCGAGCCAGGATCAAAAGCTTCAAGGAAACCGAGTCCTTCTTCGAAGCCCAGACCGAAGCCATGCCGGACATCGCCGGCGAAAAGAAAGACCTCGAAGCGCTCGGGCGCACCGTCGTCTCTCAGTTCGAACAGTATATCAAGCTGAACAAGAAGATCGCGCCGGAGGTTCTGGTCAGCCTGAACCAGATCGAGGAACCGTCGAAGCTGGCCGATACCGTCGCCAGCCATCTAAGCCTGAAAATCCCCGAGAAGCAGGACCTGCTGGAGATCGCGAAGATCAGCGAACGGCTGGAACGCGTCTTCGGCCACATGGAGTCGGAGATCGGCGTTCTGCAGGTCGAAAAGCGCATCCGCAACCGCGTGAAGCGGCAGATGGAGAAAACCCAGCGCGAGTACTACCTGAACGAGCAACTGAAGGCGATCCAGAAGGAGCTTGGCGAGGGCGAGGACGGCAAGGACGAAAACGCCGAACTCGAAGCCAAGATCAAGAAGACCAAGTTCAGTAAGGAAGCCCGCGACAAGGCCATGGCGGAGCTGAAGAAGCTCAAGACCATGAGCCCGATGAGCGCGGAAGCCACGGTGGTGCGCAACTACCTGGATTGGATGCTGTCTATCCCCTGGAAAAAACGCAGCAAGATCAACAACGACGTCGTCGCCGCCGAAGCGATCCTGGAGTCGGATCACTACGGCCTGGAAAAGGTCAAGGAACGGATCATCGAGTATCTGGCCGTTCAGGCCCGCAGCCCGAAAGTCCGTGGCCCGATCCTGTGCCTGGTCGGCCCGCCCGGTGTCGGCAAGACATCTTTGGGCAAGTCCATCGCCAAGGCCACGGGCCGCAGCTTCGTGCGCATGTCGCTGGGCGGCGTGCGCGACGAGGCCGAGGTGCGCGGCCACCGCCGGACCTATATCGGCTCCATGCCCGGCAAGGTCATCCAGGGCATGAAGAAGGCGAAGACGTCCAACCCGCTGTTCCTGCTGGATGAAATCGACAAACTCGGCTCCGACTGGCGCGGCGATCCGTCCTCCGCTTTGCTGGAGGTGTTGGATCCCGAACAGAACAGCACGTTCGCCGATCACTACCTGGAGGTCGATTACGACCTGTCCGATGTGATGTTCGTCACCACGGCCAACAGCCTGCGGATGCCGCAGCCGCTGCTGGACCGGATGGAGATCATCCGCATCCCCGGCTACACCGAGGATGAGAAGGTCGAAATCGCCAAGCGTCACCTGATCAACAAGCAGGGCGAGGCGCACGGCCTGAAGAAGGACGAATGGAGCGTCAGCGAAGACGCTGTTCGCGACCTGATCCGCTACTACTCGCGCGAAGCCGGGGTCCGGAACCTGGAGCGCGAGCTGGCCAATCTCGCTCGAAAGGCCGTCAAGGAGATCGTGACCAAGAAGACGCCCAAGGTCGCGATCACCCGCAAGAACCTGGAAAAATTCGCCGGTGTGAAGAAGTACCGCTTCGGCGAGACCGAGGCCGAGGACATGGTCGGTGTCGTCACCGGTCTGGCCTGGACCGAGGTAGGCGGCGAAATCCTGACCATCGAGTCGGTGCTGCTGCCCGGCAAGGGCAACGTCAAGCAGACCGGCAAGCTGGGCGACGTGATGCAGGAAAGCGTCTCCGCGGCGCTGTCCTACGTGCGGAGTCGTTCGATCAGATTCGGCATCAAGCCGACGCTGTTCGAAAAGCGCGACATCCATGTCCATGTGCCGGAAGGGGCGACTCCGAAGGACGGGCCGTCGGCCGGCGTGGCCATGGCGACCTCGATCGTGTCGATCCTGACCGGTATTCCGGTACGGCGCGATGTGGCGATGACCGGTGAAATCACCCTGCGCGGGCGTATCCTGCCGATCGGCGGCCTGAAGGAAAAGCTGCTGGCGGCACTGCGGGCGGGTATCACGACGGTGTTCATCCCGAAGGAGAACGAGAAGGACCTCGCCGAAATCCCCGATAACGTGAAAAAGCACCTGAAGCTGATTCCCGTTGCCGACGTGGACGAGGTGATCGCCCAGGCACTCGCACGGCGTCCGATTCCCATCGAGTGGGAAGAGCCCGCCGAACCGCCAGTCGCCGCCCCGGTGTCCCAGCCGGCCGCGGCATCGCTGCCGCACTAAAGCCACTGATGGCAACTTGACTTTCTTGCGATGGCCGGGTTCACCCCCGGCCATCGTGATTTTGTTGCTTTGGTGGCCGAAAGCGGCAGTTTTCCCCAGCTTTTCGTGGCGGGAGCATTGACGCGGCGGAAACCCCGCCAGTAGTGTCCGCCCGCTTTCCGGACGTCCTGTCCTGGAACCCGATTCTTTGTATTTCCACCTGAGAGGGAAACACCGTGAATAAAATGGACCTCATCGCAGCGGTCGCTGACGGAACCGACCTCTCGCGCGCCAAGGCGGGCGAAGTCGTCGATGCCGTGTTCGGCTCCATCACCGAGGCGTTGAAGAAGAAGGAAGAGGTCCGTCTGGTCGGATTCGGAACCTTCGCCGCGGCGGTTCGCAAGGCCAGCACCGGCCGCAATCCCCGCACGGGCGAGGAAATGGCAATCCCGGAGTCGACCACGGTTCGCTTCAAGCCCGGTAAGGGTTTGAAAGACTCCGTAGGCTGATTTGTGTAAGGGTGGCGCCGTCCGGTGCCACCCCTGGCAGGGGCGGTTAGCTCAGCGGTAGAGCGTCTCGTTTACACCGAGAGGGCCGGCGGTTCGAATCCGTCACCGCCCACCATTGCGGGCCATCTGGACCCACGACCGGGGCTTCGCGTACAGCCTATGGGCTGGACCAGGCATCGAAGGACGAGCCCATTGCGCTTCTGCAGGCGCAAGATGCGCCTCTCGCTGGGTAGGAGTGCCATCTTGGACTGAACATTAGCACCAGCGGCCCAGTGATCGGCACCGGGTTCGGCGGCTCGTTGATCGTGGTCATGTCACCCGCCTGGTATTTGATCGGCCGGAACCGAGCGCGCACTGTCCGTCCAATGCGTCGCCTCCGAAGGTAAGCCGAAGCCTGCCCACCGGTCCTCAAAGTGCCCCCAAAAAACCGGCGGGCCTGACCGAAGCCGCCGCTCGTCGCGACAAACCGCCGACCCAACCGCCTGCCACGGATCGGCATTCAGCGCCGCCCGGCCATGCCCTTGGTCAGGGGCAAGCCGATGTGAGATACTGGCCCCGTTCTACCAGTTGGGTATGCATGACTCTGTTTTCTGCCATCGATCCGCTGTTCATGCTGTCGGGTTTCGTCGTCGGCCTTCTGGTCGGCCAAACCGGCGTCGGCGGCGGGTCTTTGATGACGCCGATCCTGGTATTGATCTTCGGTGTGCATCCGGCGACCGCCGTCGGGACCGATCTGCTGTACGCCTCGGCCACCAAATCCGTCGGCACGCTGGTGCATGGGCTGAACCACACGGTCGAGTGGCGGATCGTCCGACGCCTGGCCAGCGGCAGTGTGCCGGCAACGATCCTGACCCTGTTCGCGATCTCTCATTTCAATATCGGCGGTCCGGCGAGCGGCAGGATCATATCGCTGCTGCTGGGCACGATGCTGCTTCTGACAGCGGCGTCGTTGCTGTTTCGCCGCCAGTTCCTGGCACTGACGGTCCCCGTGGTGGACCGGATTTCGCCGCGGCGGGCGGCATGGCTTACGGTTGTCGCCGGGGCTTTGCTCGGCTGCCTGGTCACGCTGTCGTCGATCGGGGCGGGGGCGTTGGGGGTAACGGCATTGCTGTTGCTCTACCCGCGCATCCCGATGGCCAGAATCGTCGGGTCGGACATTGCCCATGCCGTGCCGCTGACCCTGGTCGCCGGGGTGGGCCACTGGTGGCTGGGATCCGTCGATCTGCCGTTGCTCGGGTCGCTGCTCAGCGGCTCGATTCCGGGCATTATCCTGGGCAGCTACCTGTCGGCGCATATTCCCGATTCGGTGCTGCGCCCGCTGCTGGCCGCGGTGCTGTGCGTCGTCGGCGGACGCCTGGTGCTTTAGGCCGGCAGTCGGCCGCGTTCCGGCCGGACGTTCGCCGTCGCATTCGGGGGATGCGTGTGGCAAACTGGTTCCCGAGTGCCAATTAGGTTTCCTTGATGCCCCCCTTGCCGCGCCCGATCGGTCTGCTGTTGCTGCTGCTGGCTTTCCTGGCCGGTTGCCAATCCGAACCCGTCATCGACTGCCGCCTGTACATGGTGGCCGAGATGCCCTTGCAGGTGGAAAGCCATCTGCTGGTGGTTCCGGTCGGTATCAACGGCAAATGGGTGCATCTTGTCGTCGATAGCGGGGCGGAGCGGACCACCATCGGCGAAGCCGCCGCGAACCGGCTCGGCCTTCCGCACGACCCGAACCACGTGACCCGTGCCGTTGGCATTGGCGGCGCAACCACCACGACCGACGTCACGATCGACCGCATGGTGATCGGCGGTGTCCATTTTCCGGTAAACCGCGTCGCTGTCGGCCCATTCTCGGTACAAAACGACCGCGGCCTGAATGCCGATGGCCTGCTGGGCGCCGACATCCTGCTGGCGTTCGACATGGACATCGATGTTCCCGGCGGAAAGCTGTCGTTGTACCGCAGCAGGGTGTGCCCGAATGCCAAGCCCCCGTGGCCGGGACCGTCGATCGAAATCCAGGGCGTCAGGGCGTTGAAGGACCGGCTGCTGGTGCCGATGGACCTGGATGGCGCGGCGGGCATGGCAGTTCTCGATACCGGGGCCGAGGCCAACGTCCTGGGGGTGAACATGGCTCGCCGGATCGGGTTGACCGACCAGGATCTTCTCGTCGATCCGCCGGTTCGCAACGAGGGCACCGGGGGGGTGTCGATTTCCCGGCTGCACCGGTTCCGAACCCTGCAAATCGGCCCCGTCGTGGAAGACCACCCGGAAATGGTCGTCATGCAGTCGGATTTCGGCGTCGGCGATGCGCTGATCGGCGAAAGCTTCCTGCAAGGGCGGCGTGTGTGGCTGTCGTTCCCCGGTCGCCAGATATTCGTCTCCCCAAAGCCGAATGGGGAATAGGGCACCTCCGTCGAAATGCGCTCGCAATGGTGCTTGCTTTCATCGCATGCCCCCCGCACAGTGAAAAAAAACGACAGGGAGACGACACGATGTCCAAGTCATGGCTGACCGGCGCGTCATTGGCCGTGTTGCTGGGGATTTCCCCGGCGATGGCGCAAAAGACAGTGGTCGGCGTCACCGCGACCGAGATCAAAGTCGGCCAGAGCGCCGCGTTCAGCGGGCCGGCCAGCGTCTATGGCCAGATATCCACCGCCGAATCCGATTATTTCAAGATGATCAACGATCAGGGCGGCATCAACGGCCGCAAGATCGATCTGATCGCGATGGATGACGGCTACAGCCCGCCGAAATCCATCGAAGTCGTCCGCCGCCTGATCGAGGAGGAGCAGGTGGCCATCCTGTTCCAGACCATCGGCACGGCGCCCAACGCGGCGATCCGCAAATACGTCAACCAGAAGAAAGTGCCCGATATCTGGCTCGGTTCGGGCGCGTCGATGTTCGTGACCGATCCCAAGGAATACCCGTGGAGCATTCCATTCCAGCCCAGCTACCGGCTGGAGGGACAGATGTACGGCAAATACATCCTGGAGAAGCTCCCTGATGCCAAAATCGGCATCCTGTACCAGAACGACGATCTGGGCCGCGATTACGTCAATGGATTGAAGGACGCACTGGGCAGCAAATTCGACCAGATGGTCGTCAAGTCATTGTCTTACGAAGTGTCGGACCCGACGATCGATTCCCAGGTGTTACAGTTGCAGGCATCTGGCGCCAATGTGTTTTTCGATGCCAGCACGCCGAAGTTCTCGGCCATGACAATCCGTAAGGCTGCCGATATCGACTGGCATCCGGTGCATATGATCGATTCCAACGGCGCCTTGGTGAAGCCGGCGCTGGTGTCGGCGGGGCTGGATAAATCGGTCGGCGTGATCACGGCGCAGTATTTGAAGGACCCGACCGATCCCGGCTGGAAAGACGATGCCGGCATGAAGGAGTTCCAGGCATGGCGGGCGAAATACGCCCCCGAAAGCGATCCGGCCAATCCGGTCTGGGCTTATGGTTACACCATGGCGCAGGCGCTGGTGGTCGTCCTGCAGCGGGCCGGCAACGATTTGTCGCGCGAAAACATCATGAAGGCCGCGACCAGCCTTCCGGACACCACCACGCTGCCGATGGTGCTGCCGGGAATCAAGATCAGCACCGGCCCGGACGATTACCGTCCGATGAAAAGCATGCGGCTCGTTCGCTTCGACGGCACGATGTACAAACTGATGCAGGAGTGATCTGACCTCCGGTCCGCGCGGGGTTATCCGTTAACCTCGCGCATGACCCGCACCCATTGGTCTAGCATCGGCAGGATCGTTTCCGCGCTTTCCGAGGGCAGGCTGGGGTAAACGATATCGACATCCAGCGCCCGGTACTGCCCGATCAGTCTGGCATCGGGCGGTTGCGCCCCCATCACGATCTGCATCGCGGCAGGGTCGCGCCCGGCCTCCGCGGCCATCTGGCGGAAACGGGGGATCACCTCGGTCAGCGGCGCTTTGTCGGTTGCTGTCACCTGCGGCATCCAGCCATCGCCGTACCGCACGGCCCGGCGCGCGGAGTACGGGAAGGCGCCCCCGACCAGGATTGGCGGGTGGGGCTTCTGCACCGGCTTCGGCCATGCCGCGATCGGGCCGAAATCGACGAATTCGCCGTGATACTCGGCCGCGTCTTGCGTCCAGATCGCCTTCATCGCCTCGATCCGTTCCCGCACCAGCTTGTGACGGGAGGCGAAGTCGGTGCCGTGGTTCTCCATCTCGTCCTGGTTCCAGCCGTTACCGATCCCGAAGACGAAGCGGCCACCGGAAATGCGGTCGAGCGAGGCGACCAGTTTCGCGGTTTGGATCGGGTCGCGCTGGGCCACGAGACAAACCCCGGTGCCGAGTTTCAGGGTCGTGGTAACGGCAGCCGCGGCGGACAGCGTCACGAACGGGTCCATCACGTCGTAGTAACGCTTGGGCAGTTCCGGCCCCAGCGGAAACGGCGTCTTGCGGGATAACGGGATGTGTGAATGTTCCGGCGCCCACAGGATGTCGAACCCGCGCTCTTCCATTGCCCGGGCGAGTGCCGTCGGGGTGATGGAATAGTCGGTAAAGAACATCGATGCGCCGAATTTCATGCCGTGGTCCCGCCTTTTTCCTGGGAAGCCCGTCACAGTGGAAGGGAATGACAGGCCGCGCAACGGGTAGCCCGCATGAAAACGATATCTCGACATAAGGATATCTTTATGTCATACCGAAGCCGCCATGGACCACCTCCTCGCCAGTTTGCGCGCCGCCGCCGAACCGACCCGCCTGCGTCTTCTGGCGCTCGCGTCCCGGGGTGCGTTCTGCGTCATGGAGTTCACTGAAATCCTTGGCCAGTCCCAGCCGCGCCTGTCGCGCCATCTGAAGCTGCTGTGCGATTGCGGC
>JAJZEV010000085.1 GCA_021805665.1 Pseudomonadota bacterium
CGCTCGCCTTTGCCAAGCCGCCACCAATCCCACCGTAACCGCGGCCCCGACCCGACGCCGCCCTCCGTACCGTTGACGTTGAGACAAATGCCCCTCCAACCGAACAAAGCCAAAATGAGAACTGCTGGTTCGCGACCGGTTGTAAGCGGTTCGGCCAGGACGCATGATGGGCCGCAATAACCGCGATCCAAGGGAGCAGACAGATGACCGATCCAGCACCGAGCTATGGGCATGGCGCGTCCGGCCGGCCGCTGATCGGGGACACGATCGGCGTGCATTTCGACCGCACGGTCGCCAGGTTCGGGGGCCGCCCCGGGCTGATCGTCCGCCAGCAGGCAATCCAATGGACCTGGGCGGAACTCGCCGAACGGGTGGAGGCGTTCGCCGCCGGCCTCGTCGGGCTGGGGCTGCAACCGGGCGAACGGGTCGGTATCTGGTCGCCCAACAATGCCGAGTGGGTCATTACCCAGTTCGCCACCGCCAAGGCCGGGCTGATCCTGGTCAATATCAACCCGGCCTACCGGCTGTCGGAGGTTGAATACGCGCTGAACAAAGTCGGCTGCAAAGCCTTGATTACCGCCACGCGGTTCAAGACCAGCGACTATATCGGTATGATCAACACGCTGGCGCCGGAACTGGCGACCTCTCACCCCGGCGAGTTGCACGCCGCGCGCCTGCCGACGCTGCGATCCGTGATCCAGATCGGCGAGGAGGACCCGGGGACGTTCGGGTTCGAGAAAGTCGCCCATCACGGGCGGGACGTGGATCGCCAGCGGCTGAAGGAACTGGCGCCGTTGTTGCAGTTCGACGACCCGATCAATATTCAGTTCACCTCCGGCACGACGGGCCTGCCGAAAGGGGCGACGCTGACCCACCACAACATCCTGAACAACGGCTTTTTCATCGGCGAGACGATGAACTACACCGAACAGGATTCGGTCTGCATTCCGGTGCCGATGTACCATTGCTTCGGCATGGTGATCGGTGTCCTGGCCTGCATGACCCACGGTGCGGCGATCGTGTTCCCGGGCGAGGGATTCGATCCGCTGGCCACCTTGCAGACGGTGGCGGAGTATCGCTGCACCTCGTTGTACGGCGTGCCGACCATGTTCATCGCCGAACTGGATCATCCGGAGTTCGCCTCGTTCGATCTGACCAGCTTGCGTACCGGGGTCATGGCCGGGTCCCCCTGTCCCGTGGAAGTCAT
Organism: Pseudomonadota bacterium; assembly: GCA_021805665.1. Classification (GTDB taxonomy): domain Bacteria; phylum Pseudomonadota; class Alphaproteobacteria; order Acetobacterales; family Acetobacteraceae; genus Rhodopila. The sequence continues at coordinate 1,208 of JAJZEV010000085.1, forward strand.
GCGGCGGTGTATCAGCGACATGCACCTGACCGAACTGACCATCTGCTATGGCATGACCGAAACCAGCCCGGTCAGCACGCAAACCCGGATTGGCGACTCGCTGGAGAAACAAACCGGTACGGTCGGGCCTCCGCACCCGCATGTGGAAATCAAGGTTGTCGATACCGAGGGCCGGATCGTTCCGCGCGGTGTCACGGGGGAGCTGTGTACCCGGGCGTATTCGGTGATGCTGGGGTATTGGGAGGATGCGGAGAAAACCGCGGAAGCCATCGACCGCGCCGGATGGATGCATACCGGTGACCTGGCGACGATGGACGCGGACGGCTACTGCGCGATCGTCGGACGCATCAAGGATCTGGTGATCCGGGGCGGGGAGAACATCTATCCGCGCGAAATCGAGGAATTCCTTTACCGCCACCCGGCCATCGTGGACGTTCAGGTGTTCGGCGTTCCCGACAAGCGCTATGGCGAGGAACTGTGTGCCTGGGTCAAGCTGCGTGCCGGCGCGACGCTGAGCGAGGACGATATCAAGGCGTTCTGCAAGGACCAGATCGCGCACTATAAGGTGCCGCGCCATGTCCGGTTCGTGGAGGATTTTCCGATGACCGTGACGGGCAAGATGCAGAAATACCTGATGCGGCAGACGATGGCGGACGAACTGGGTTCGGCTTCCACCTAACAGGGGTACAGACCATGCGTTGGGCTCGCTTCGAACAAAACGGCCAGGCATCGTTCGCGATCGTCGAGGGCGACACGGTCATGCCGGTGAACGGCTCGCCGTTCGCCGCGTGGGACCGTACCGGCGAAAAGCTGAAACTGGCGGAGGTGAAGTTGCTGGTGCCGGTGGTGCCGCCAACCTTCTACGCCGCCGGCATGAACTATCCGGAGCATGTGCGCGCGGTCGCCGCGAAGATCGGGCAGGCGCCGAACCTGCCGGCGCAGGCGGATATCGGCTATCGCGCCAACAATGCGCTGATCGCACAGGGCGAAACGATCGTGATTCCGGCCGATGCCACCGATCAGGTGCAGTACGAGGGCGAACTGGTCGTCGTCATCGGCAGGAAATGCAAGCACCTGACCCGCGAAAACGCCTTGTCGGCGGTGCTGGGCTACACGATCGGCAACGATGTCAGCGAGCGCAGCTGGCAGAAATCCGACCGCACCATGTGGCGTTCGAAGAACACCGACACGTTCAAGCCGATGGGGCCTTGGATCGAAACCGATGTCAGGCTGGAGGATCTGGTCACCCGGATCCGGCTGAATGGCAAACAGCTTATCGAATTCCAAACCAACCACATGATTTTCGGTGTGGTCGATTTCCTGGTCAACATGACAACGTGTCTGACGTTGTACCCCGGCGACATGATCTGGATGGGGACGGAGGGCGCCACCGCCAACATGAAGCACGGCGACCGGATCGAGGTCGAAATCAGCGGCATCGGGACGTTGAGCAATCCGGTGGTGCGGGAGGGGATGTAAGGCGGCGTGGCGGCATAACCGCTGTTCCGTGGCGGCTCCTGACCGGATCAGGCCGGCGGCAGCAGCCGCTTTTGCTGGAACACCTTGAACCACTTCTGAAACATCGTCTCGGTATCCAGGACTTCGCGGAACCCGGCCCGGGCGATCTTTACCGTTGAAACGATCGCCGGCGGGCCGGGTTCGGTGTGGCCGTACCGCATCTGATAATCGGCGTACTCCAGGGACAGCCCGACGAAATCCGGCAGCCCTGGCGACACCAGACCGTACCGTTCCCTCACCCGGTCCCAATCCGCGCGGCCAAGCGATTGCAGCAGAAACGGTTCGTCGGGGCCGGCGCGCATGCCGACGGCTTCGGCGATCGCCGGCCATACGTTCGGCCAGGTGAACACGTCGCCGTTGGTGACGTTGAACGTCTCATTCCTGGCCGCCGGGGTGTCGCCCGCCCAGGCAATCGCCCGGGCGAGCAGGTCGGCATCGACGGCCTGGCTGACCCGCTCCGCGCCGCCGGGATAGGGTAAAATCGGCCCACGCTCCCGCATCACGGCCGCATGCGCGCCCAGTGCGGGGATCAGGTTCATTGCCCCGCCGATGGCCTCACCCACGATCAGCACCGGGCGCAGGATGGTGAACGACCAGTCCCGCCCCGCTTGGGCGGTGCGCAGATAATCCTCCTGCGCCCAGTAGAAGTTCGGTTGTTCGCGCATGTCCGACCGGCCTTCGCGGGCTGGCACTGCTATGGGGCGGACGTGAACGCCATAGGCCTTGGTGCCCTGCAGCAACGTGACATGCCGCAGCCCAGGGGCGGTCCGGGTCAGAAAACCCAGCAGATTCCGCAGCATACGGGCGTTGGTGGCGATCTGCTGGTCGTTGCGCCAGCCTTCGATCAACCCCGGCAGTTCGAACAGGGCGGCATAGACCAGATGCGTGACGTCGCGCAGGCTTTCCCCCGCCGCCGAACACGCGGCGGCGTCCGTCAGGTCCAGCGCCAGATGACGCCCGTCGAATGACGGCGGCACACGGCGGGACACGGCGATGACATCCACGTCCGGCAGGCAAACGAAATGCTTCAGCGCGGCATAGCCCACCAGCCCCGTCGCCCCAGCCACCAGCACCGTCTTGCGACCCATCGGCATTGTCCTCCGGCGGGCACGATACCACCGCGAACCAACTGGGGGGAGGCCTGTTGCCTAACAGGCCGGCCTTCCATGCACCACGGCGTGAACGAACGCCAGCTTGCCAACCACCGCCGGCGACAGCACGAACGGGTACAGGTCCGGGTTGCCCATCGCCCGGTTCAGGCTGTTCATCGCGAAGGTCAGCGGCAGCCACGCATCGACGATTTCCGTCATCCCGGCATCCGGGTTGTAGGGATCCAGGTCGATGACCGCGCTGAATGTCTCATCCCGGGTCAGCCGGGGCTGCACGGTAATTCCGAATGCACGCGCCATTTCCAGCGTATCGACAATATGGAGGTAGTGCGCCCAGGTTTCCGCCCAGTCTTCCCAGGGGTGAGTACTGGCATACTGGCTGACGTAATGCTGCTGCCAGTCCGCCGGGGCGCCGTCGCGATAATGTGCCTCCAACGCCGCGGCGTAATCCCGGGTGTCGTCGCCGAACACCGTTCGGCATTCTTCCAGTCTGCCGCCGTCGCGCACCAGAACGTCCCAGAAATAATGCCCAACCTCGTGGCGGAAATGCCCCAGCAGCGAGCGATAGGGCTCTTGCATCAGGGTTCGCCGGCGTTCGCGTTCGGCGTCGTCGGCCTCCGCCAGGGCGATGGTGATCAGCCCGTTGTCGTGCCCGGTCATCACCCCGGGGCCGGTGGGATCGGGACTTTCCGCCAGAAAGTCGAACGCCAGGCCATGTTCGGGGTCGTCGATACGGTTCGGCAGCGGCAAATCCAGCCGCACCAGCGAATAGAACAGATGGTGCTTGGCGGCCTCGATCTTCTGCCACCGCCGTAGGTTCCGCGGGTCCGTCAGGTCCGGGATGGTGCGGTTATGCCGGCACGCGAGGCACAGGGCCGCGGTGCCGTCCGCCGCCACCAGCCAGTTGCAGGCGCCGTGGCTGGCATTGTCGCACAGCCGAACCGGCGTGCCGCGCACGGCGAGGGCGGACCATGCATCGCCTTCAGGTTCCAGCGCCGTCACCGTCATGGTGTTCGGCAGGTACCCCAGGGCACGGCCGCAGGCCTCGCACCGGACGTTGTCGAAATAAACGATCTGGCCGCAACCCTGGCATTTGAACAGTTTCACGCTGGCATTCCTTCTCCATGACGCGGGCAAACCCGCGCGGTCGGATGGAAAAGCGCGCGGCCGGGCATTACGTTCCCTGGCCGGGGTTCAGCTTCAGGCCTGGCTGTTATTCTGCCGCCGCCGGCAACTGCCAGGCCCCGCGTTTCGGAATGGGCAGCCCCAAATTCTCCCGCAGCGTCGCGCCGGCGTATTCCGTGCGGTACAGACCCCGCCGCTGTAACTCCGGCACCACGAACCGGACGAAATCCTCGAAACTGCCGGGCATATGCGTGCCGGCGATCACGAAGCCATCGCAGGCGCGTTCGGTGAACCAATGTTCCAGCCGGTCGGCGATATCCTTGCCACTGCCGACGATGGCCTCGCCCGGGCGTCCGCGGCGGGTGATATTCAGGAAGTCGCGCACCGTCGGGTTGCGCCCGACCGCGCGCATCACCCGGTCGCGCATCGCCTGCATCCCGGACATGCCCTCCAGTTCCTCGGTGCTGAATGCCTCATCCATCGTCTTGGTCTTGAAGTCGAAATTCATCGCCTCCGACAGCAGCGACAGCCCGTCCACTTCCTTGTAGTGGGATTCGATCAGCGCCATTTTGTCCTCGGCCTCGGCGCGGGTTGCCGCCACGACCGGGTATGCGATCGTGTTGACGGTCGTCAGGTCCGGATCGCGGCCCAGGCGGGCGACTTCATTCTTGAAGTCGGCATACTGGCGCTTGCCTTCTTCCAGCGTGTGATACGCCACGAACACGGTTTCCGCCCAGCGCGCGGAGAACACCTTGCCGCGGTTGCTGGCGCCGGCCTGGATTACCACCGGATGGCCTTGCGGGCTGCGCGGAACGGTGAATGTGCCCGCGGAATTCAGGAACTTCCCTTTGTATTCCAGCCGGTGAACCTTGGACGGATCGGCGAACAGGCCGGATTTCTTGTCCACCACCAGCGCGCCGTCTTCCCAGCCATCCCAGCAACTAAGTACGATCTCCATGAACTCGTCAGCCCGATCGTAGCGCAGGTCGTGATCCATGTGGACCTCGCGGCCCATATTATGGGCCTCTGCGTCGTTGACCGAAGTCACCACGTTCCATGCCGCGCGGCCGCCGATCATGTGATCCACGGTCTGAAACCGCCGGGCAACGTCGAACGGTTCGTAATAGGTGGTGGAGGCGGTGGAGCCGATGCCCAGGTATTTCGTGCCGAACCCCATCGCCATCATCGTCGCGACCGGATCGATTTTGACCACCCGCACGCCGTTGGCCACGACCTCGGCCGGGTTGCCGCCGTAAATATCGGGCATCGCCAGGCGATCGTCGAAAAACGCGAGCTGGAATTTGCCGTCTTCCAGGATCTGCCCGATCCGCTGGTAATAGGCGGCCGAGGTGAAGTCGGATCGCGCGTCCGGATGGCGCCACGCGCTTGCCAGCGTGGTGCAGTTCTGGGCCTGCAAAAATCCGACCATGACCATCTGACGCATTGCTTCGCTCCGCCTTCTGACCGGTGTGCCAGATCGTCCCTGACGCGCCGGATGACTGTTTCCCGATCGCTTGTCCGGACTTGCCGATACGGCCGCATGGAGGGACACCAGGGGGCTGCATCGCGTCCGGATTTCCAGCGCCAGTCTGGACGGAACGGCGGCAATGTCCAGACCGACGGCGGGCCTTCGCCTTGGAAGCCCCGCCGTTCCCGGGGGAAGCGGTTAGTAGCCCAGTGCGGTCTGTTCGACCGGGACCCAACGGCCATCCCTGACCACCGTGAGGAACGATTTGGTGGAGGCATGATGCTGGTCCGGGCCGAACGACAACTCCGATCCGAAGATATCCTTGTAGTCGTGGATCGCTTCCATACCCTTGATGAAGCTGTCCACGGTCAGGTCCCGTCCGGCATTCCGCAAGCCGGTCAGCACCAGTTGCGCGGCGGTGTAGCCGACCTCCCCATGGAAGTTCGGATCCCGGCCGAAACGTGCCTTATAGTTCTTGGCGAAATCCTGAACCGCCGGCCGCGGGTCGTCGGGATAGGCGTACAGCGCCGGGGTCATGCAGTAGAAACCCTCGGTCGCGCCGCCGGGCAGGCTGGCGACAGCGGTGTCATAGGCGGCGAACTGGCCCACCATCGTCACGTTCCAGTTCATCTTCCTCGCGGTCTGGACGATGATGTTGGTATCGCGGACGATCGTCCCCATCATCACGGCGTCGCACCCGGCGTCGTGCAGTTTGGTCATCGGGGCGTTGAAATCGGTATCGGTCGGGCGATGCGCGGTGGTGGCGATCACTTTCAGGCCGAGTGCCGCGGTCTCATCGACAACGCCGGCCAGCACGTCCTTGCCGAAATCGGAATCCTGATAGGCCACGCAGAACGATTTCAGGCCTTTGACTTCATGGAAATACTTCACAGCGGATCGCATCTGATCGTAGTACGACGCGAATTGAGCGAATTTCAGCCGGTTATAGGGCTGATACATGGATCGGGCGGATGTCAGGGGGAACATGTTCGGCACGTTCTTTTCGAACTGCGTCGGCATGTTGGCATCGTTCATCGGCGTGCCGCCGTCGTCGATCGTGGCGAAGATATTGTCGTTGTTCAGCAGCTTGTTCATCGCCTGAACCGCGCGAGGCACCTGATACTGATTATCCTCCACGATATACTTGATCTTACGTCCGTTGATGCCGCCCTTGGCGTTGGCTTCGTCGAAGGCCATGCGAACCGCGTCGCTGTTGTTGACGCCCTGAACGGCCGTGACACCGGACAGGTCGGTGATGGTGCCGATCACGATTTCGGTGTCGGTGACGCCGCGCACCGGGTCGGCGGCGTTAACCGATGGAGCGGCAATCAAAAAACCACCGGCAAGAATGGGCAGCCAGCCCCAGACAGGCTTGAACTTCATCGCGTGGTCCTTCCCTGACCCGGCTGTTGGCGCCGGGTATTGTTGATTAGCGGAACGACGCTAGCCGGGGTGGGGGTTCTGTTCAACTGCCACCGGCCGGGCGGGTGGATTGTGGCGCGCATTCGGGTTACAGACGGGTCAGGGAACGAAAAACATCCGACAGGGATTTATAAATGCCAGGCAATCAGCCGATCGGGATGTCACGTCGCGGCGTAATCCGCCGCACCGGCTTAGCACTGGCCGGCGTAGCGGCGTCTTCCCGAACCGCGCTGTCGGATTCCGCGTCAGCGGCGGAAACCGGCTCGTCGCCGTCGATGCGGGAACAGGGCGCGCCGGTTACCGAAAATCCATATGGCATACCGTCGGTCTTCGAAAAATCCGTCGTGCGGATACCCGGCGGAAAGCAGCCGTTCCCGACCGCCGCCCATCTGCTGACCCCGCTGCAGGATTTGCACGGCATCGTCACACCGAACGGCCTGCATTACATCCGCGATCACGGCGGCACCCCGTCGATCGACCCGGATCGCCACCGGCTGCTGGTGCACGGCATGGTCGATCGGCCGCTGTCGTTCGGAATGGACGATCTGATGCGGTTCCCGTCCATCTCGCGCCTGCATTTCCTGGAATGTTCGGGCAACACGCCGCTGTATAAATCGGGCAAGCCGGACTGGTCCGTGCAGATGACCCACGGCCTTTTGAGTTGCGCCGAATGGACCGGCGTCCGCCTCGCCGACGTGCTGGCGGAAGCTGGCGTGAAGCCAGGGGCTGCCTGGATGCTGGCCGAGGGCGCGGACGCCGCCGCCCTGACCCGTTCCATTCCGATAGCCAAGGCATTGGACGATGCCATACTGGCCTATGCCCAAAACGGCGAGCGCCTGCGCCCCGAGCAAGGCTACCCGCTGCGGTTGTTTCTTCCGGGTTATGAGGGTAACACCAATATCAAGTGGCTGCGCCGCCTCAAACTCGGCGATCAGCCGTTCGAGACACGCGAGGAAACCTCCCGATACTCCAGTCTCATGCCGAACGGCATCGCTCGGCAGTTCAATTTCACCATGGAGGTGAAGTCCGTGATCACTCGGCCGTCGCCCGGGCATGGACCGAAGCAGCCGGGGTTTTGCGAGATCACCGGGCTGGCATGGACCGGACACGGCCGGATCGTCCGTGTGGAGGTGTCCACCGACAATGGGGCGACCTGGAAGGATGCCGAGCTTCAGGAACCCGTGCTGTCGAAATGCCTCACCCGGTTCCGGCTGCCTTGGGTGCGGGACGGCGGGCCGGCGATGCTGCAAAGCCGGGCAACCGACGAAACCGGCACCGTGCAGCCAACCCGGGAGAGCCTGCTGGCCGCACGGGGCAGCAACTACTATTATCATTACAATGCCATCACTACATGGCGAATGGACCCGTCCGGGGAGACGACGCTTGCGCTTTAGCACCGTGATTCTGACCGTCCTCGGCATGATGGGCGCGGGTCTGGCTGCCGCCGAACCGCCGCCCCTGGCGTTCGGGCGGCTGGCGACCCCGGCCGAAATTGCCGCCGCAGATATCGATGTCCGCGCGGACGGGGCTGGGCTGCCGCCCGGGCGTGGCAGCGTACCGGATGGGGCGACCTTGTTCGCGTCCGGTTGCACGGCGTGTCATGGCGGGCAAGGGCAAAAGCCGATCGCCGGGGCGCCGCTGTTAATGGGCGGAGTGGGCACGCTGGCGACGCCGAAGCCGGTGAAGACGGTGGGCAGTTACTGGCCGTATGCGACCACTCTGTTCGACTACATCCGCCGAGCCATGCCGTTCCAGGCGCCCGGATCGCTGACGGACGCTCAGGTGTATGCGTTGACCGCCTATATTCTGCGGCTGAACGGGATCGTGCCGGAGGATGCGGTGCTGGATGCGGCCTCCCTGCCGAAGGTGCGGATGCCTAACCGGGACGGTTTCGTGCCCAATCCCAACGGTTAGGGCACGCGGCGAAATAAGCGGACCGTTCGATGGAGGCCACTGGCCTTTCATCGTCATGGCGGGCTTGCGAGGTTGTAATCCAGTCCGGACATCGATCCCAGTCACGCCCGGGCGGTTGAATTTCGTATCGTCGCGGCGGCCTTGGCCAGCCGCGCGATCGGCCGGCACCGACGCCCGCCGGTCCGGTCCCAGCGCATCGTTTTCCCCTGATGCACGCGCTATTGGCTCTGTTGGGGTAATGCCTTAGAGGTCATATCCAGCCGGCGCATTTCCCGGTACGCGTTAGCCCTTCGGTAACCTTTTGGTGGCATCGTCGCAAAGGAAGGGCCTAACACAGATAAGAAAGCCGATATCGCAAATACACGCAGATGAAAGCGGTCTGGCCGATATCTCGCAGCATGTCATCGGCGGTGCGTTCGCTGGTCTGAATGCGTTGAAGCCGGATATTTCGAAACGGTCTTTCGGAAATCGATTACCTCAAAGCCTCGGGTCTGAGACTGGGTTTTCTGCTCAACTTCGGCAAGAAACGACTGGAACTCGAACACGCAGCCAATACCGGTGTAAACCGCTCCATCCGCGTAATCGGCGGCATCGCCTTCCTTATCTGCGTTAGGTCCTTGCCTTCTCGCGAAACACCGCACCACCACCATTCCAAGGGTCGTGCCTCCGCCAGCAAACGCTCCCAACCGACACAACCACTACCGGACACGGCGAATCGTCGTCAGCCCGCAAGCCTCGCCATGTCGATGAAATCAGCCCCGTATGGCTGCCAGGATCGCCGCCCGGATTGGTTCCGGCTGCCCCTCAACCGCACGGGCGATGGCGTGAATCTGGCCGCGCAGTGTGTACACCTGATCCAGCAGGGACAGAACCAACGGTAACGTATCCTCGGGCACCGCCATCGGCCCGCGGAAGTCACGGATCAGGCGGACCCGGGCGACGTCGATTTCGGCGAACACCCAGTCCGGTTCCACACCCTCCGGGCGGACCCAGCCGCGCTCCACCCAAGACACAAGGTCGCTCTCCCGCAAATCGGGGAACATCGCCACGACAGCGGAAAAGCGCATCGCGATCCCCTCCATCATGATTTCTCCCTGGGGTTGAACGTCCCCTTGGGCGTCCAGGTCTTCAGGAATTCGGCCAGGTCCGGTTCATCGCCCGGCGGCACCACGACCTGCACCTGCACGAACTGGTGGCCCTGGCGGATGCCCTTGCCGCGCAACCGCATGCGGGTTCCAGTCCCCGATCCAGGGGGCACGGTCAGCCGCACCGGGCCATGCACCGTCGGCACTTCCAGCGACACGCCCAGCACCGCTTCTTTCAGCGTCACCGGCAAATCCGTGACGATATCGTCGCCGTCGCGATGGAAGCGCGGATCGGGGGCGACCGTCACCTCGATCAAGGCATCCCCGGCGGGGGCGCCGTTGAAGCCGGCCCCGCCCTGGCCGCGCAGCCGCAGCACATGCCCATCCTCGGTCCCGGGGGGAATGCGAACATCCAGGGTCTTGCCATCGGGCAATGCCAGCCGCCGCGTCGTGCCGATCGCGGCATCGACGAAGCTGACGGTCAGCGAATACTGCATATCGCGCCCGCGCATCGCCCGCCCGCTGGCGCCCCAGTCGGACCGCCGGCCATTCTGGCCGAACGCCTGCGCCATGAAGGCTTCAAGATCCTCCTGGCTGAAGCCGCCAGCCCCCCCGCCAGCACCCGCGCCGGCATAGCGCTCCTGCCCCGGGGCATCGCGGTAATACTGGCGGTGGACCTCATGGCCCTCGGCATCGATTTCGCCGCGGTCGAATTTGGCACGCTTTTCCTTGTCGGACAGCAGGTCATAGGCGGAGCTGATTTCGCCGAACGTCGCCGCCGCATCCTTCTTATCAGGATTGACGTCGGGGTGGTGCTTCTTCGCCAGCTTACGATATGCGGACCGGATGGCCGCCTCGTCCGCCGTACGCTGAACACCAAGAATTTCGTATGGGTCTTTCATCGGTCCCGCCTAGGTGGAGACGATGTCATGCCCGATCAAGTCCCCGTCCATCGCGGTTCGCGCTTGCCCAGGAAGGCATCGATGCCTTCCGCCGCGTCGCGCGCCATCATGTTGCGGGTCATGACCTCCGACGCATAGGCATAGGCGTCCGTCAGGTCCATTTCGGCCTGGCGGTAGAACGCCTCCTTGCCGATCGCCACGGTCAGCGGGCTTTTCGACGCGATCCGCAACGCCAGCGCCCGGGTGGCGGATACCAGTTCGGCTTCGGGGACCACGGTGTTGATCAGCCCCAGTTCGCGCGCCCGCGCCGCCGGCACCATGTCCCCGGTCAGCAGCATTTCCATCGCCGCCTTGCGCCCCACGGCGCGGGTCAGGGCCACCATCGGGGTGGAGCAGAACAGTCCGATATCGACCCCCGGCGTGGCAAAACGGGCGGTGTCGGCAGCGACCGCCAGATCGGCCGAGGCCACCAACTGGCAGCCGGCCGCGGTGGCCACGCCATGCACCCGGGCGATCACCGGCTTGGGCAGCCGCACGATGCGCTGCATCAAGCGGGAGCACAGCGCGAACACCGCCTCATACGCCTGCCGCGTCGGGGTGGCCCGGATTTCCCGCAGATCGTGCCCGGCGCAAAATGCGGGGCCGTTGGCGGCGACGATCACCGCCTTGACCGACCGGTCCAGCGCGATGGAGGCCAGAGCGTCGTCCAGTGCCTGCATCAACCCCATCGACAGGGCATTACGGGCGGCCGGGCGGTTCAATGTCAGGGTGGCGATAGCGTCGCTGTCGTCGCGGAGGAGGATATCGGTCATGATGGCCACACCATAGCAGAAGGAATCGCAGATGCAGAACAGCAGCCCCGAACCGCGCGGCGAATTGTCCCTGCGCACGGTCGCCATGCCGGCGGACACCAACCCGGCGGGCGATATTTTCGGCGGCTGGATCATGTCGCTGATGGACCTTGCTGCCGGGATCGCCGCCGGCACCCGGGCGAAGGGGCGCGTGGCCACCGCCGCGGTCTCGCATCTGAACTTCCTGCAGCCGGTCAAGGTCGGCGACGTGGTGTGCGTCTATACACAGATTGAAAAGACCGGCCGCACCTCCATCACCGTCGGAGTCGAGGCCTACGTGCTGCGCCGCAACCAGGGGGAACGCGTGCGGGTCACGGCGGCGGAATTCGTGCTGGTGGCGGTTGACGACAACGGCACGCCAAGGCCGCTGCCCGCCGTCTGATGGCCCCCGGGGGCGGCGTCAGGCGGCGAGCGCGATGATATTCACCGCGTCGTGCGGCAGTGCGGTGGCCAGCACGCCCACATGCGGGTGGTGTGTCAGCACGATGGTCTGCACCGTCTCGCTGAGTGCCGCCAGCGCCCGCAGTGTCGCCAGCGTGCGGGCATCGTCGGAGGTTTGCAGGATGTCGTCGGCGATGAACGGCAGCGGCGGGGCCTTGCGGGCGTAGTCCTCCAGCGCGGCGATGCGCAGCGCCAGATACAGCTGGTCGCTGGTGCCCTCGCTGAGTTGCTCCAGCGCCTTGGGGGTGAGGCCGTCGGCCTCCAGCGCCATCATGGTCTGGCTGTCCTTGGTGTGCTCGATCCGCACGCCGGCCTGCACGCCATCGGTGATGGATCGGAACACCGCGCCGATGCGGGCCAGCAGCGGCTGGTCGGCGTTGGCCGCCTGCCGGTCCAGCGCCGTTTTCAGCATGGCATGGGCGGCATGAAGCACCAGCGCCTCCTCCGCCATGCGTGCCAGCATCGCCCGGGCGGACTCGCGCCGCTGCCCGGCTTCGGCTGCATCCAGTTCGGTTCCGGCCTGTTCCAGCGCCGCCTTGGCCGCTTGCGCGGCGTCGCGGGCGGTGGCGATCGAAGGGTCCAGTTCCTGCTGGCGCCGGTCGATCCAGGCGATGCGTTCCGCGTCGGCATCCGCCGTTGTTTCCGCCGAGCGTGTTTGCAGTGTATCGACGCTGAGCCCGCCGCCCTGGATGGCGAGTTCGCGGGATGCCTCGTCCCGGGCATGCCTGGCGGCGGACACGGATCGGGCGCGCTGCAACTGGTGTTCGGCTTCTTCGTCGGTGGCGGCACGCAGGGCGGCGCGCAAGCCCAGCAGGGTGCTGGCGGCGGTCCCGGCTTCGGCGACGGCGACGGTCAGCTTCGCGTCCGCCTCGACGATTCGCTTATCGGCGTCGGCACAGCGGGCCTCTAGTTGCAGTTCCGCCTGAATACGCTGCCCGAAGCGTTCGGCGGCATCCAGCTTGGGTAACAGGGCCAGGTCCGGCGCCAGCCCGCCGAGGTCCGCGACCCTGGCCGTCAGCAGGCCGATCGCTGCCCGCATATCGTCGATTCGGATTTGTTCTTTGGCCGCTGCGGCTTCGGCTTTTCGCAGATCCTCGATCTGGGCGATGGCATCGGCCGCTGCTGCCGGCATTTCCTCTGCCGGCCGAGCCAGTGCGGCGGCCACGCCGTTCCAGCCGCTTTGCCATTCCGTCAGCGCCCGGGCGGCTTTTTCCGCGGCAAGGGCGGCGGTTGCGCTGGCCGCGGCCTCACGTTTCGCCTGTTCCGTCAGCACCGCGCGCCGGTTGGCAAGGGCGTTATCCGCCGTGACGGCGCGCCCGGCCTCCGCCAGCAAGGCCCCAAGTTCCGTCAGATCGCGCGCAGGCACGCCCATCGCCACGGCGAGGCGGTCGCTCAGGGCGCGCAGGGTTTCGGTCAGACCAGCCAGTTCGGCCGCCGCCCGGTCGCGCGCTATCAGGCGGGCCACGGCGGTCTCCCGGGCTTTCAGGAAGCCGCGCAACGCGGCAAGGTCCGTGGCGTGACCGCCCGCAGTGCGCGCCATCGCCCGCAGTGCGTCGTTTGCCTCCGCCACCCGCGCATCGGCCCGGGCCACCGCATCGGCCAAAGCAGGGAGGCCGGCGTTCAGGTTGTCCACACGCCCGCGCAGGGCCGCTGCCTCCGCCGCTTCCCGCCCATGCCGGATCAGCGCATCGGCGACGGCATCCGCGTTCCGCACTGCTCGGTCGAACGCCACGGCATTGGCCGGGTCCGGACGTTCCGGCCCGCAAATCCGTTCCCACAGCAAGTCCCGCGCGGTGCGGGCCAGAGCCAGCGCATCGGCGGGCGGCAGCATCGCGGATTGTTCAAGCGCCTTCAGGCTGGCCAGTTCGGTCTCGATGGCCGCCAGCCGGTCGGCGTGTTCGCGCGCCGCCCTGGCTCGGGCGGTTTCCGCCTCGTTCAATGCCCGGCCGGCGGCTTCCAGACTGGCCTCCGCCGGGGCGGCGGTCGCGGCAAGCGCGGCCTCGGACAGCGGCGTATCGGGGATGGCGGCCAAAGCGGCACGCAAGGCAGCCTCGGCCTCGCGGACCGAGCGGCGGGCGGTTTCCAGGCGGGCGGCCGGATCGCCGTCGGCGCGCAGCAGCGCCGCCAGATCGGCAATGCCGGCGACGTTTCCCTGGATAGGCAGGCCGGCCAGTTCCTCCGCCGTTTGCCGCACCGCGCGTTCGGCGGTTTCCACGGCCACCGCCGACGACTCGGCATCGGCCGCCAGTTTGGGGTGAAGGCGCAACCGGCGCTGCGCATCCTTCACCGCCGCGACGGGGGGCAGCGCTACCGTGCCATCCCAGCCCAGATCGCGCCTTATCCGTCCCGCATCGGCCTGCTGGGCTGCCTGTGCGCGTTCAACCCCGGGCAGGTCGGTTTCCGCCCGGGCGGCCACGGCGCGCTGGTCCACCAGGGCCAGGATGTCGGCCTTTGCGGCGATCCAGCGGGGATCGAAGCTGAGTGCCTCGCGGGCTGCGCGGGCGGTCTGAAGTGTCTCCCGGGCGGCTTCGGCGTTGCTGGCGGTCACGACACCGGCTTGCAGCGCATCGCGCCAGCGTTTTTCAAACCCGTCGTCCAGGTCCGGTGCATCGCCCGCGCCGGCCAGCACCGCCGCCGCCGCACGCAACCGATCCAGCCAGGGGCGGCAGGCGCCGATGGTGCGCAGCCGCTCCCGCTCCCGCGTAAGGCCGGCCTGTTCGCTCAGCAGGGTTTCGAGGCTGCTCGCGGTCTCCGCCGCATGCCGTTCCAGCGCCGTCCAGCGGGCCGGGCGCATCGCCGCATTGCGCAAATCGTTGTTGGCCTTTTCCCACCCATCCAGTGCCGCCCATAAGGGACGGCTTTTGTGCCGCGCGGTTTTGCCAAGCTCGTCGCGGCGGCGTTCCAGTTCGGTCAGCAGTTCGCGCACCCGCGCCATGCCGCCGCCGGCCGCGAACAGAACCTGACCCAGCCGCCCCTGGCTGCGGATCAGTTCGCGCCCGCCGGAGCGCAGCAGCGCGGTGTCCAAACCGAACAACTCGTGGAAGACGGCTT
>JAJZEV010000029.1 GCA_021805665.1 Pseudomonadota bacterium
CCGGTCTGTCCCGCCCGGGCGGAGGGGCCGATGCCGATCATATCCACCGACCGGTGCGACGGATTATGATAGGTGTCGCCGAGGAAATTTTCCGCCGCGAACTTCCAGTTGGTCGGCAGGATCCATTTGTGGATACCGATCACCTCCGACCCGCCCGGCCGGCCGTCGCGGCAATCCAGCACCTGATCCAGGTGGTCCACCGCCTCCCCAAGGTAGGTCATGAAATCGGGCGCCTCGGCATCCCAGGATGCCCAGACGGTGCCTTTATACAGATGCAGTTTTGGCGTCTCGATCAAAGACCAGTCGGATCTGTCCAACTGCCCTTCGTACAGCACGCGATACAGCGGCACGCCTTGCAGCTTGCCGTCGGTCGTGTAGCTCCAGGAATGATAGGGACAGACGAACAACGAGGTATTGCCCGATTCATACCGGCACACCTTCATCCCGCGATGCCGGCAGGAGTTCAGGAAGACATGCACCGAACCCTTCGAATCGCGGCAGAGAATTACGGATTCCTCGCCCATGCGAGAAACGAAAAAATCGCCCGGGTTCGGGATCTGGCTTTCGTGCCCCACGAACAACCACGCCCGGGTAAACAGCTTCTCCAGTTCTTCTTTATGGAATTCAGGCGAGACAAAGATGTCGCGGCCGATCGTACCCTTGGCGGTATCGATCATTTGGTCGATGGGCAGTATTTTTGTCATTCTGCCGTCCTCCCTGTGTTTTTTGTTTCAGCCCCAGCGGGATGCCGCTACGTCGTCCTCCTCGCGGGCATCCACCCAGGCACCATTGCCGTCGGCGTAGTCTTCGCGCTTCCAGAATGGCGCTTTCGTCTTCAGCCAGTCGATCAGGAACGCCGTCGCGTCCAGCGCCGCCTGCCGGTGAGATGAGGCGGCGATCACCAGTACGATATTCTCGCCGGGAACCATCGGGCCGACGCGGTGGATGATCGTGCATCCCAGCAGCGGCCAGCGCTGATGCGCCCGGTCCGCGATCTGCGCGATCGCCCGTTCGGTCATTCCCGGGTAGTGCTCCAGCGTCATCCCGGTGACCTTGGAGTCAGACCCCTTGGCATCGGCGCGCACGGTGCCGACAAAGCAGCCGATCCCGCCGATATCGGTGCGGCCAGCCGTCAACGCGGCGATCTCCGCACCGACGTCGAAATCCTCGGTCTGGACTTTGATATGCACCATCGCCGGCACGGTACTCCGGGGTCCGCCCGGGTGTCCAGACGTTAAGCCCGCGGCCTGCTCTATGGGCAATAGACTGGCGTTATCTGCGAACCATCCAGGACCCAGCTATCCAGGTCGAAGTCCCCGACCTCTCGTAGAAGTTGCGCCAGCCGCCCCGCCTGATGGTCAAGGATCAGCTTGCCGATCCCGGCCGTCGCCGCCCCGGCGTTGCCCAGCGCACCGGCCGGGTTCAAATCCTGCGTCTCCCACCCAAACCCGACACCGCCCTCGGGCGTCAGCATCGACATCGCGCCCTCCTGCGCCAGCCAGGCGCTGCGAAAGTCGGTCGCGTGCTGCATGCGCACAAGATCGGGACGCAGATGCAGCATCAAGCTGGTTTCCACCAATCCGCCATGGATGCCGTATTCCTGCTCCTCCCGGCACAGGCTCACCTCCGGCGGCAGACCCAGCCGGCTTGCCGAGGCGCCGACCGCGAACATCCCATCCCCCCGCAACCGCCGGCAGACGATATCGACCACCTGAGGCTGCCCGCCATGACTGTTCAGGATCACCATCCGACGCACCCCGGCCCGCAGCACACTGCGGCCGATATCGGTCAGCGCCGCGATCAGCGTCTCGGCCGACAGCGTTAGCGTGCCGGGAAAGCGGATATGCTCCACCGACAGCCCAACCGCCTGCATCGGCAACGCAAGGACCTTTGCATCCGGCGGCAGACGATCGAGCGCCGCCGCCAGCAGCCCCGCGGCGATCGTGGCATCCACGCTGACTGGCAAGTGCGGCCCATGCTGCTCGATCGCCGCCACGGGCAGGATCGCCACCGCATTCCGCGGCAACGACTGGAAATCGGTCCATGTCAGGTCCTGCCACTGCCTCGATACCGTCATATCCGAACACCTTTCCCTGAACACGGATGAAGCAACCGCCCGCTTCCCGGGCAACTATGGACCGAACCGGCCGTTGCTACCCGCGCAATTACCGATGGCACGCATCCTGCTACCCGTAACGGCATCGACGATGACCCGCCAAGGTGACCGCATGCCAGTAATGACCCGCCGCATTCCCGTTCGGGGCGCGTCTGGACGTATGCTGCCGGGGCACCGGAGCGGCAGCGCCGCAAGAGCGGAAAGGTGAGGCGATGCTGACCACGCAACAAAAGACCATGCGGAAATTCTGGTATGCGACCGTGCCGGTCAGCCACCTGACTGATGGGCCGAAGCCGTTTCGCCTGATGAACCAGGATATCGTGCTGTTCCTGGATGCCGACGGCAATCCGGCCGCGCTGCGCGACCGCTGCTGCCATCGCACGGCCAAACTGTCGAAAGGCTGGATGGACGCAGGCAACCTGGTCTGCGGCTACCACGGCTGGACCTATGACCGCGAAGGCAAGGTGGTGCGCATTCCGCAATATGAGGCCGGGGCGAACCTGCCGCGCCACAAGGTGGACTCGTTCCACTGCCAGTCTCGGTATGGCTATGTCTGGGTTGCCCTGGAAGATCCGCTGCAACCGCTGTTCGACATCCCCGAGGATGGCGCGCCCGGCTTCCGCAGAATCTTCCAGTTCTACGACCAGTGGCAGACCGCCCCGCTGCGACTGATGGAAAACAGTTTCGACAACGCCCATTTCGCATTCGTGCATCGCGGCACCTTCGGCGACAACGCCCAGCCCAAGCCCGGGAAGTATGAGATCGAGGAAACCGGCTACGGCTTCGTCGCGACCACGGTCGTGGATATCGTCAACCCGCCGCGGGCGTTCCGGGTCACCGGCACGACCGAACCGACGACGACACGTACGATGCGGAACCATTGGTATCTGCCGTTCTGCCGCCGTATGGACATGACCTATCCCAGCGGCATCCGGCACATCATCGTCAACTGCGCCACGCCGATCGAGGACGGGCGCATCCAGTTGGTGCAACTGCTGTATCGCAACGACACCGAGGAACAGTGCAGCACCCGGGAACTGATCGACTGGGACGCGGCCGTGGTTTACGAGGACCGCGACATCCTGGAAGCCACCGACCCGGACGCCGCCCTGGATCTGGCGCACCGGACCGAGGCGCACATGACTTCTGACCGGCCCGGCCTGATCATGCGCCGCCGGCTGCTGGAGCTGTTGAAGGAACACAACGACCCCGAGGTAACCAACAACTACGTCGTCGCGGCGGAATAGCAGCATGGCCATGCCCTGGTTTCCCGCCACGCTGCCGGCCGATATCTGGCTGCGGAACGCCACCGTTCCGGCCACTCTGCTGGACGAAGCCAGCGCCGATGCCGAGGGCCTGGCCCGCGTCGATGTGCGCCTGACCGGCGGTCGCATCAGCGCTGTTGCCCCCGCCGGCACGGCTTCCGACGGCATCGACCTGGACCGGGGCCAGCTTTGGCCCTGCTTTGTCGATGGCCATGTTCATCTGGATAAAACCCAAACCTGGCCACGCCAGCCGAACGCCACCGGCACCCATCCCGGCGCCAAGGCCGCCGTTATCGCCGACCGGTCCAGGCACTACAGCGAGGCGGATATCGAGCGTCGGTTCGAATTCGGCCTGCAATGCGCCTACGCCCACGGCACCGCCGCGATCCGGACCCATTTGGACAGCTACTGGCCAGCGGCCAAGACACATTGGGCGGTGTTCCGGCGGCTGCGCGATGGCTGGGCCGGCCGCATCGACCTGCAAGCCGTCAGCATCTGCCCGCTGGAGCGCTTCGCCGACGACGACGGAACGGCACTCGCCAACGAGGTCGCCGACTCTGGCGGTATTATGGGAATGACCACGACCGGGGACGGCGGGCAGGCATTCTCGCCCGCGTTTCAGGCCCTG
>JAJZEV010000113.1 GCA_021805665.1 Pseudomonadota bacterium
TCGTCGCCGTGCTGAAGGTGCCGGCCGGAGGTGAGCAGCGCGCCCGTGGCGATGGCGTTGCGCAGGCGGATTTGTTCCTGGTGAGCGGCGGTATCGAGGTCACGTCCGAGCAGGGCGATGTTCCCCGCGGCGACGCGGTCGGCGACGCGGCCGAAACATTCGTTGTCCTCGGGCCGGAAGATGGTGCGGCGGCCGACGGCGATGCCCATGCCGGGGTCTAGCGAACGCGCCGGCAGCGGGACGTCACCGAAGTGTGCGCCGGGTACCTGGTGCATAAACCGTGCCGCGAAACCGTCCATGGAAATCCCCATACCCAAACAGGATTATCCATATATAGCGTCGTTCGATTCATGCCAACACAATATCCGCGATTCTGTCCTGATCCGGGCGTTTTGCTACCCGGCCGTCCGCCGCATCCAGGCCCCGGCGGCCGCGACCGCATCCCTGGCCTTTTGCACCGAACCGGTCGCGCGCAGAAAGCCATGCACGGTGCCGGGAAATGTCTGTGTTTCCACCGGAACGCGGGCGGCGCGCAGTTTTTCCACCAGGGCCTCGCCCTCCGACCGCAGGACGTCCAGTTCCGCCAGCAGCACCATGACGGGCGGCAGTCCGGTCAGATCGGCACGCAGCGGCGCCGCCAACGGATGCAAGCGGTCGATTTCGTGCGGCACATAGACACTCCAGTAGAACGCCATCCGTTCTGTGTTCAGTCCGTAACCGCCGGCGCCGAACTCCTGGTAGCTTGGGGTATCGAAGCGCGAGTCGCTGACCGGGTAATTGGCCAGCACCCCTGTCAGAGCCGGTCCGCCGGAGTCGCGCAGCAGCAGAGCCGTTGCCAGTGCCAGATTGCCGCCGGCCGAGTCGCCGCCGACGAAAATCCGCGTCGAATCCAGCCCCCATTCCGCCCCGTGGCTGGCGACGAAGCGGACCACTTCGGCACACTCCAGCAGCGCCTGAGGGAATTTTGCCTCCGGCGACAGGGCGTAATCGACGCTGACCACCGCGACCGAACCGGCGGCGGCATATTCGCGGGTCATGCGGTCATGCGTATCCACGTTCGCCCAGACCCAGCCGCCGCCATGGAAGTACACCAGTGTGGGGATCGGACGGTCGGTTATCGGTCGGAACACGCGGCAGAAAATCCGCCGGCCGGTGCCGGACACCCAGCGATCCGCCGTTTCGGCCATGACCGGCCCGCCGGCCGCGGTTCGCATCCCCAGCAGATCGTTGACCCGGCGGTGCGGTGCCAGCGGCAGTTCCACCCGAACCGGAGGATAAGCCGCGGTGGCCTTTTCCTGTTCGGCGGTGAACGCGGCCATTTCCGGGTCCCAACGCGACCGATCCGGCATTTTCGATTCCCCTCGCTTTCCGTGTACCTGCTATGCAACGGCAGCCTGCATCGAATTGCAACTTGCTCCCGGCCTCCGGGTGCCCCTTATGTTGCGGCGCACCATGACAGTTCTTCGGCTTAATACCACCGGCCGCTTCGATCCGGCCTGCCTCTTCCGCCCCGGTTCGATCGCCGTTATCGGCGCGGACACGCCGGCTGGCGGCCAGATCGTCGCCAATCTCGCGCTCGCCGGTTACCCCGGCGAGGTTCAGGCCATCCATGACACCGCCCAGTTGGCAGGTACGCCGCATTTGGCGGTACTCGCGCTCGCGCCCGATCGGATCGGCGCCGCGATGACCGCGCTGGCGGAGGCGAACTGCTTTGCCGCCATCGTGCCAGGGCCGTGCGACGATCTTGCCGCGCATGCCGAACGCACGGGCGTGCGGGTTCTGGGCGCACATTCCTTTGGTATCTCGGTGCCGCGGCTGAACCTGAATGCCTGCCGCACGCATATCCCGCCGCCGCCGGGCCGTTTGGCGCTGATTTCGCAGTCGTCCGCGCTTAGCCGGGCTGTCATCGATTGGGCGGGGCCGAACGGGGTGGGTTTCAGCCATATCGTCGGACTCGGCGCCAATGCCGACATCGGCTTCGGCCTGACGCTGGACTGGCTGTCGCGCGATCCCGGAACGGGCGCCATTCTGCTGGATATCCGCCGGATCAAGAATCACCGGCTGTTCCTGTCGGCCGCCCGTGCCGCGGCCAAGCTGCGCCCGGTCGTCGCGATCCGCGCCGGGCTGCGGCTGCTGGACGAAGACGGTGCGGCCGATCTGTCTTTCGAGGCGGCGTTGCGCCGGGCGGGCGTGTTGTCGGTGAAACGGCTGGAGGACCTGCTGGCGGCGGCGGAAACGCTGTCGCGCGCCAAGCCCGCCCGCTGCGACACACTGGCGATCGTCAGCAATGCGATCGGCCCCGGCCGGCTGGCGGCCGACAGTGTGCTGCGGGAGGGTCTGCGGCTGATGCCGGACGATGCGCCGGACCATGGCATTCTGCTTGTCGAGTCCGCGGACCTTGCCGCCACCGCGTTCAGGCTGGCGATCCGCCCCAATATCGGCGGCGTGCTGGTCGTCCATGCGCCGCAAGGTCAGGCCGATGAGGCGGCCATCGAAAGTCTGTGCCATCCGCCGGCGGACCTGCGCGCGCCGCTGCTGATTTGCGCCATGGGCGAAACCACCGGTTCTGTGCATCGTGCGACGCTCGCCCGGTGCGGCCTGCCGGTGTTCGCCACACCGGATCAGGCGGTTCAGGGGTTCGAGCATCTGGTGCGCGACCGGCGTAACCGCCAAGCGGCGCGCGAATTGCCATCCAGCAAGGTTCTGACCTTCGAACCCGAACGCGAATGGGTCCGCCGCCGGTTCGCGCGTGCCCGCGCGGCCGGGCGTTTATCGTTCAATCAGGATGAGGCGCTGGACGTTCTGGCGGCCTATGGCATTCCGCCGATTCCCACCCGGTTTGCCGCCAGTCCGGCGGATGCGGGTCCGGCGGCGGATCTGCTGGGCTATCCGGCGGTGGTCAAGCTGCGCGACACCGCCCCGCCGGCCGATCGCCTTCCCGGCAGTCTGGTGTTCGATCTGCACGATGCGCCGCAGATCCTGGCGGCGTCGCGCCTTTTGTCGGCCCGCGCGCAACGCCAGGGCTGTTCGGGCGAGTTGCTGGTCCAGCGTCACGCCGGCCGTGGGCGAGAGGTTGCGGTTCGCGTGGCCGACGATGGCACGTTCGGACCCACGATCTATTTCGGCGGTGGCGGCACGTTATCCAGCCCGACCGATATGGCGGTCGATTTGCCGCCGCTGAACCTGGCGCTGGCGCATGGGCTGATCCAGCGCAGCCGTACCGGCGCGACGTTGGGTAAACCGCTGCGGGACCGAGCACCGGCGAACGCCGAAGCTGTCGCGCAGGTGCTGGTGCGTATCAGCCAGTTGATCGTCGATTTTCCGGAAATCGCGGTGCTGGAGGTGCCGTCGCTGTTCGTCGATTCGGACGGTGTGCTGGCGGCCGATGCGTGGCTGCGGCTGCGCGGTTCGGAGGAGGCGCCCGTCCGTCTGGCGATCGCGCCCTATCCCGCGGAACTGACCGAACACCGCATGGTGGCGGGCGAGGCGATGACCATCCGCCCGATCCGGCCGGAGGATGCGCAGGCCCATACCGCATTCTTCAGCAGGTTGTCGCCGCAGGATATCCGCTACCGCTTCTTCAGCGCGATGCGGGAACTGTCGCCCGAACAGACGGTGCGGCTGACCCAGGTCGATTACGACCGCGAGATGGCATTTATCGCTGTGCGGGACTCGACGGGGGAAACCGTCGGTGTGTCCCGGCTGGCAGCCGATTCCGACGGTCGATCCGGAGAGTTCGCGGTGATCGTGCAGGCCGACCTGAAGGGCAGGGGGCTGGCGTCCCATTTGATGCGCCGGCTGATCGCGTGGGGCCGGCAAAGCGGGCTGCGCCAGATCGAGGGCCAGATTTTGGCGGATAATCAGCCGATGCTGGCCTTCATCAGGCACCTGGGCTTTTCGGTTCGCCGGATGACCGACGATCCCGAGGTGATGGAGGCGACGCTTCCGCTGATATGAAACCCGCGTCAGGCGGCGACGCGTGAGGGGTAGGGCT
>JAJZEV010000226.1:0-3381 GCA_021805665.1 Pseudomonadota bacterium
TGCACGCTGTAGCGTTGCCCCACGAACTGCCGGTGCCCGTGCCACGTCGTCGGCCCGTTCGGGAAAATCAGCAGCGTGCCGTTGACCGGGGGCACTTCGACGGCGAAATCCTCCAGGTCCTTCGGCCCGCGCAGCAGGCGCAGGCAGCCTTCCCGCCGGCTCCAGGCGTCGGTTTCGCGGTTCAGATACAGCAGCACCGTCACCCGCTTGGCCAGCGAGTCGCAGTGAATTCGCCCATCCCGCTCGCTGGTCCAGCCGCGCAGCGTCACCATGGTCGGCGCATCGTGCAGGTCCAGGCCGAACAGCCGCTCGATCGCGGCGCGCAGTTCCGGGCCTTCCATGGCGTCCATCAGTGCCTTGGCATCGGGACCCAGCTTCACCGAATCGACCGGGAACGACCCGCGCTTACCCAGCGGCGGCAGACCGGCCAGCACCTTGTCCAGGCTGGCGGGCGGCACGAAGGCCGGCACCACGACATGCGGGAACGGATCGTTGGAAACCGGCGTCGCGGCCAGTTTGGCGTAATCGATTTGGATCATGACGATACGCGCCTTAGCAGCAAAGCCTCGGTCAGGTCGAGGAGGTCGTCCGGCCAGTAAACGTCGGGTCTGGGCCGCGCCGGGTGCAGACCGGGATCGGGACGGCAGGTCAGCACCGGCATGATCCACCGCACCGGCAGCGAGGCCCGCCCGTCCGCCGCTCCCAACAGGGCTCCGGCGATGGCACCGTTGGTATCGCTGTCGCCGCCTTGGGCAACCGTCCAGATTAAAGCCGGTTCGGTCGCGGTTCCCGCGGCCAGATGGAAGAATGCGTTTTGCAGGGCGATCAGCACCCACCCCATTTGGTGCTGGAACTCCGCCGGGGCAACACCGGCCCGCGCCTGCCGCAGAACGGCCAGAACCGGCGCGGCCTCCGCCCCCGCCGCTTCGGCGATACGCAGCGCGGTGTCCATCATGCCGCGCCGGTCGGCTCCGGCCAAACCGGCCGCGATCGCCCCCGCATAAGCAGCGCACGCTGTTCGGCAGACCGGATGCGGATGCGACAGGGCCGAGTCCTCGCTGGCCAACCGGGCGGCTTCGTCCGGATCGCGCGCCCAGACACCGATCGGGGCGATCCGCATCAGTGACCCATTGGCCTGGCTCGCCCGATCGGTCTTCGCCCGGGCCGCCCGAGCGGGGCTGGCGATGGCGGAGGCTGCTGCCCCGAATGCCAGTGCGGTGGTTTGGCCGCAATCGAACGGCTCGCTGGTATACCACCGCCCATAGGCCGTGGCGGCATTATCGGCATCGTATTCGCCGGCTTCCGCCAGGCTGCGCGCCAGCGTCAATCCAAGTTCCGAGTCGTCGGTCGGCTGGCCCGCCAGCGTATGCCACACCGGGCTTGGCGCCAGATCCCGGACCCCATCGGGATACCGCGCCGCGATAGCCCTTGCGGTTTGAAACTCCACCATGGATCCCAGGCTGTCGCCGATGACCATGCCAAGCAGACAGCCCAATGCACGATCCAGCCGCTGCCCCTCGGCGACCCGCGGCCAACTCAGTGCGATTTTAGGCTCCCGGCGCGGTTCCGTGCTGCCGCGCCAGACGCGCGCCCGCAGGGTCGCCACAGCGGACGGGGCGCCGCCGAAACAGGCGAACGGGCGGCTGGAGCCATCCTCCTTATAGGTAACCGGCACGCCGTCCTCGGCCACCAGAACGCCGCCAGCCGCTGTCAGCAACGCGTGCCCGGCGGCGATGTCATGGGCGTTCACCGGGCGCAGCGTGACCGTCGCGATCCCGTCGCCGACTGCCACCCGAGCCAACCGATAGGCGATGGACGGCAACGGCATAAACCGGGCGGGCGCGCAGGCGGTGGAACTCCACACCGGCCGTTGGCCGGCGCCGTGGTTCAGGAACACGACATCGGCGGCGGTCAGTTCACGCCGGCTAAGGTCGATATCGACAGCCACCCCGTTACGGGTGATCCCGGCGCCCTCGGCCCAGGCGATCATGTCGGGGCCGCGATCCGGGCTCGTCGGCGCATATACCACACCCAGCACGGGGCTCCCCCCGCGCAGCAGCCCGACCGAGATCGCGCTGCCTCGCCGGCCCTCCAGAAATGCCCTTGTGCCGTCATGCGGATCGACGACCCAGCAATAGCCGTTCGCCTCCGCCGCCAGCACACCGGCTTCCTCGCCCACGAACCGGGCCGGCAGTAACGCCGTCAGCCGTTCGCGCAGGAACAACTCGATCTCGGTATCGATCGGGGCGGTATCGCCATCGCTGAAGCGCGGCCCATCCGGCCGGGCGAACTCCGCCGCGAGCCAGACGCCCGCGGTTTTAACCAACGCGATCACGGCCGGGAGAATGGGGGGCAGGGTTGTTGTGCTCATCAGACTCTTGAGTCTAGGCGTTCGCGCCGGGACACGCTATCTCCTGGCGGCCCCGCCATGGATAATATCGCCCCTCCCTCATTGAAGACCGGCCCGCTGCCGGCCTACCAAGCCATGATCGCCAGCCACGCCCTGGCGGCCGATCCCGCGCAAGCCATCGCGATCGACCGGTTGCAGGATTTGTGGGAGCGGTTGCGCGACTACGACCCGAGGCCCGCGCCATCCGCCGGCCGCGGGCTGCTGTCGCGCCTGATCCGCCGCCATACCGAGGAATACGTGCCTACCGGCCTGTATCTGGTCGGCGAGGTCGGGCGCGGAAAGTCCATGTTGATGGACCTGTTCTTCGACACCGCGCTGGTGGCGCGCAAACAGCGCATCCATTTCCATCGCTTCATCCAAAGCGTCCACGCGCGAATCCACGCCTATAAGCGGTCTCACCCGGAAGTCGCCGACCCAATCCCGCCGCTCGCCGACCAGATCGCGAGCGAGGCGGCGCTGCTGTGCTTCGACGAATTCCAGGTCAACGACATCGCCGACGCGATGATTCTGGGGCGGCTGTTCCAGGCGCTGTTCGACCGCGGCGTGGTGGTGGTGACCACGTCCAACACCGCCCCCGACGACCTGTTCAAGGGCCAGCCGGGGCGCGATGCCTTCCTGCCGTTCATCGGGCTGATCAAGCAGCGGCTGGAACTGCTGGTCATGAACGGTGCCCGCGATTACCGGCGGGAGCGTATGCGCGGACTGCGCACCTGGCAGGTGCCGGTGGACGATATGTCGCGCCGCGAACTCGATAAGGCGTTCGTGCGGTTGACCGGCGGGTCCGCCGTCCGTCCCGTCACCCTGACGGTCATGGGGCGCGACCTGATCGTGCCCCTCGCCGCGGACGGGGTTGCCCGGTTCGACTTCGACAGCCTGTGCAACACCGCGCTGGGCGCGGGGGACTACCTGGCGATCGCCACCAGTTTCCATACGCTGATCCTGGACGGTATCCCGCGCCTGTCGCCGGACAA